>DAMDEB010000106.1:0-11571 GCA_032090075.1 Caproiciproducens sp.
CAATATCCTGCGGTAGGGCTTTTTATCCTTTGTCCGTTGACTCTGGTTCAGTTCACAGAATAAAAAACTGCAGCAGGGGGTACTTTATTGAATATTTGTAAATAAAAATTTGTAGGTTTAGATTACAAGCGACGGAGCGGCGTAAATTCTGGTGGCAAGCTCGGAATCGAGCATGTACAGGCCTTTCGCATCGCTGCCAAATAAATCAAAACGTTTGATTAATTCATCAACGTTTTTTTCTTCCTCGCCCTGCTCTTTTACAAACCAGTCAAGGAACTGTGTTGTGCGGAAATCACGGATTTTTACCGCTTCCGCATAAATTGTATTAATCAATGACGTTACGTATTGTTCATGAACGAGGGATTCCGTCAGCGGAGCCTTAAAATCCGAAAAAACTTTTCCCGGAGCATCAATTGCGCCGAGCGAAACATCACCGTCATTATTGAGAAGATAAGAAATGAACAAGTTTGCATGGTCGCGTTCTTCCTGTGCCTGCACTTTGAACCAGTTGCCAAAGCCGTTCAGGCTCTTGGAAAAGTAGTAGTTTGCCATATCAAGATAAAGATAAGCGGAAAAAAATTCCTTATTAATTTGATTATTTAAAAGTGTTGCAACTTCGTTGTTTAACATAAAAATCCTTCTTTCAAAATAATTTGATAATTGCTTATTCCAATATTACTATCTACAGTTTACCATTGCTAACTCGAAATGTCAATCTATATTTGAGCGGAATTTTTAAGTATGTGATCAATGTTCGCACTGGATAAATGCAAATGCGTAATCGCCAATATTTTTTTCAAAAATAAATTTTGATTTTAGCGGGAATAGAATATTTTGTTAACATTATTCAGATTGATGTGATAGAATATTATAAAATATACGCTGAAAATAAATGGAGGAATTATTGATGAAAACGATTAAAATTGGAAAATCCGGCATTACGACACCGGCGATTGGAATGGGAACCTGGGCAATCGGCGGGGGAACCTGGTGGGGCGAAAATGATGACAGTGTTTCAATCAAGGCAATCGATTGTGCGCTGGAACAAGGAATTACTTGGATTGATACTGCCCCTGTTTATGGATTCGGTCACAGCGAGGAAGTGGTGGGCAAAGCTTTAAAGGGAAAACGAGAGAAAGTGATTTTGTCCACAAAATGTGCTTTGCAGTGGGAGAACGAAGCAGGTTCCTTCCATTTTTCAAGAGATGGCCATGCTGTGTATCGTGACCTGTCGGCCACAGGAATCAGGAGGGACCTTGAAAACAGCCTAAGACGGCTGCAAACAGATTATATTGATGTTCTTTATACGCATTGGCAGAGCGTCGAACCTTGTCCCACTCCAATTCAGGAAACAATGGGAGAACTGGAGAAAATGAAGAAGGAAGGCAAAATCCGTGCCATTGGGGCTTCCAATGTAAATGCTTCCCAAATTGAAGAATATTTAAAATACGGACAGTTAGATGTAATTCAGGAAAAATACAGTATGGTTGACCGCAAGTTGGAAAAAATCTTATTGCCGCTTTGCGAAAGCCATGACATTTCAGTCCAGGCCTATTCGCCGCTTGAACAGGGTTTGTTAACGGGAAAAATCGGAATGGATTATGTGGTGAAACCGGGTGAAGTCCGGGACAACAGAAAATGGTGGGTGCCAGAAAACAGAAAGCTTGTTTTGGAAATGCTTGCAGGATGGAGTGATCTGTGCAAAAAGTATGAAAGTACACTTGGAAATTTGGTAATCGCCTGGACAATCGCGCGAAGCGAAAATATAAATGTACTTTGCGGAGCCAGAAAAATGGAACAAGTATCTGAAAATGTCAAAGCGGGAAATATTGTGCTCGAAAAGGCTGATATGCAAAGAATGACTGACGACGCCGACCGAATTATTGAAATTTCAAAATAAATCCGGTTTATTTTTTGACAGCTGCATTATAAATTTTTGTAAGTTCTTCATATTGCGGGGATACAATCATGCTTACATAATTGCCGTTCTGGTTCACACTGCATTTTTTCAGCACCGCGTATTCCTCCGGCAGGTAATCTTTCATTTCAACTTCCTTTTGCTTGTAGCGTTCGTCGAGTTTTTCCTTGATACGCTTTGTTGCAGCATCATCCTTGCCTTCAAAAAAGACAATTTCATCGCCCTTAATGCCGGTTGAATCAACGTAAGCGAAAGATTGTTTTATATCAGCGGAATCAATGCCGTAAGCCTGCATGAAATTTTCCGTAGATAATTCCATCATTTCAGTGTTGGTGATTTTCGCTTTCATGTCCGCGCCCACCTTGGAAAGGTCTGCCTCCTTTGTGCCGCCGCATGCAACCAGCAAACAAAGCAGGGCCGCGGTAAGAAATATGGAAAAAAGCTTTTTCATTTTCAGTCCTCCTTTATTTTACGGTATGAGTTAAAATGTAGTCAATCCAAACATCACAGGCAGTGTCGGTAAAGTGGATTCCTAAACCAGCGGGGTCACTGCAGTACTCCTTCTGCAGGTTTCCTTTGCTGTCACGCATAACGGATGCGACATCAAGAAAATAGTAACCTTTCTCCTTGCACATTTCGCTCAATTTCGCATTGTATAACGCAATATTTGCATTGTTGAGCGTTTTCATTTGCTTTGCTTCTACCATTGGAGTTGCGGACTGCACATAAAAAACGGCGCTGGGTGATTTGGCTTTGATGTTGGAAAGGAGCTTTTCCATATTTTTGACCGCTCCGTCAATTCCATACGGAGCCAGATCGTTCATGCCGAGCATGATGTATACTTTTTTAGCGTTCATTGCCGCCACGTTGTCTTCAAGAAGCGCCTTTTTGCCGTTGTAAGACGGATGAATCGAGGAAGAGTTCAGTGGCTGCAGCGCGTTTCCGCTGCCCATGCTGCCGGCGGCTAAAAACTGTGCTTTGCCAAAAAATCCAGCGTTGACTTTACGCTTTATCGTAACAAAATTTTTCAGCTTTAATGATACCGAGTCACCGATGAACACGGCATCATCAAGGTAACTGGCCTCTTCTTTGTCACCTTTTTCAACTGCTCCCGTCACAGTGGGAGCAGCCGATGATGTACTCTGTGAACTTACAGGCGAGGAGGAAATCGTACTTTGCGCAGAAGAAGAAACAGCGCTTTGCAGCGAAGAAGAAACCGCACTTTGCGCTGCTGAGCTTTCCTGCGATGTGTTTGAGGTGCTGCTGGTTTTGCCGCATCCGCTTAAGACAAGCATACCTGCGGCCACCAAAGCAAGCACCGCTTTTCCGTGATTTTGTAGATTCATATATACACCTTCTAATCTATCATTATTGGCAATAGTATAGCATATGTAAACCATTATCACAAGATTTGTTACAAAATATGACAAGACTCTGACAAACTATTATTTGCATTGAAACTTTTTTTTCATTGTGATATGATAATAAAAATTTACCTGGAGGTGCTAATGTGGAAACCGAAGAAAAAAAGAGACTGATGCATACTTCTCTCGGTGAAGAAGAGCCGGATATTGTGCTAAAGAATGCCGGTATTGTTGATGTTTTCACTGAAAAGCTGTTTACCGCAGATATCGCGGTCAGGGACGGGTATATTGCCGGTGTGGGCGATTATCACGGAGCACGGGAAATTGATATGACCGGAAAGATCATTGCGCCGGGTTTTGTTGATGCACACGTACATATTGAATCCTCGATGGTAGCACCCAGCATTTTTGCGAAAAAGGTTTTGCCCTGCGGAACCACAACTGTCATTGCCGATCCGCATGAAATTGTTAATGTCGCCGGCCTAAAGGGACTTGAATATATTTTAAAGGACAGCGAAGCCTGTAAACTGAATATATATTATGTTCTGCCTTCCTGTGTGCCGCTTAACCAGTATGATAATAACGGTGCAGTTTTCGATGTGGAGCAGATGAAAAAAATCTGTGAAAATCCACACATTGTCGGCCTTGGTGAAGTGATGAACTATGAGGCTGTGACTGCATGCAACCAGGATTTGCTTGAAAAAATCGAACTGCTGCAGCCCAAAACAATCGACGGGCACGCACCGGGACTGTCCGGGAAAAAATTACAGGCTTACCGGATTGCCGGGGTGGATACCGACCACGAATGCTCTGAGTACGAAGGTGCTCTTGAAAGGCTGCGCGCAGGCTTTATTGTACAGATTAGGGAGGGCTCGGCAGCCAAAAATCTGACACGCATTATCAGCGGCGCGTTGAAAGACGGCATCAGTTTTGACCGTTTTGTGTTTTGCACCGACGACGTTCACCTCGCTGATACTGCGAAGCACGGTCACATCAACCATAATATTAAAATGGCAATTCGGCTTGGCTTAGACCCGATTCGGGCAATTAAACTTGCAACCTTAAATCCCGCCCGGGTTTACGGCTTAAAGGATATCGGCGCGGTCGCACCGGGATTCCGTGCCGACTTGGTTGTACTGAACAGCCTTGATGAACTTTCGATTGCCGATGTTTACAAGGATGGTGTTTCCATTCATGAAATCGAGTATCACGATGTTAAAACGGAGGCGCCCGATAAAATTACCAACAGTGTTCATGTGCCGAAATTAGAAAAAAGTTGTCTGGAATTGACGGTGCACGGTGAGTTCCCGGTTATTGGTGTAATTCCCGGTGAAATCGTCACCAAAAAATTGATGATGCAGCTGCCGCAGGAAAACGGAACTTTCGCCCCCAGGGATGACTTGCTGAAAATAGCGGTTGTGCAGCGGCACGATGGGTCGGGCCGTATCGGACTCGGTGTGGTGAAGGGGTTCGGCTTGAAAAACGGTGCTGTCGCCTCCACGGTTGCCCACGATGCGCATAATTTGATTGTCATTGGCGACAATGACGCCGATATGCTCGCCGCGATTGAAGAACTGAAGGCTTGCGGAGGCGGTTACACGATTGTTCGAGGCGGCAAAGCGGTTAATACCCTGAAGCTTCGGATTGCCGGACTTTTCACCGATGATCAGAGCGCGGATATGATTGAGCAGTTGCGTGGAATGGCTGACTGTGCCCACAGGATGGGCGTGCCGGAAAACATCGATGTTTTCCAAAATCTTTCGTTCCTGTCGCTGCCGGTGATTCCGGAACTGCGCATTACGGATATCGGGCTGTTTGATGTTGCTGAAAATCAATTTATTAAGTTATAATACGAATCTTTAATTAAAGAGCGCCCGGCTGCGCTGAGCTTTGTCTTGCGCAAATAAGCGCAAAACACGTCCAAAATCCAACGCGCTTCGCACTATAAAAAGGTTGATCAACCTTTTTATGGATTTTAGTATACATAGAAAATGGGCTGTGCCGGATTGGCACAGCCCATTTTTGAACTGAATTTTAATTTAAAACCAGATATCGCCGTTGGACAGACATTTTTATTTGCTTTGAAAGCTTGCACATTGTGTTTTTGATGCAGTATCCGGATTATCTTCCCCGGAGCTTACACTGATGTGGTCGGCGCCACATTTTTCGTTTGCATAAAAAGTACAGTTTTTTGCATCGCAGCTTACCTCAAGCGAGGTATTGGGCATACTGCACCCCACCGAATTTTGTGCGCTGTTGGTTGCATCAAGGAAAGAGGAACAGGAAGTCTGTTCGGAGCCGCAGGCACAGGGGCCATTCACCTGAATGTTAGGCTTACAGCAGCAATTATCCTTGTTATTTGCACAGTTCATAACATCGCATTGTAATTGAGTCGTTTTCAGCACCTCTTTATAAGATTATGCTGATATTGTGTGCCGTTTGATGATATTTATTCAAAGCTGTGACTCATGTGCTTTTTGATTGGGTAGCAAATCGCGTAGGCTGCAATACCGCCGATTACCGCTTCCGGAACGCCGTTTGTCAAAATGGACAGTCCGATTATACCAAGCAGCACGTCAAAGCTTTTGCCAATTACGGTGGCGTAGCTTTGCCCGAAGAAAACATAGATTCCGCCCAAAACTAAAATGGTGTTGGTTAAGCTGCCCAGTACACCACTCACACTAAAAGCGAAAACTTTGTTCCATTTTAGCCGTGAGAATAAGCTAAAGCAAAGTCCGGTTACCGTACCGACAAGGATTCTTGGAACAAAACAAATCACTAAGCTCCAGAAATTCCCATGAACTGCCCCGATTGAATAAAACGGAGTAAATACAAAAGCCACAGGAGTTGGCGGGGTAAAGGTCATTACCAAAAAGCTGAACAGACCGGTAAAAAATCCCATAGCAGTGCCGGCGGGCGTACCTAAAATAATCGCGGTTATGATAACAGGTACCATGCCGAGCGTTGCCACCATCGGCCCGATTGGCAGTGAGCCAAGGGGAGTGAAGCAAACGATGGCCTCAATCGCAAGCAACATGGCAAACTGAGCCAGAAAAATAGTTTTTTTGCTTACCGATGCTTTCATTCAGAGTCCTCCTCGTTAATTAATTATCAGATAGGCTATTTTTAATAATATTATATAATTGCAGAGTAATATTTCTAATAATTAATTAAATTACGAGGAAGCTATATTTATTTTATACTAATTTTATTGATAATCAACGTAAACTCAAAACCTCATCTCAAAATAGGTGAACACTATTTTTTGAGGGCCGCCCTTTGTGCAAGCAGGAACGTCAGTGCGGCGAAAATTCCGGAGAAAACGAGCATGCTGAGCATGGCAATGTATGGGTTGTATCCGCCGGATAATCCCCATGCCGCACTTGCAGCGCGAGCCAAGGCTTTTAAGAATGCTCCCCCAAAATACAGTTCGTCTAAATACGGCAGTCCGTTTAGCAGCAGTACCGGTACTGCAATACCAACGGCAATTTTCATACCCCTGTTCATACGGTAAAACAGGGTTGTAATCCACAGTCCGATCATTGAAATAAAAAAGCATGTGCAGAGAAGCCACAAAAAATCTTCAGCGAGAATTTGCGCGGTTAAAACCGGGCTGCGGAAGGGATACACATTCAATGCATAGCCGTAGCGCGGGCCGTAAGCCTGCACCAGCATAGGACGGTAGACCATGACATGAGTGAAAATAATACTGTTTATTGTGTCAATCAGCGCGAAAACAGCGGATAAAATACCTAACGAAGCGATGGTGCTGCAAAGCTGTGTTTTACGTGATATCCCGTTTGCTGAGAGGAATTTAAAATTCTCTTTGAAGGAGTTCAGACCGACAACAAAAATGGTAATCATAGAGGCGATTTCAAGCCCACCGGTTGTTGAGATTCTAACCGAGCTGCCGGAGGATGAAATTTTTACATTGCCAAAAATAAGGATCATAAGTACGGCAAGGTAAACGCAAAGGTACATGATGAGGACGGTGTTCTTGTAATCGGATATATGATATTTTAATGCGGTTTTCATCTGTAATTTACTCATTGTTTCGGCCTCCTAAGAGTTGGTGAGCTGAATAAACAGCTTCTGTAAATCAAGTTTACCCATTTCAAGGTTATTGGGAATATCGTGGATTTGCCCTAAAAGCTACGCTGATTTCAAGCCGCCAAGCGTGGAAATACCGAGCACTTTTTTACCTGCAATATATTGGTCAACCGCTCCGGCAGGGCCGCTTACAGTACATCCAAGATTCAGAACATTCTGCACCTCGTCATCCATAATGACTTCACCGTTCTTAATGATGATTACGCGGTCAATAATGGTTGCGACTTCTTCAATCAGATGTGTAGAAAGGATAAAGGTGCGCGGATGATTGCTGTAATTTTGGATTAGTTCCTTATAAAACATCTCGCGATGGTTTGCGTCAAGCCCTAAAACCGGTTCGTCGAAAATGACGATTTTCGAACCGCAGGACAGTGCAATGATGATTTTAAAAATGGATGTGTATCCGGTGGAAAGATTTTTGATTTTCTGGTTTGTTTTTAATTCAAATTGACTGCACAGTGCATTTGCGTATTCCATATCAAACTGTGGATAAAACCCGGCGCTCCAATGAAAGGCCTCTTTTACCCGCATTTTTTCGGGGTAAAGATTCAATTCCGTCATGCAGTATATTTTAGAAAGAGCCCGGTCGTTTTCAATCGCCCGCTCACCGTCAACAAGGATTTCGCCGCTGGTTGGGAACATTTTACCCGTGATCAGATTTAAAAGCGTGGTTTTTCCCGCACCGTTGCGCCCCAACAGCCCGTAAATGTGATTTTCTTCAAAATTGACATTTACATTTTTCAGCGCAGTCACATCGTTGAATGTTTTTGTAATATTTTTGATTTCAATTTTGCTCATTGTCATAACCCCTCTCAATCATCTTGAAAATGTCATCTCTGCTCAGATTCAGTTTTTTTGCTTCGCTTAAAAGTGTGGATACGTAACTGTCAAAAAAATCCTTTTTGCGTTTACTGAGAATAATTTCTTTTGCACCGGGGCAAACAAACATGCCCAGCCCTCTTCTCTTATAAACAATTCCGCTGTCCACAAGAAGGCTAATTCCTTTCAGTGCCGTTGCCGGATTTATTTTATAGTTTACCGAAAACTCAGTTGTGCTTGGAATTTGGCTTTCCTCACTGAACGCACCTGCTAAAATGGCATCCTCGATTTTTTCTTCTATTTGCAAGTAGATAGGTTTTTCCTCTGCAAAAGTCATTTTTTCACCTCTTACTCAGTTAGTTAGTTAGTTGTGTAACTAACTATATAACGTTAATTGTATTCTGTCAAGTGAATTTTTAAAGAATCATACTAAAATCCTATAAAAACATGAAATTACGTTTTTATTGCGTCAAGCGCGTTGAATTTTAATTGGAGAGTAGTATCAAAAAGAATTTGTATATAGAACAAGCCGCACGCTTATCGAAACGTGCGGCTTGTTATTTAAACGGTGCCCATTACAGATTAGAAACAGTTATCACATGTGATAGATGGGTGAATTTCCTTATATCGGAAGTTTCCGCTTAGCGATTTCTGCGTGAATCAGTTCCGCTAAGTCATCCGTATCAGTGGCTCCCGAATCAAGAGTTAGCTGATAATTTTCGGGATCACCCCATTTTTTGCTGGTATAGAGGTTATAGTAAACAGCTCTTTCTTTATTCTTTTTTACTATGTAGTTGGCAGCTTGTTCTGGCTCAATATGGTATTTTTGCATAATTCGATCCATACGGCAAAATTCATCGGCGTAAATGAAAATGTTAAAAACGTTATTTTCATCGCGCAGCACATAGTCGGCACAACATCCGACAAACACGCAGGAACCATTCTGAACCGCCTTTTTAATTATTTCCGCTCGAGTTGAAAATGGGATATCGTCAGATTGCGCCTCATCGGATCTTTTTTCATTCAGTCCGTCCTTTTGGGCAATAAGGGTTAATAGTTCCCTATCATAAAAAGGAATGTTTAACTTTTCCGCAAGCTTTTTGCCCGCTTCAAGTCCGCCGCTGCCGTATTCTCTGGAAATTGTAATAACCGTTTTCATTTTCATCTACCTCATATTGAAATTTCAATTGTTTGCCCTGGCTGCAATTTTAACCTTGCGATTGTTGTTTCCTCTGGAAAAGCACATGAATACTAAAAAAGAAAAATGCGTGAAGCTGTCAATACTTTTCTCAATTTAGCTATATTAACACATAATCTTACAAGTTTCAAACTCTGAAAGAATTTAAAATCATATTCAATTCAATCGCGGTTTTTTACTCCAATTCAGCAATTATATTTTCTGTATCTGACGGAGCATATAAAAATATATTTTGTTTAAAAAATTCTAAAACAATGTAAAATAAGCTTGACAATTAATGTAAAGCTAACTATACTATAATTGCAAAGCAAAGTTTACATTGAGAGGTGAAGCTATGCATACAAAAATACAGGAACTACGTAAAATGAAGAAAATAACACAGGAGGAATTGGCGGCGGCTGTTGGCGTGAGCCGCCAGACCATCATTTCAATCGAAAATGGGAAGTATGTCGCTTCACTTATTCTCGCCTATAAAATTGCAAGATATTTTGATTCAACCATTGAAGAGATTTTTGATTTCACAGAGGGGGAAACCAATGGAAAAGTATAAAAAGTCGCTGATTTATTCCTGCATTAAATTGGCAATATTAAGCGCTCTTTTAATTGTGGTATTTCTGATTTTTGGGACGACGCTTGTCGTTCCTTCCTTACCCAAAATGGGGTATTCGAATAAAGATATGATCAGTATGACGGGTGGAGGCGTTATTGGGTTTGTAGCAGTGGAAATTTACGGCATAGTTTCGTGGCTGCACACAATTAAAAATCCCCAGAAGCTGAACGCGATGTATATCAAAACCAATGATGAGCGGGAACTGCTCATCCAGCAAAAAACCGGTTTTAGCACGTTTGTAATTGTTGTCTATCTTTTGTTAATGGCAGCGGTGATCAGCAGCCGAATAAATTCGGATATCTGTTTTACATTGTTCGTGGTTATAATTGCGATGATGGTGATTTATGGAGCGAGCAATCTCTATTACAGAAAGAAATTTTGACTTGACTTATTAATTCTTATAACGTATTATTGTGTTAATACAATGATATGAATACAGGAGGGTGAACATGAATTTTCAAACTCAGGGGCTCACAAAAAGCTTTGGTGAAAAACAAGTGCTGCAAAATGTAGATTTGCAGACGCAAAGCGGCCGTGCACTCGGTTTGTTGGGACGTAACGGTGCCGGTAAAACTACAACCATACGCATTATCATGGGCGTATTTCCGCCGGATAGCGGCAAGGTGTTAATGGACGGTGAGCCGATTCACCGTCGGCGCATCAATATCGGATATTTGCCGGAGGAACGCGGGCTATATCCTAAAAAACCGATTTTGGAGCAGTTGCTCTATTTGGCTGAACTGCGCGGCGTAAGCGCAAAAAACGCGAAAGCGTCCGCTGTCCGTTGGCTTGACCGGCTCGAGATGGGCGAATACATAAACAAAAGGCTTGATACGCTGAGCAAGGGCAATCAGCAAAAAATCCAGCTTGCAGCCACACTGATCACCGACCCGGAGTTCGTAATTCTTGATGAACCCTTCTCCGGCCTTGACCCTGTCAACGCAATGATGCTCAAGGATGTGGTTAAGGAATTGATTGCACAGGGAAAAGTCGTATTGTTTTCAAGCCATCAAATGAATTATGTCGAGGAATTCTGTGACAGTATTGCAATTTTAAACAAAGGTAAAATTGTGATTTCCGGCGATATCAAGGAGATTAAACGCTCCTACGACCGCAGCAAGATTGTCGTTTCTTCCCCACAAAGGGAGAAAATCGATGCGTTCTGCCGCGAAAAGTTAACCGATCTTGTTGTAAAAACGAGTGAACTTGGTGACTCGTTAAAAATAAAAATGAAGTCTGCCGACTGTAAGGGCGCCTTGATTTCAGCGCTTGCGGCACAGGAGTTTGATTTGGACGGCATCAGGGTTTTTGAACCGTCACTCAATGATATTTTTGTAGAATACACGGAGGACGCGATATGAAGCAGTTTTGGACAGTGTTTAAATTTGAATTTAAGAATTACGCCAAAAACAAGGCGTTTATCATCCTTACTCTTTTACTGGTTGTCGGTGTCGGAGTAGTACTTTCCATTCCGCGCATTCAGGCAGCTATCGGTTCGAAAAATGAACAGAGCGCACCTACTGAGAAAACGGTGATTGCTTTAGCGGATAAA
>DAMDEB010000107.1:0-2898 GCA_032090075.1 Caproiciproducens sp.
ATTTCGTGAGAATTTGACTGAAATATCTGAAATGCTTGGTACAAGCTATCGGCATCTTTTAAGAACGCTGAACAATCTTTGCTCGAAGGGCGTCTTAATGAAAAAAGATAATTATTTTGAAGTAATCAATCAGGAGTTTTTAAAGAAACTTGCCGCTGATCTTTATAAATAAATTTAAAATTCGGAGCGGCCCCGGCCATTGGGAACTGTGCGGATGATAACATTTGGCACCGGATACGCTGTTTCAGAGTTCAATCTTTATGAAAAACATTATTACTTCTATTACAACATGAAAGCACCTGTATCGTATCCCAAGGAAACGATACAGGTGCTTTTTGAATAATTCAGGTATATTTTGTTTTTATCCTACAATACGGCATACGGTTGCGATAGCCCCCCACGAGTTGAGGCAGCGGAATGTACCGTCCTGATCGCGCAGGTATGGAAGCTTTGGCTCCAAAAGTTCGGGAATGGTATCAATCTCGCCGCGCGCAAACTGCCCGAAGCGAATTTTCGCGGTCTCAAAGCGGCCAATTTGCCCGCCAATACGCAAATCGTTTACCTCAAAGCCAAACGGCTTGTTTGTGGAGTACCACAGGGATGCCCACGCGCCTTTCAGTGTCTGAAGTGCTTTGATGCAGTCTTCAGCAAGTTCGGCCATTTCCACGGCTTCCTCACGGTTATTTGTTCGAACACAGACGGCGGCGCGCTCTCTCCACACGCACTTCCAATAAACGGCGTCGGCAAGCTTTGCATAAAAGTCAAACAGCAAATGATATTGCGGTTGTGAAGCAGCGTAATTTGTGAAGCGGGCGGTCAGCGTATGGTAATGTTCCGCACACGGAAGCCCGCGAAAATCTTCTTCAAAAAGCGGTATTAAAGGATCTTCATACAGCAGTGTTTTCGCAGGCGTTACAGTTCCCTGCTCCATCAGCTTTAGACCCGGAATCTCATTAAAGAGGGAAAGGTCAAGAAATGATTGACTATCAAAACCGCAGCAGACGCGAAAGTGCTCACGTACTTCAGTTTCATCATATTGACCCGTGTAGCAAAATTCCGCAAAAAGCTGCATGCCGTATAAAATACTTTGCAAGTTCGCCTCGGCACCGTCGTCGCCCCAGGCAGTTGCAATCACTTCTTTTATGCCGCACTTTTTGCACTGTGTAAGAGCGGGTATTGAAGCTTTCACTGTCTTACGGTAGTCGGCCGCGGACCCCGTCCAAGTCCAAATGCCTCCTGCAAAAATTGTTTTCGCGGAGAACTGCTGATGCATTTTGAGGAGCTTTTCGTAATGTGCTTCCGATTCGTTGTAATAATCCCAGTAGACGAGGTCAATATTTTCAGGTGCGCCCGCGAGCACCTCCGGTGTCAGCGTGCATTTCGGATCATACAGCGCATGGGTGGGGGAAGCCGCGGCAAAGTGCATATCGCTCCACATCATGGCGTGAAGGTCGTGCTTTTCCAAAATAGCGTCTACCCGCTTTAAATGTTCCGCCATCAGTTCACCGCAGGGGCGATAGCCATTTTTATTCAAGTAGCGGCCAAGTCCTAATTCCCAGGCCTCATCCATTCCGACGTGAATCCTGTTGGAACGGTAGGGGGCACAAGCGGCGGTAATCATTTCTTCAATAAAGACGTATGTTCTTTCATCCCCTACCAACAGAATGCGCTCACTGTCACGTAAATCATCCATGACAGGCCACTGCAGTGCGCGTTCCAGATGAGCCAGTGTCTGAATGCACGGAATGAGCTCAATGCCAAACACATCCGCATAGTCGTCCAGTTCCTTTAGTTCCTCATAGGTATAGCGTCCGCGCATATAACCAAAGTAGGGCAGACTTTTGATTTCATATGTATCTTCTGTATACATCATACCTAAATTCAGGCCCATCAGCACCATTTTTCGCAAGATGCCCTTAATCGTGTCCACTGTTGGCACTGCGTTTCGCGAGCAATCTATCATGACGCCGGTTTTTTCAAAACACGGTGTCTCTTTTATTTTATACCCGGGCTCGTTTGCGTGCAGTGCGAAAAGCGGCAGCGATCTGTAAAAATCCGCTTTTTCATGGTAGCACACATCTGCTCCGTCTTCATGTACCGATATAGAAAGTCCAGGCTCTTCGCTTTTGCGTACATGAATAAGATATTTCCCTTTGCCTTCGCGGAAAAGCTGTTCATCCTGCAAAAGCTTAAGGCCTGCGTTTAGCTCCTGTGTTTCTCCTGTGAAACTGAGATCGAGCATAGATTTAACACCCCTTGTTGTTCAATATGATGCGCTGCCTATTATTATAATGAAATCAGTACAAATAGTCCACAGGAAAAGAGTTAGATTATACACTAAAAACATTAGGTAACTGTGAATTATTGGAAAAAACAGAGCGAATTATTAGTCAGTTTACCATAAAAACTTTAAAAACCTAATGTTTTTCTACTACGGTATATCGTTTTTAGTCTGGATTTTAAAAGCCGGCGGCGGGTATAATAAGGGCACAAAGGGAGACCGGAACAGTAGAAAGGATGAAGGATATGGCAACTAAAAAAGAGGGGGATGCTGTTCTGAAGCACCGCAAGAAGCGCTGGACAAGGGATGACACGGAGCTCACCCTGCTTGCAGCACCTACCGTTATATGGTACTTGTTGTTTTCGTTCATACCCATGTTCGGAATTATTATTGCATTTAAAGAGTTCAGAATAAACGGAAATTTTATACAGAGTGTGATCAGCAGCAGCTGGTGCGGATTTGAAAATTTTCGCTTTATGTTTACAAGTCAGGACGCATGGATTGTGCTGCGCAACACATTAGGGTACAACATTATATTTATTATACTGGGCATTGTGGTGCCTGTAACCATGGCGCTGATGATTGGTCAGCTGCACAGCAGACGTCTTGGAAAGATT
>DAMDEB010000107.1:2908-9883 GCA_032090075.1 Caproiciproducens sp.
GATTTATCAGACAGCGATGTTTATGCCATACTTCCTTTCATGGGTTGTTGTGGCGGCAATCGTCTGGGGCTTTTTGAGCTATGACAAGGGCTTTGTAAACAACATTGTCACAGGTAACGGCGGGGATCCGCTGAACTGGTATATGATGAAGGGTCCATGGCCGTTTTTCCTTATCTTTTTAAATGTTTGGAAAGGCCTGGGGTATGGCATGGTTGTCTATCTCGCGACAATTACCGGAATCGACTCCACTTATTATGAAGCAGCTGTTATCGATGGCGCGACAAAGTGGCAGCAGGTCAAATACATTACGCTGCCCATTATGAAGACGGTAATCATTATAATGTTCATCATGTCTGTCGGCCGTATCTTCTACTCGGATTTTGGTTTGTTCTTTCAGGTGCCCCACGATTCTAACTCACTGCACACCGTTACCTACACGATAGACGTTATGGTGTTCAAAATGCTGAAGAGTGCGACAATCGGTATGGCGTCTGCCGCTGCGTTCTTCCAGTCTGTTATGGGCTGTATAACCATCTTGATTGCAAACTGGATTGTGCGCCGTGTTGATCCGGACAGCGCGATGATATGAGGAGAGTGTGAAAGTGGCAAAGAAAAAATACATGTCTGGTCTTGAAAAATTCGACCGGATACATCCGTCAACAAATGTTTTATTTAATATTATCTTTATTTTGATTTCTCTTGTCTGTGTCATACCGGTGATTTTTGTACTTTCCATTTCGTTTTCATCAGAAAAATCCATTCAGGATTTTGGTTACCACCTGATTCCAAAGGCGTTTTCCATAGAGTCTTACACCTTCCTGCTGCGGCAGGGCACCGTAATCACGAGGGCACTGGGCGTTTCACTTTTCGTTACGATTGTAGGAACTATCCTCGGGGTGCTGCTTACCACGACAATGGGTTATGTACTGTCGCGCCCGCAATACAAACTGAAAGGCTTTCTTACGTGGGTTGTATTCATTCCAATGGTGTTTAACGGAGGCATGGTTTCAAGTTACTATGTAAATGCGAACCTGTTAGGGCTCAAGAACAATATATGGGCGTACATTTTGCCCTTGGCGGTATCCTCTTTCAACGTGATTATCTGTAAGACGTTTTTTCGCTCAACAATTCCGGATTCTCTTGTTGAGTCGGCCAAAATTGACGGCGCTACGCAGCTGCATATTTTCTTTCGTATCGTACTGCCCATTTCGCTGCCCGTTCTGGCGACCATCGGCCTGTTCCTTTCCTTTGGGTATTGGAACGACTGGTTCCAGGCAATGCTGTACATCGACGATACAAAGCTGAATTCTTTGCAGGCTTTGCTGACAAAAATCATGGATAATGTCGATTATCTTTCGCGTAATGCGGCTACCATGGGTGTCAGTTCCGCGGAACTTGCACGAAGCATGCCGAAGGAAGGCGCACGCATGGCAATTGCAGCGCTTATTGTCATCCCCATTGGCTGTGCATATCCCTTCTTTCAGCGGTATTTTATCTCGGGCCTTACGGTGGGTGCCGTTAAAGGATAATGAATTGGTAATCTTAGGTTACAAAAGTGACCTTTGAATATAAGGAGGAATTTAATTGAAAAAGAAAAAAATCATTTCCCTGCTCTGTGCAGCTGCCTTACTGACGGCTACTTTCACAGGCTGCGGAAGCAGTAACAATGCCCAAAGCACAGCACCGCAAAGTGGTGCCGCCCAAAGCACCGCTTCCAAAAGCGGCGAAATTCCTACACTTACCTGGTGGTTAATCGGCAACCAGCCTGAAAATCTGCAGGCCGGTCTTGACAAGATCAATGCTTACACCGCTGAAAAAATCGGCGTAAAAGTTGACATCAAAGTAGCTGGCTGGGGTGACTGGGATCAGAAGGTCAACCAGATCATCAACACGGGCGAGAAATTCGATATCATGTTTACGAACAACACAAAATACAGCCAACAGGTTCAGGTGGGTGCATTTGCCGATATCACTGATTTAGTGCAAAAGGAAACACCGGAACTCTACAAATTCATCCCTGAAAAAGTTTGGGAAGGCGCAAAAATCAAAGGTAAAATTTATTCCGTACCGACTTATAAGGACTCTTCACTGACTCAATACTGGGTGTTTGATGACACCTATGTACAGAAATACAAGCTTGATGTTTCCAAAATCAAGACGTTTGACGATCTTGACAAGGCTATGGCCACAATTAAAAAGGGCGAAGGTAAATCTGTATATCCAATGATACTGACGCAAAATGATGCGTTTGCCGGTATGACCAACAATTATGATGACCTTACGCTTGGATTTAAATTCCTTGGCGTGCGTTACGACGACCAGAGCCGCAAGGTTGTATCCGTCCTTGAACAGCCGGAAACAATGCAGCAGCTCAAAATGCTGAACAAGTGGTATAAAGAAGGTATCATTAATCCTGATGCTCCGACGCTGAAAGATTCTCCGAAAAATAAGATGTTCTTCTCCGCGCAGGGCTTCCCTGGCGCCGAAATCGGCTGGGCAGCTGATCAGGGTGTCAAGAAGTACGATACAGTACAAATTTCTACTCCTTTGTACAGCGATAGCACCATTCAAGGTTCTTTGAATGCCATTTCCGCCAACTCCGAGCATAAAGCGGAAGCGCTGAAGTTCCTGCAACTTGTCAATACCGACCAGAAGCTTCGCGATATGCTGGCTTATGGCGTGGAAGGCACAGACTTTGAATATAAGAGTGCCAAAGTCGTTAAACGCCTCACAGATACATGGGGAATTGGCAACTACGCAATGGGTACGTTCTTTGATATGGCTACACAGGAAGGCTCTCCTGCTGACCAATGGGATCAAGTAAAATCATTGAATGAAAATGCAGTTGGATCTGTCTGCCTCGGCTTTACCCCGGACACTTCCAAGATTACAACTGAGATCGCAAACTGCCAGGCCACGTGGGATAAATATCGCTATGAGCTGTTAAATGGCGCTTCCGATCCGACGACTACAGTGCCAAAGGTTGTCGCAGAGCTGAAAGCATCCGGCATGGACAAAATTATGGCCGAGATGCAGTCTCAAATTGACGCAACCTTCAAGAAATAAATTTTTCTGAATATCTCTAACTGATCCGTGAAAACCTGAACATCAGATGTGTCTGTGTTCAGGTTTTCTTGTATAGGGGCAAATCTACCACCTGATGAAGAAATTCCCGTTTTCCGAAAGGAGGAATAGAGAGTGTATAAACTGCTGATTGTGGACGATGAGCCGCAGATTTTAGAGGGCATGAAATACACGCTGAATTGGGCAAAATACGGCGTGGGGCAGATCGAAACCGCTCTTTCCTACCGGGAAGCGGTGGAAAAAGCAGTGAAACTGAAGCCTGATATCGCCTTGGTCGACGTATGCATCGGTGATAAACGCGGTTATGATATCATCAATGAATTAAATTTGCTGCACTTAAAGACGATATATATTATGATAAGCGGTTTCAATGAATTTCATTATGCACAGGAAGCCATTCGCTGTGGTGCCCGCGATTATTTACTCAAACCTGTGGAGCGCGAAAAGCTGCAGCCTATTGTGGAGAAGATCATTGTGCAGGATTTGCACGGAACGATAGAAAATGTCAGCAGCACGGAACAAGAAATCGACCCGGTGCTTGGTGTTCGCTATGATCAGCTCTCCAATCTGACGAATCGTATTCTCGTTATGGTTAAGGCGGAATATAACCAGAATATCAACCTGAAGACGGTCGCGGATAAATTCAAAATGAACAGCACCTATTTGGGACAGATTTTTTTGAAAGAAGCGCACCTGAAATTTTCAGAATATCTTATGGTGTATCGGCTTCAATGCGCCCGCGACAAGATTCTTAACACAGATGAAAAAATCGCGCACATTGCCTGTGCGGTTGGATTTTCAAATCCGAATTATTTCTATTCGCGTTTCCATGATTACTTTAACTTATCTCCCATGGATTTGCGGGAATGATCAAGTAAAATCGAAATACTTTTAATAAAACGAGGTTAATCAATATGAGTAAAATTATCGGCAATGCTCTTCCGAATATCCCATGGCAGGACAGACCGCAAGGCGGAACGGATCCGGTGTGGCGCTGCACGGAAAATCCGATTATTCCGCGAAATGCAATTCCGAGTTCCAACAGCGTTTTTAACAGCGCGGTGGTGCCGTTTGGCGAAGGCTTTGCAGGCTTGTTCCGCTGCGACAGCCGTTCAGTAAGTATGGACCTGTTCGCCGGATTCAGCAAAGACGGCGTAAACTGGACGATTGAGCACACACCCGTCCATTTTGAAGGTGATCCGGAGGTAACTGTGCGCGAATATCGTTATGACCCGCGTGTGTGCTTCATTGAAGACCGATATTACATTACATGGTGCAACGGTTACCACGGCCCGACCATCGGAATCGGTTACACATTTGATTTTAAAAAATTTTATCAGCTGGAAAACGCATTTCTGCCGTATAACCGCAACGGCGTGCGGTTTCCGCGAAAAATAAATAATATGTACGCGATGCTCAGCCGCCCGAGCGACACAGGTCACACGCCGTTTGGCGATATTTTTTGCAGCCAAAGTCCCGACTTGACCTTTTGGGGGAAACATCGCTATGTAATGGGCATAATCAACGAAGACCGTTCCGCGTGGCAAAGCAAAAAAATCGGCCCGGGTCCTACCCCAATTGAAACAGATGAGGGCTGGCTTCTTATTTACCACGGTGTTCTCAATACCTGCAACGGGTTTGTGTACCGCATGGGCTGTGCGCTGCTGGAACTTGACGAGCCTTGGAAGGTGAAAGCGCGTTCCCGCAACTATATTATGGGGCCGCAGGAACTGTACGAGTGTGTAGGCGATGTGCCGAACGTTACCTTTCCGTGTGCAGCCCTCACGGACGCCGCCACCGGCCGAATTGCGATTTACTACGGATGTGCGGATACGGTGACAGGCCTTGCGTTCACAACTGTGGATACGCTGCTGGACTACATGAAGACGAATCCGCTGGACTAAATAACAGAAAAGAGAATTAATATGATATTTGCGAAAGAGCGCGCGGAGGTTATCTGCGCCCAGCTGAAAAAGTTTGAACAGGTAAATCAATTTGATCTGACCGCATGGCAGATGAAAAAAGGCAATTTTCTCCGCCCCAGCGACGCCGATGCTTCCGAAGTGCAATGGCAGGCGTTCGACAGCCGCACCATGCACTGGTATGGTCCGGATGGGCATTACTGGTTCCGCACAGAATACACCGTGCCGGAATGTGAAGAGGGCAAATCCCTGTGGATGATTCTGCATACACAGATTGACGAATGGGACGACGGTAAAAATCCGCAGTTCCTGCTTTTCGTCGACGGTGAAATTACACAGGGAATGGACATGAACCACCGTGAAGTTCTGCTGACAAAATCAGCCAAGGCTGGTCAAACCTATCATTTTGACATCCAATCCCATACCGGCACATTACACACGGAATTTCAGCTTTTGGGTGAAATTGCGGAAATCAGCGAGCCTGTTCGCAGGCTTTATTATGATTTGCAGGTTCCGCTGTGGGCGCTTGACCGCATGAATCCGCAAGACAAGACGCGTATTGACTTCGAAACAATTTTGAATGATACCATTAACCTGCTTGACCTTAGACAAGTGCATTCCGAAACGTTCTATCAGTCGGTTGACAGTGCGCACGAGTATATAAATCAGAAGCTTTACAAGGAAATGGGGGGCTACGATGATGTAATCGCAACCTGCATCGGTCATACTCACATTGACGTTGCATGGTGGTGGACAGTCGCGCAGACCCGCGAAAAGGTTGCCCGCAGCTTTGCCACCGTTTTAAAGCTGATGGACGAATATCCGGATTATAAATTTATTTCAAGTCAGCCGCAATTGTATGTGTTCCTAAAGGAACGCTATCCAGAACTTTACGCAAAAGTGAAAGAGCGCGTAAAAGAAGGCCGATGGGAAGCAGAGGGCGGTATGTGGCTGGAGGCAGACTGCAACCTGACTTCGGGCGAGTCCTTGGTACGGCAGTTCCTTTACGGCAAACGTTTCTTTAAAGAAGAATTCGGCGTGGATAACCGTGTGCTTTGGCTGCCCGATGTGTTCGGCTATTCCGGAGCGCTGCCGCAGATTATGAAAAAATGCGGAATCGATTATTTCATGACCACAAAGCTTTCATGGAACCAATTCAATAAAGTGCCGAACGACACGCTTATGTGGGAGGGCATTGACGGTACCGGAGTACTGACTCACTTTATTTCCACGTTAGGGGTAGGGCAGAGCACAGACCGCTTCTTTACAACATACAACGGTATGCTCCATCCGGACGCAATTATGGGTGGCTGGGAGCGTTATCAAAATAAAGAGATGAATAACGACATCCTGATTTCCTACGGCTATGGCGACGGCGGCGGCGGCCCTACCAGAGCAATGCTTGAAACCGGAGAACGCATGGAAAAGGGAATCAAGGGTGTTCCAAAGGTTCGGCAGGCGTTTGCGGGGCAGTATTTCCGTGAACTCGAAGCCCGCGTAAAGGACAGCAAGCGCCTTTCCACATGGACGGGTGAGTTTTATTTTGAATACCACCGCGGCACCTATACCTCCATGGCGCGCAACAAGCGTGCAAACCGCAAGAGCGAATTGATGCTCATGGATTTGGAGCTCATTTCCGTGCTCGCACAGGAATGCGGCGTTTCGTACCCCGAAAAAGAATTGGAAAGCATGTGGAAAACAGTACTCCTGAACCAGTTCCACGACATTCTTCCCGGCTCATCCATCCATGAGGTTTACGAAGTGACCAAACAGGAGTATGAAGCAATTCATCAGCAGGGCACACAACTTTTGACGGACAGAATCACCGCGCTGACGGGCAATGGAAACGCTGTCACAGTGTATAATACGCTTGGCTTCGTGCGTAATGACGTTGTGGCACTTGGGGATTGTTCCGCCAAGGCTCTTCAAGACGAAGCGGGCAATATTTACCCGGTTCAGAAAACGGCGG
>DAMDEB010000107.1:9893-11568 GCA_032090075.1 Caproiciproducens sp.
GAATAACTTACCGTCCAAAGGGTGGAAAGCATTTGCTCCGACGGACACAGCGGTTCATAAATCTCCATTTAAACTTTCCGATCATGCAGTCGAAACCCCGTATTATCTGATTGCGTTCGATGAAAACGGAAACATTTCTTCTTTGTACGATAAAGAACATTGCCGTGAGGTGGTGCAGCGGGACAGAAGCATCAACCAGCTGCGCGTTTTCGAGGATAAACCAATCTATTACGACAATTGGGATATTGATATTTTTTACCACGAAAAATACTGGGACGTGAATGACAAGGCGTATATGCGCTGGACGGAAGACGGACCGGTCGAGGCGGTGCTGGAAATTGAGCGCCCATACTCCAAGTCTTTGATTCGCCAGAAAATTCACTTCTACGCCCAATCACGCCGCATTGACTTTGAAACCTATGTGGACTGGCACGAAAGCCAGCATCTGATGAAGGTGCTGTTCCCGTGCGATGTGCACACCGATGAGGCAACGTTCGACATTCAGTTCGGTAACGTGACCCGCAAGACGCACACCAACACCAGTTGGGATATGGCGCGCTTTGAAAGCTGCGGCCACAAATGGGCAGATGTTTCAGAAGGCGATTATGGCGTTGCTTTGCTGAATGACTGTAAATACGGTTACTCCGCGCATGAGGGCGAAATAGACCTGACGTTGATCAAGTCCGGAATAGAGCCGAATGCAACGGCGGATCAGGAGGAGCATTTCTTCACCTATTCCATTTATCCCCATGCGGGCGCATGGAGGCAGTCCGACGTACCGCAGGAGGCGTACAAGCTCAATCAGCCTTCTTTTGCGGTCAATGGCGGTAAGGCGGGGGAAATGTTCTCACTGATTGCCTGTGACCGCGACAACGTCGTCCTTGAGACTATCAAAAAAGCTGAAAATAGCAATGGCGTTATTGTGCGCGCTTATGAGAACCGCAATATGCGCATAGACGCAGTAATTACCCTCGGCAAACCGGTGCAGCGTGTAAGTGAATGTGACCTGCTTGAAAATTCAACTGACAGCATAGATTGTGAAGGCAATCAATTCACGTTCACGATTCGCCCTTATGAAATCAAGACATTTTTGATTCAATTCTAATTAACTGCAAGCGGGAAATTTTTGGAAGGGGTTGTGACTGTTGGAACCATATCAGAATGAAAAGCTTACCTCTTCGGAGCGTGCCCTTGATCTGCTTTCCCGCATGACGCTGTGCGAAAAGGTGGGTCAGCTTAATCAGCGGCTTTACGGTTTTGCCTGTTACGAACGGCGGGGCAGTGAAGTCTGCCTTACACAGGAATTTATCGACGAGGCACAGCGGTACGGCGGCATGGGAGTACTTTACGGGCTTTACCGCGCGGATCCGTGGTCGAAGCGCGACTATGAAACGGGTGTTCCGTCTTCATTGGCGCGAAAAACGTATAATACGGTTCAGCGCTGTGTGTTAGAGCATTCCAGACTGAAAATCCCCGTCCTGATGAGCAGCGAATGTCCGCACGGGCACCAGGCTTTGGACGGCTACCTGCTGCCGGTCAACCTGTGCGCGGGCGCGGCGTGGAATCCTGCACTGCTGCGAGAGGCCTATGCGGTCTGTGCGCGGCAGCTTCACGAAATGGGGGTCGATCTTGCCCTACTGTCTGTGCTGGACGTATTGCGCGACCCGCGCTGGGG
>DAMDEB010000108.1:0-802 GCA_032090075.1 Caproiciproducens sp.
AGACGGCGACGCCGACCGAATTGGCTTAATTGATACGAACGGTACTTTTATTCACCCGAATGATATCCTTGTACTTCTTTACTATTATTTGCATGAGTTTAAAGGATGGAGAGGTGCTGCCGTGCGCAATATTGCAACAACCCACTGCTTGGATCAAATGGCCGCCAGCTTTGGGGAAAAGTGCTACGAAGTTCCGGTTGGCTTTAAACATATATCCGCTAAAATGGAACAGACTGATGCTTTAATCGGTGGGGAATCTTCCGGCGGACTGACTGTGCGCGGCCACATCCGCGGTAAAGATGGCGTTTATGCAGGCACGTTGCTTGTTGAGATGATCAGTGTGATTGGAAAGCCGCTTTTTGAGGTACTGAATGACATTCATGAAAAATTTGGCATTTATAGTATGGATGAATTTGACTGTCATATGACCAATCAACGCAAAGAGGAGTTAAAGCATATTCTGTATGAAGAGAAGAAGATACCGGAATTCGATATGGAAATCGATCGGGTTTCTTATTTGGATGGATGCAAGGTTTATTTTAAAAATGGAGGTTGGATCATTTGCCGTTTCTCCGGAACGGAACCGGTTCTGAGAATTTTTTGTGAGATGACATGCTTAGAAGAAGCCACGCGAGTGAGCAGGATTTTTCGAGATTTTCTTGAACTCTAAGTAATTATTTCTGCAAATGCAACGTACTCAACGACTTCTTTTTTATATTATAAAGTACAAAGTCAGACTTATACTCATACTAAACAAGCTAACTTTCTAAGCTTTATATGTAGAATTGAAAAGTGCGTTCCC
>DAMDEB010000108.1:812-7934 GCA_032090075.1 Caproiciproducens sp.
ACTTTTTGTTCAATTATGAAGTTAAGCTCGGCTGATTCCGCTATTTAATCAGCAAGAAAATGTGAAAAATATTGCTTTGCCTGCAAAAGGTCAGGAAACACCTTGTCTGCCTGTCGGAGTGACTGCGGGTCCCCAATTCCCACGGCAAGCATCCCCACTGATTTTGCGGCTTGAATTCCGGCAACGGAATCTTCAAAAACAATGCACGCCCCGTAGGAGATTTGCATGCGGTCGGCTGACTGTGTAAACACCTGCGGGTCGGGTTTGGCCTTTGTCACACAGTTGCCGTCGATAATGCAGTCGAAATCCTGTGAGATGCCCGTTTTCTCCAGAATCAGGCGTGAGTTTTTACTGGCGGAGCCAAGCGAAACGTTCAGACCCTTTTTGTGGAAAAAGGCAAGTATTTCCTTTGCACCCACGAGCAGCTCGTCCGGTGTGATTCGGGAGATATAATCGAGATAGTACCCGTTCTTTTCTGCGGCAATGCGCTGCATTTCTTCGTCCGTCAATGAAAGACCGCCGATTGAAAGCAGGATTTTCAGTGAATCCATGCGGCTGACACCCTTGAGCCGCTCATTGTCCTGCAGTGTAAACGAAAATCCTAAACGGCCGGCAATTTTATTCCACGCCAAGTAATGATATTTAGCCGTATCCACCAGCACGCCGTCAAGGTCGAAAATAGCATTTTGATACTTCACTGATTCATTCCCTCCCTGTGCAGTTTACGGTTAAGGTTTCCTTCAGCAAGTAGGCTTTTTCATAGATGAATAATTTTTTGGGAGTTCCGCTCTTCAGTGTGAATTCGCAGAAATCCTGCGTAACACGCACACAGATTAAACTGTCCTCATAGTGAATCTGAAAGCGGTATCCACTCCATGAATTGGGTAAAAAAGGGGAAAACCAAATTCCGCTCTCCTTCAAACGGAATCCCGCAAAGCCATATAGGATAGACATGTAAGTACCGCCCATGCTGGCAACATGGATGCCATCCTTTGTGTTGTGGTGTGTATTTTTGATATCCAGCATGGAGGTTTGGCAGAAATAGTCATATGCCTTTTCCTTCATGCCAAGCTTGGAAGCCATAATGCTGAAAATACAGGTGGAGAGCGACGAGTCATGGGTGGTCAGCTGCTCATAGTATTCATAGGAATTTTTAATGGTAGTGTATTTCTGTTCGTCCTCAAGCAAAAAATGGGACAAAACCGTGTCTGCCTGTTTGCACACCTGATAGCGGTAAATATACAGCGGATGATAGTGCAGCAGAAGCGGAAAATTTTCCTTTGGCGTAGCGGCAATATCCCATTTTTCTTTTCGTAGGAATGAGTCGTCCTGCGGGTTAATGTCCAGTTTTTCATCATAGGTATAATACATATGGTCGGCAGCACGCTGGAATTCCGCAACCTCTTCCTCCTGAAGGCCGATTTTAAGAATGATTTCCGTACGATTTTGTTCATTCAGCATACGATAGAATTTAACCGCCCATATCAAATTGTATTTGGCAATGGAATTGGTGTAATAGTTATCATTTATCAGGCAGGTGTATTCATCTGGTCCGGTTACATCGTTAATATGAAAGCTACCATCCATATAATTTCCCACATCTTGCCAGAGACGCGCGGTTTCAAAAACAATTTCCGCACCCTTTTCTGCTATAAAGTCAATGTCCTTCGTCATCAAATAGTACGCGACAACAGTGTATGCGATATCTCCGTTGATATGGTACTGTGCGGAGCCGGATGGGAAATAGCCCGAACATTCTCCGCCGGAAATGGTTCGCCACGGGTACAGCGCGCCCTTTTTGTGGCCGAGCAGCTCCGCCTGTTTTCGCGCGGCAGGTAAGAGCGCATAGCGGTAGCTGATGAGGCTTTTGGCTGTTTCGCGCTGAGTGAGAATAAAAAAGGGCAGCATATAGATTTCCGTATCCCAAAAATAATGCCCCTCATAGCCCTCGCCGCTGAGGCCTTTTGCCGCAATATTACTCACCGAGTCCTTGCCTACGGCCTGAAGCAGCTGATTCAGGGTGTAGCACAGTGCAACGGACAGTTCCTCGTTTCCGTCAATTTCAACGTAGGATTTTTCCCAGAACTTTTTCAAGTAACTTCTTTGGTCATCATAAAGCTCTTGTACGGGCGTATTGGTGACTTCGTTTAGGATACGCAGCGCGCTTTCCTGCGTTGTGGGATAACGGCGTTCATCACAGAGTACCGTGTATTTGAGAAGCCGAAGCTCATCCCCCGCTTGCGCCTGAGCGGTCAGTTCCTCCGTAAGCACATCCCCTGAAACGGTACATTCCGTTTTGCAGGGAACGGACAAGCGGTTTTTTACGGCAGAGGTAAGTTCGAGTCCAGAATGTGCCGCTTTTGCCCTGATGACGGAAATATCACCGTCAAAGGCGGCTTCCTGCGTTACAATGTGCTGCACCACGGTAGCCGAAACACGGGGGTCGTTCGGATTACAGTAATTTTTAACGCTGCCGGAATGGGTGGAAATAAATTTTACCTCACCAGCAAAGTTGATTAATTTAACCCGATAATCGATCAGAAAGAGAGGCAGTACCGTGAATGACGCCATACGGATAATCCGTATTTCCAACTCATGACCACGGGGTGAAAGCCAGTGCACACTGCGCTGGTAAAATCCACGCTCCATATCAATTTGCTGCGAGGAGGAAATCACCTTTCCATCAAACATGGAAAATTCCTCCCCTGCAATAGAAAGACGGATTCCCTGTGTATCGACCACATTGATAATCGTCTGCTTTTCTTCCGGAAAGCCGTACAGCTTTTCACCGTATTCAATTTTGTCGGTATCATAATATCCATTGATGTATTGCCCGTGGATGGAATCATAATCTGCCGGATAGCCCTCCTCATAGTTTGCACGCACGCCCAGATATCCGTTTGCGGTGTGGAACAAGCTTTCGTTCAGCATTAAAGTTTCATTGTCAAGGTCTGTATTGTTGATTTCGTAAACGAATTGATTGCCGTTCATAGTTGTTACTCCTTAACCGCACCTGAAACAAGGCCGGAAACAATCTTTTTTTGGAAAAGCAGCACAATAATCAGCGTGGGGATTGTAACGACGACCGTAGCAGCCGACACCTCGCCCCAGAGAATCTGAAATTGTGTCCGCAGGAAGGAAATGGCTACCGGTACCGTCTGAATGTTGAGGTCAGTATTAAGAGTAGCGGTTAGCAGATATTCGTTCCACGCTGCGATAAAAGTGATGATGGCAGTGGTAAACACACCGGGCGCCGCCAGCGGAAACACGATATTCCACAAGGTGCGAAAAGCGGAGGCACCGTCAATCTTGGCGGACTCCTCAATGGACAGCGGAATTTTTCCAAAGTGCGCTACCATAATCCATACTGCCATAGGAATGGTAATTGTTGAATAGGGAAGTACGATAAAGTATGTATTCGTCCACCCCAATGCGGTAAACAAATTGAATACAGGGCCGACGATGATCATTTGTGGGAACATGGAAACAACCAAGATCAGACCTAACAGCAGGTTTTTCCCCTTGAAGTGAAAACGTGAAATTGCGTAGGCCGCCAAGGTTGACACTACAATTACGTACATTGTGGTTACACTGGAAACAATCAGGCTGTTTTTAATGGAACTCAATATATTTTTGCCCGTCAAAATTGCCGTGTAATTCTGCATGGTGGGGTCATGGATGAACACAGAAAAAGCGCCTGCACCAAAAATTTCGTTGGACGGTTTGAACGACGTGACCAGAATCCAAAAAAACGGAAATAGAATAATGATCAAAAATACTGCAATCAATACAAACGATGCAATTTTCCAAAACTTTTTCATAGCAGCATTTCCTTTCTAATCCGTAGAGATTACGTTTGCGCCCAGCACCTTGACAAAAAGTGCAGCGATGATGAGTACACACACAAACATAAACATAACGATAACGGAACCATAGCCGAAATTTGTTTGCGAAAACATCGTCTTATACGCATAAATCGAAAGCGTTTCTGTTGAACCGCCGGGTCCTCCGCCTGTCAACACCGCGATGAGGTCGTAAACGCGGAAGGCGTCCAGCGTGCGGAACAGTACGGCTACCAAGATGGACGGTTTCAACAGGGGGAGTGTAATTTTAAAGAAAGTCTGTATTTTTCCCGCACCGTCAATCGCGCTGCTTTCATAAAGGCCGCGGTCAATGACCTGCAATCCGGCCAGCAGCAAAAGCGCCATATAGGGAGTCGTTTTCCAAATATCTGTTAAAATAGCGGCCGACATAGCGCCCATGCCGCTCAGCAGCATATGCTCGGAAGAAGGGATGAACCCAACTGCGGCGAAAATATGGGAGATAATTCCGCTCGAACCATCATAAAGGTAGCTCCACATCAGTGCGGAAACAGCGGTCGGAATTGCCCACGGAATGAGTGCGCCTGTTCGGATAATGCCAATTCCGCGAATGGCTTTATTCATAATCATGGCAAGACCCAATCCGGCGACAAATTCAAAAAATACAGAAATAATTGTAAAAAACAGGGTGTGCCACAGTGAGGAGAACAACCTTGTATCGCCCAATATTTTTTGGTACCCGCTCAGGCCAATAAAATTGGAAGGTTCGATAGCCTTGCTGATTTCCTGAAAGATCATCGGCAGGTTTTTTCGGTTTTCAAACGCTTCGTTCGGATACTTCTGATAGAGTGAATCGACTTCGGCTTTCAAGCCTGCGGTTTTCTTTTGAAACGCGTCGCTCTGTGCCGCGGTCAGCTTCCCTGTAGGAATTCCTTTAAATTCCTTTTGATAAGACTGTACGTTTGCAAGGACTGCCGCAAAGTCGTTTGCAGCAGCTTTGTTATTCGCCGCAATATCGGCGTCGTCAGTTAAGAAAATCTTTACGTATTCGCTGTTTTCCTGAAAAGTCTTGGCATTAAAGCTGCCGCTGAAGCTGAGCTTCGATTTTTGAACATTGTTCAGCTGGTAGTCAAAAAAAGTGTAGGAAAACGACGTTATAATCGGCCAAATCGAAAAAATCGCGATAATGACCAGCAGTGGAAGAATAAAAAGGAACTGCTTAAATGTCATTTTTCTCTTCATAATTATCCCCTCAGTCCAAATATCAATCTGCAAAAAAAGGGGGCGCGCACTTATCTCGTGCGCGCCCTTGCTCATTTACTTCAGCGCGTCCTGAACGGCGGTTACAGTAGCGTCAACTGCCTGACTGCCGGACAAATATTTATGTACGTTGATTTGAATCGTGTCGCTTGTTTTGGAATACTGTGCGGAAACCGGTCTTGCAATTGTTGTGCTCAACGCTTTTTGGAAGCCTTCCATCGTCAGCAGCGGGTTGGCTTTTGTCACTTCGCTGTCCTGGAGCAGTGCGTTGAATCCCGGAAGATAGCCGCCCTTTGTGGACATAATCTTTTGGCCATCCTTGCCGGCGAGGTAATTTATAAATTCCCACGCGCCGTCGGCGTTTTTGGAGTTTTTGTTGAGTGCCAGCAGCCAGCCGCCCACGCAGCCACCCTTTGGCAAAGGAGCGATGCCGACCTGACCAACCTTAACCGCGACATCTCCGGCTTTGATTAAGCCGTACTGGTACGGCCAGTTTCTGGAAAAGACGCTCTTTCCCTGCTTGAAGCTTGCGTCGGTAGAACCCTCGTTGTAATTCAAAACATCGGCGGGAACAACCTTGGAGGAAACAAATTTCTTCATCGTTTCCAAACCGGCCTTTAAATCCTTAAAATTTGATGTGAATTCATTGGCGTTGCAGGTCAGGCCTTCGTACTGTTTTGCCTGAAAGGCAAAACCGGTGTCGGTGCCCATCTTGCCCTTGTATTTTGTGGCCATGGCGTAAAGATCGTCATATGTATAGTTGCCGCTTACAAGCTTCTTTGCGTCATCCGCGGACACAATGTCGGAACGGAAGTACAGCATGGCAACATCCGGGAAAAACGGCAGTGTGTACTGTTTGCCTTGGTAGCTGCCGGAATCCATGGAGCCTTTGTTGAAGTCCGCTTTTTTCAGACCAGCTTCACTCATTTTTACATCCAGCGGGTTTAGGTAACCAGCCGCCGCAAACTCACCGGCCCACACTACGTCGAGTGAAAGAACATCGTAGTCGGAAGAACCGGAAGACAGGGATGTCAACAGCTGGTCATGCATTTGTGCAGAGTCATTGGTAAACTGCTGCCATTCCACTTTGTACTTCGTTTGCGATGCGTTGAACGCGTCGATGGCTGCCTGTGTTGCAGGCGTTGAATCCGCCTGTGCACCGAATTTTAAGGTAACAGGGCCTGCCGCCGTCGATTCCTGCGACTGGGCCTTTTGACTTTCTGCTGCCGAAGCCGCGGCTGAGGATTGGGTCGGTGTACCGGAGCATGCAGCCATGCCCAAAATCATGGTTAATGCCAACATTGCACATACTAACTTTTTCATTAATCTTCCTCCTAATCTGAATTGACTGATTTTCCGTAACCTAATTGAATGACTTCATCATACAACAATAAAAATACTCTGTATTTTAAAATATTAATATTTATGTTATTATATTAATATAGTTAAATTATTTATATTAAAAATAATGGCGGATGTGATAATTATGGTTCAATTTGACGGTGAAGATTTAATGAAAGCATTTCATTATTCGACGGAGCTTCCCATTTCTATTTTAGGAAACGGAAAAATCGAGCAATCCCTGCCGGAAAATTTGAAAACAGCCGCAGCACTTGCAGCGGATAAATCCATTTTAAACTTGCAGTACGGCCCGCAGGAATATAATACAGTTCAGTACATTTCCACAGAATACAAGGAGCTTTTCATCGTCTATGTAATAGACGACTCTTACGTGGTTGCGGTAGGACCGCTCTTGATAGAGCCCATGCACAGCGGCGAAATCGTGAATATCATCCAAAGGCAAAAAGTACCCATCCGGCTGAAATCCCGTTTGGAGGTCTATTACCGTGACGTTACGCAGGTCAGCACGCAGACCTACTATTACTGCGGGCGGCTGCTGTCGGCAATCTTCGGTGCAAAAAATACCGGTGTGCCCAAGAACCCCCATCCTATTGGTTCAGAGGTCAGCTCCATTAAAGAATATTTTCAAAATACCTATAAAAACCGTGAAAAGCTGTTTACTCATCCGCCTTTCTTCTTG
>DAMDEB010000108.1:7944-11458 GCA_032090075.1 Caproiciproducens sp.
AAAAAAGATTGTAAATCAAATCAAGATTGGTAATCTCGACGGGGCGCTCAGTACATTGGACGAAATCAACTTACTGAGCCGTGCCACGCTGGCAAAGGACCCGCTGCGTTCCATGAAGGATTCCATTATTTGTTCCTGTGCCTTTTTTACCCGTGCCGTGATTGAAGCAGGTGTGTTTCCGGACATCGCGTTTACTTACAGTGATACGTTTATCCAGCAAATTGAAAAGATGGACAGTCTGGCGGAGGTAAGCCGTTACGAGCGGAATATTTTAGCCGAATTTATTAAACTGACCAAAGAAAATGCTTCCGCCAAGTACTCCCGCGTGATTCTTTCTGCCATGCAGTACATTAACGACAACCTGACGCTAAAGCTGAGTCTAAGTGATATTGCAAAGCATGCATATGTACATCCGAATTACTTGAGCAGCATATTTAAAAAGGAAGTCGGTTGTTCTCTAACGGATTACATTGCCCGCCGACGTATAGAGGAATCCACTTATTTCGTCGCTTATACCGATTTTGAAATTGCAGATATCGCTAATTTTTACCATTTTTGTAATCAAAGTTATTATATCACTACTTTTAAACGGTTTCTATCAGTTTCGCCCAATGAATATCGCAACAGCGACCGCCCGTCCCTGTAAAAAACAGTTGCACAATCACGGAAAACGGGTAGAATAGAGTTAGATAAAAAGCTTCTAAAAAAGGTGGAGATACCTCTGGTAAAATTCAATTATTTTTTTAATCATTCAGAGCGGAATCGGGTTTTTAAAGACAACCCTGAATCCCGGCGTATACAATTTATTAGTCACACAAGCTCGCTGATCTGCCTCCCGCTTTTTGCGTATGCTATATACAATATTATAATTCAGAACTGGATTTTTGTTGCTGTTACGGGGATTTCGGCTGCCATGTTGTTTATTGTTAATTTAAAGCTTATGCAGACAGGCTCCGTTAGCAAGGTCTATCAGTTAATTATTGCGGTTCTTTATGTTATGGTGCTTATTTCGCTTGTCTTTGGCAAAAAAGAGAACTATTCCCTTGTATGGGTAACCGGCGCTCCGGTTGTTACCTATTATCTGCTTGGAAGCAAGTCAGGGCTGAAAATAAATGCGGGATTTATGGCCTTTTTGCTTGTGTATCTGCTTATACTGCCGCGCGAAATTGTTTCCTACTCCAGCGTTGCCAATGTAATATTCTGTATGCTGTTCTTGATGGTAACACTTTTTTCCTATGAGAAAAGCCGCGAACTTTACCAGACAGTGCTGGAAGAAAAGCAGCAGCAGCTTGAGAAAATATCCAGCACAGATGGCTTGACAAGGCTGTTCAATCGCATGAAAATTGACTGTATTATTGAGGAAAAGTTCTCCAAAGTTTCCTTGCTGCGCTCAGAACCGGTGGATTGGTGTCTGATAATGATTGATATTGACCATTTTAAAAAGGTCAATGATGGATACGGACATCAACAGGGGGATAAAGCGCTCAAAGCCGTCGCCGCCAGCCTTTCTTCCAGCGTTCCAGAATGTGGACAGGCAGCACGCTGGGGAGGCGAAGAATTTTTGGTTTCGCTATATGGCGTTCCTACTGAAAAAGCGGTCAGGATTGCTGAAGATATACGGGAAAACATTGCCCTCATGGAATTTGAAAGCGGCATGAAAATAACGATTTCCCTCGGCCTTTCCGCTTACAGGGAAGGCGACTCCTATGACACCCTTTTAAAGCGTGCGGATGACTGCCTTTATGAAGCCAAGGGTCAAGGGCGCAACCGTGTTGTAAGTGATATTATAAACAATAAGATTATTTATGATTTCGGGTTGGAAGAGAAAAGATAATTCCCATTGACTGAGGTTTTATAAAGGTGTACTTTATTGATAAAAATAGGCAGTACAATAAGGAAAGAATTGTGAACAGATAAAGGAGCGATCATAAATGAAAAAAATATTAGTTGTTGTAGATTATCAAAACGACTTTGTAAACGGCAGCCTGGGATTTCCCAAAGCTGTTGCGCTTGAAAATAGAATTTACCAAAAAATCGAACAATACAAGCGAAACGGTAACGAAGTCGTGTTCACGTTTGACACGCATGATGAAAATTACTTACAAACACAGGAAGGCATAAATCTACCGGTTCCGCATTGCATCAAAAATACAAAAGGGTGGAATTTGTACGGTAAGATTTCCGACCTTTGTGATGAGACAACCAGGTGCTTTGAAAAAGTGACCTTTGGATCGCTGAAACTTGCTGAGTACCTTGCCAAAAATAAATATGATTGGGTTGAACTCGTTGGCGTTGTGTCCAACATCTGCGTGATATCCAATGCGGTGTTGGCAAAAGCTGCGTTGCCGCAAGCGAAAGTTATCGTGGATGCTTCCTGTACAGGCAGCAATGACGACAGCCTAAACCAAAAATCTTTCGATGTGATGCAGGGAATGCAAATAGAAGTCACTAACAGAGGATAGACCCCTTTGGCCACAAGGGAGCGACTATAACAGGTGGTTATGAATTGATTATAAAAAATTGACTGGGGGTAATTTGGATATGAAAACAAGAATCAATGGTAAAAACGGGGATGAACTCTCTATTTTGGGTTTTGGCTGCATGAGGCTGCCAACAAAAAACGGAGGAATTGATGAACCCCGAGCCATCAGTATGATCCATGAAGCAATCGAAAAAGGTGTGAATTATTTCGATACAGCATACATTTATCAAAATGGCAAAAGCGAATTGCTGCTGGGGAAGGCTTTGGCAGGCGGCTATCGTGAACGGGTAAAAATCGCCACAAAACTTCCGCCGTTTCTGGTCAACAAGCTCGAAAGTGCAAAAAAAATTATGGCGACTGAACTAATCAGGCTGCAAACTGACCACATCGATTATTATCTGCTGCATATGCTGACCGATAAACCGATGTTTGACCGGCTTGCTAAACTCGGCGTTATGGAATGGCTGGAAGAACTGAAGGCGGCGGGAACGGTTAAGAATATCGGATTTTCTTTTCATGGCAGCAAAGCGGATTTTGAGATGATTGTAAAAGCGTACCCGTGGGACTTCTGCCAGATACAATATAATTATATGGACGAGAATAATCAGGCGACAACATCCGGCCTGCAACTTGCCGCAAGTTTGAATATTCCGGTTGTTGTCATGGAGCCTTTACGGGGCGGTAAGCTGGTCACACATCTGCCGGAGCAGGTAAAGAAAGCTTTTGCGGGTTATGACGCGAACCGGTCACCTGCAGAATGGGCTCTGCGCTGGGTATGGAATCATCCCGAGGTCAACGTTGTGCTGTCGGGCATGAGCGATGAAGCGCAGGTTGCGGAGAATATCCGCATTGCCAGTGAGGTGGAGCCATGTTCACTTTCCGGGGAGGAATTGAGGGTTTTCGAGCAGGTCAAAAGCGAGATCAGGGAAAAGACAAAAATCCCCTGCACGGCCTGCGGCTATTGTATGCCCTGTCCTGCCGGAGTGGATATTCCCGGATGTTTTTCCTGTTACAACGACAAATATCTTATGG
>DAMDEB010000109.1:0-3501 GCA_032090075.1 Caproiciproducens sp.
CCCGAGGAAAGTCTTCCCGAAAGCCAAGTCGAGAGTAAGCCCAAACAACCGGAAAGCGCTGTCTCCTCTGAGCCGGAAAAAGCAGCCGGTACGGAAACCAACAATGATTTTAACTCCGCGATGGTTCCCGTGCTCTTCGCAATAGCCGCTGTTGCCCTCCTGCTGGCCGCTGTGGCCATAAAGCGCAGGATCAAGCTACAGCGACGCATAAAGTCATTCGGGCTTAAAAACACCAACACAGCCGTTTTAAACGTATACGCCTATATTTTAAAGCTTGCCCGATTCGGTGGTGAAATCAGCACCGAGGTAACCGACATCACTTTGAAAGCACGTTTCAGCCAGCATATCAGCACCGCGCAAGAGCTGAAAACAATGTTGGATTTCGCACAAAAGCTCGCACTGCAAAACTATGGGCGGCTGCCGACGGTAAAACGCCTTGCGTTCAAGTATTGGTATAACCTGATTTAACGAATCATAATAGTGATTGGCCGCGCCTGTCAATATGAACGAAAAATACCGCTGATGGATTTGTTTTTCCATCAGCGGTATTTGGTTTTATATCACGATTATTTACTTTGTCATGAGGTCACAGATCTGGTTGGAAAACGCAACAGGATCATCAATATTGACGCCCTCGATCAAAAGAGCCTGCGTGTAGAGCAGTGACGCATATTCCTTAAGCAAGTCCTTATCATTCTCATATAAGTCACAGAGCTTTTTGAAAACCGGATGGTTCGCGTTGATTTCAAGCACACGCTCTGCGGTTACCTTTTCGTCGGTCGGCATTGCGTTGAGCACTTTTTCCATCTCAATCGAGATTGCGCCGTCGGTGGACAGGCACACAGGGTGGGTCTTCAGCTTTTGCGACAGAATGACCTGCTTCACCTTTCCATCCAGTGCGTCCTTCATAAAGTTGAGCATGTCCTTATTTTCCTCAACCTGTTTCTCGGCTTCCTTCTTCTCTTCCTCAGTTTTCAGCCCCAAATCATCGGCGGAAACAGACTTGAATTCCTTGTCATCGTACTTCATCAGCATACGGAGCGCAAATTCATCGACGTTATCCGTCAAATAGAGCATCTCATAGCCCTTGTCGCGAAGCTCCTCCGTCTGTGGCAGCTGATCAATTCTCGCCGTCGTCTCTCCACTTGCATAATAGATGAACTTCTGTTCCTCTTTCATACGGGAAACGTATTCCTTCAGCGTTACAAGCTTCTTTTCACTGGAGGAATAGAACATCAGCAGTTCCTGCAAGACATCCTTGTGCATTCCATAGTCCTGATAAATTCCGTATTTTAACTGTAAGCCGAAGTTTTTGAAGAATTCCTCGTACTTTTCACGTTCATTCGCCAGCATGTTTTCCAGTTCGGACTTAATCTTTTTCTCCAAACGGGCAGCAATCACTTTGAGTTGACGGTCATGCTGAAGCAGTTCACGCGAAATATTCAGCGACAGATCCTGAGAATCGACCAGTCCGCGCACAAAGCTGAAATAATCCGGCAGCAAATCCGCACACTTGTCCATAATCATGACGCCGTTGGAATAAAGCTGCAAGCCCTTTTCATAATCCTTCGTGTAAAAGTTCATCGGCGCTTTTGCGGGGATGAACAGCAAAGCGTTATAAGTCGCGGTTCCCTCCGTGCTTGAGTGAATCACTTTGGCTGGGTTGGTATAATCCATGAATTTATCTTTATAAAACTGATTGTATTCGTCCTCGGTAATCTCATTTTTATTTTTGCGCCAAATCGGCACCATGCTGTTGAGTGTTTCGTTTTCGGTGTATGTTTCGTACTCTTCCTTGCTACCCTCTTTTAACCGGCTTTTTTCAACATCCATTTGAATCGGGTAACGGATATAATCGGAGTACTTCACAACGATTCTTCTGAGGGCATAGGTATCAAGATACTCGTCGTAGTTGTTATCTTCTGTGTTGGGCTTGATTTTGATAATAATCGTCGAGCCATGGTCTTCCTTTTCGCAGGGGGTGATGGTGTAGCCTTCTGCGCCCTTGCTTTCCCATTTATAGGCCTCTTCACTACCGTAAGCTTTGCTTAATACAGTTACACGCTCACCGACCATAAACGCGGAGTAAAAGCCAACGCCGAACTGACCAATGATCTCAATGTTTTCCTTTTGCTCATTTTCCTGTTTAAAATTAAGGGAACCGCTTTTTGCGATCGTGCCAAGGTTATTTTCGAGCTCTTCTTTCGTCATTCCGCAGCCGTTATCTGTAATGGTAAGTGTACGGTTTTCTTTATCCGGAATAATTTTGATGCAAAAATCCTCGCGGCTTAAACCGGTATCGCCGTCGCTCAGGGTCTTGTAATAGAGCTTATCGATTGCATCGCTGGCATTGGAAACAAGTTCCCTTAAAAAGATTTCATTGTGCGTATAAATGGAATTAATCATTAAATCCAAAAGACGTTTCGATTCTGTTTTAAATTGCTTAACTGCCATATCAATACCCTCTGTTCATTAATTTTAGCACTCTGCATGTTTAAGTGCTAAAACTATTTTATTACATTGTAAGAGAAATTTCAAGTAGCTAATTTGTTAATTTTTTGTTGCGGAAAGTAAAAGCGCCGCAGGATTCCTCCTGCGGCGTAAATTGGCCAATCTAATTAATCTTTGCAGTACAAATGAAAACACCGTCACTTATATGGCTTCCGTTTGATTCTGTTTGATACAGCGGTTGAAAAAGAAAAAGATAAACCCTTCTATTATCGCGACGATTATCGCTGCAACAACAGCCCATACTGCATTAAACACATTCAAGCCAACAGTCAGGTTAAAAACTCGAACCGTTTCTAAAGTAACATCATTGGATGCATTAAGATGATTGACAAATTGAAGCGTGCCATACGATTCAAGGATAGGGATTGCAAGATTAAGAAACAATACCAGAAAAAATGAAGCCCCATGAAATGAAAAGCTTAGATTCAGCGGCTTAATCAGCAATCTGAGCGTAAAATATACAACCCCAAAACTAACAATTATAGAAGGCAGTCCATGGACAATCACCATGTACCACTCGTTCATCCTTATTCCTTTTTTTGCCGCTTCAAGTTCATTACGGTTCAGTAATGGCATCAGAACATCGGTCAGCAAAAACTTTGCTATTAATTCGGCGGTAAAGACAATCCCCATTGCTTTCAACGCGGGCTTTTTGAAAAGGTCCGCTATATTTCTGTTTGTAAAAACAAAAACAAAAAGCAGTGCAATCAAAAGAATAAATGCTGCGGAGCCAAACAGATTAAGGAAAAAATACCCCGTCTTCTGCCAAAAATCAAGCCGGAAATTACGCAAGTATCCCCACGGATTTCTATGTAAACTCAAGACCAAGCTTCCAATAAACAATCCCAATGGTAAAACAACAAACTTTTTTACTTTCTCCATCATTATTCTCCCTTGATATTACTATTTGCAATTATAATATCACTCACAACATCGTAATACAAGAGATAAAGAAGCTGATCTTTGACTATTCGTCCGTTGGCACATAGT
>DAMDEB010000109.1:3511-11437 GCA_032090075.1 Caproiciproducens sp.
GTCATGGTCAATGGTGAGAACGACAAAATAAGTCGAATCAAGCTGACTGATTTTCTCCGAAATCAAACGGGTCAGCTCGCTGTCACTGATTGAAAATCCAAAGGATACACACACGTCAAAAATGAGGTTAGAGTGCGTAGTACCCCACACAACGCGAAAATCATGCATGCTGATTTTCGGAGAAATGCCTTTGATGAGTTCCTCCACCTTTGCTTTCAGTGTATTTGTACGCTCGTCATTGGTGACAATCGGGTCAAGGTGAATGACCAGATGAATACCCATTTGGCTTAAGAAGTCGCGCTCAATATTATCGATAATATCGTGGCTGACCATAATGTCCTGCCCCGCGGGAACCTCGCAGTGAGCAGAGGCAAAACGGCGCATCGGCCCGTAATTGTGGACGTTCAAGTCATGCATTCCCAAAATGCCGTCGTAAATTTCATCGACAAGTTCCTTGGACGGTGCCATTCCCAATAGTGGATTGCTGGTGTCAATAATCAACCTCACACCGGTAACCATGATCAGAATAGCGACGATCAAGCCCATGTATCCGTCAAGATTAAAATGAGTAAAATAAGTGATTAAAATACCGGCGAGTACAGCGAGTGTTGAGAAAACATCGTTCATACTGTCAGTCGCAGTCGCAGTAAGCGTAGTGGAGCTAATGATTTTTCCAACCTTTTTATAAAACATACACTGCCAAACCTTAAGCAAAGCGGAAACGATTAACACCACAATGGCAATAGCGCTGAATTCGGCATCTTTCGGGTTCAATATCTTGCCAAATGAACTTTGCGCCAACTGAAAGCCAATAATCAGAATAACAAAGGAAACGATTAATCCCGACAGATACTCAATGCGCGCGTGACCATAGGGATGCTCCTGATCAGCGGGTTTCCCGGCCATCTTGAAGCCTACCAGCGTTACAATCGAAGAACCGGAATCGGACAGGTTGTTGATTGCGTCTGCCGTAATTGAAATACTATTAAACATGATACCTGTAATGATTTTCATCAAAAACAACAGGATATTCGTAGCGATCCCAACAGCGCCCGCAAACTTTCCGTAGCGCTCACGCACTTTGATATCCTCTGTGTTTTGATAATCCTTAACAAACTTTTGTATTATAAAATTAAACATTTTTATCCCTCGAAAAGACTGCCGCCAACACAATCTATTGCTGTGAACAGCGGAAAATCTTCTATTTGCAGTTTTTTAATTGATTCGCAGCCAAGATCTGGAAAAGCAATTACTTCCAACGAACGCACACATTTTGCCGCCAAAGCACCCGCTCCGCCAATTGCACACAGGTAAACCGCATTGTTGCGCCGGATTGCCTCCACGACCTCGGGCGAACGTCCGCCTTTGCCAATCATGCATTTCAGTCCAAGGTCGAGAAGCCGCGGAGTAAACAAGTCCATGCGTGACGAGGTGGTGGGGCCGCAGGCTCCGATTGGCAGGTTAGCGGGAGCCGGCGTTGGGCCTGCATAGTAGATGGAAGCGTCTTTCAGCTCAAACGGTAGTTGCTCCCCACTGTCAAGCAAAGCAAAAAGCCGCTTATGCGCAGCATCACGCGCAGTGTAGATGGTACCGCTTAAAAGAATCTGGTCACCCGCCCGGAGCATTTTTGCTGATTCGGCTATGTCTTGTGTATGAATTCGAAGTCTGTTCATGCTAACCTCACAATTATCAGAATAGGGAACTGCATTGCAGTTCCCTATCAATTTATTTGCATTCGGTATACTGTACGGGCTACCAGTCAGAACATATTTTTCTTCCTTAGAATAAAGTAAGCAATGCCCATCATTGCACCTGCCAAGCAAACCGGGAACCAAAAAAACGGGAGCGGTGCACCGGTCACATTCATACCGTAAAGGCCGGAAATAACGGTTGGAATTGCCATTAATAACGTAATGGAAGCCAACACTTTCATGACTATATTCAGATTATTGGAAATAACCGATGCGAAGGCATCCATCGTACCGGATAAAATGTTCAAATAAATATTGGACATTTCAATGGCCTGCTTCACTTCAATCAGTACATCCTCAAGAAGATCCTGATCCTCGTCGTAAAGTTTAACGACACGGCCGCGCATAATTTTTTCAATTGTAGTTTCGTTTGCCTTGAGCGAGGACGAAAAATACACAAGAGATTTTTCAATATCCAAAAGTTGAATCAGCTCAGAATTTTTCATGGATTTGCGAAGCTCTTTTTCAACAAAATTGCTGATTTTATCAATTTGCTTTAAATATTGCAAGTACCGCGTTGCAACACGAAGCATAAAGTGCAGAACAAAACGGGTTTTGAGGTTCGTCTGAACCCCTTTTACGACGCCCTCCGAAAATTCGTTGATGACCGGATTTTCCTTTGTAGAAACAGTAATCACGTTTTTTTCAGTGAGAATAATACCAAGCGGTGTGGTTGTGTAAGTAATATTTTTGCCCGCCTTTTCAATAACAGGCATATCAATAATAATCAGTGTGTTTTCATCTTCACAGTCAATATGGGAGGACTCCTCCTCATCCATAGCAGCGCGAAAAAAATCCGGTTCAATTTGGTAATCAGCAATCAAGCTGTTGATTTCCTCATCATCCGGAGCCACGCAGTTAATCCAACAGCCAGGTTCACAATTCGGAATCGGCGAGATGTGACCGTCGATCGTCTTGTAGTAGGACAGCATTGCGCTCATCTCCTTTATTTAATTTGTTTAAGTATCTACTTAAAGGGTCAGGTTTCACAATGCCACCCCCAATATGTTAAATTCTAAATTAAATGTAATATTGCATTAATTATTATATCACAGAATCACGAGATTACAAGAGATAACAGGGTGTTTTGAGCAATATTTCTTAAAATTCGTTCTAAAATACCCCACAAGGCTCTTTTTGAGCAAATTGGGGCAATTTAAGCGCTCGCCGAATGAATTTGGGGCAACCGGAGTGCGAAATGATAAAATGGGCGGATGCAAAATGCATCCGCCCATTACATAACTTTTTATGAATTATTTGCGGTTAAAAATCGACATAATGTCAGTAAAGTCCTCATCATCAATCGGGTTTGCTCTGGAGACCTTTTTCTCGGGCTCGTCCTTTTTATCGCTCACTTTTTCCTTCTCGTTTGCGAAAGCTGCATCGCCATTTGTAGAGAAGCCGGTTGCGATAACGGTAACACTCATCTCATCGTCCATGTCTTCATCGAACGCGGCACCCCAGATAATATTTGCTTCCTCATGTGCCTGAGCGGCAATCATGGATGACGCAGTTTCAATTTCATCAAGACCGATATCCGGCGATGAAGTGATATTGATAATAACACCTTTCGCACCGTTAATCGCTGTTTCAAGAAGCGGACTGGAAATAGCCATGTTGGCGGCGTTCTCCGCTTTATCCTTACCGGAAGCTCTTCCGACGCCCATATGGGCATAGCCGGCGTCTTTCATAACAGCAGTAACGTCGGCGAAGTCAAGGTTGACAAGGCCGGGCAGTTTAATTAAATCGGAGATGCTCTGAACGCCCTGACGAAGAACATCGTCGGCGATGGAGAATGCATTAATAAGGGTGATACGCTGTTCGCTTACAAGCTTTAAGCGCTCATTTGGGATAACGACCAAGGAATCAACATGCTCGCGCAAAGCGGAAATTCCATTTTCAGCCTGCTCCATACGGCGGCGGCCTTCAAATTCAAAAGGCTTGGTCACAATGCCAACCGTAAGCACACCCATGTCGCGCGCGATTTCAGCGACAATCGGAGCTGCGCCGGTACCAGTACCGCCGCCCATGCCCGCTGTGATAAACACCATGTCGCTGCCCCTGACGGCGGCGGCAATCGCCTCGCGGCTTTCGTCCGCAGCTTTTTGACCCATTTCAGGTTTAGAGCCAGCGCCCTTACCGTGGGTAATCTTTTCGCCGATTTGGATTTTCTGTGTGGCTTTGGAGCGATAAAGAGCCTGTTTGTCGGTGTTCACACTGATAAATTCAACACCCTGAACGCCCATGGTCACCATGCGGTCAATGGCATTTCCGCCGCCGCCGCCAACACCGATTACTTTAATCTGCACTATGTTATCAAAGTCGTTATCAATTTCGAAAGGCATGTGCTGCATCCCCCTTAATGTACATCCATAATTTTATAATATATGTTAGTTGTTACCAATTTCACAATTTTGCAATACTAATAATTTAACACTTTTTGAGTTCAATTACAATAAATATTTGATTAGTTTAAGTATATTATAAACCAATAAAAAATATATTCTAATATAGCATTATTTGCTGCTATTTTGTGCCGGTTTGCTAACGGCTGCCGAACTGGTAGTATAGTCCGGGTCAAAGTAAGCATTGTTGTCTTCAACCGCGACAGAAAGGTTCAGCGTGCCCTTTTCAGTGTCTTTAATCTTGCCTTCGTCAAGGATCCCTTTGGCGAAACGGATTTTATAGTCAAAATCGGACGGCAGCCCCAAGTTCATGGTTAAGCGGTTGTCATAAACAATGATAATCTTAGAGGGCGAGCTCACATCAATTGCCGTCACTTTTTCAAGCTTATTATCACATATCGCTGTTGTCAGTTCCTTGAATACGTTCTCTGTGGAAGTATCCTTATAGACAATACTTTTTCCGAGCTCGGCCTTGGAAAGAGTCAAGCCCTTAATTGACGGACAGTTTTCCGGCATTTTAGCAGCTAATTCGAGTACCTTTCCGGTAATGCTGACCACTGCATATTTGCCTGCATATTGAATTGCACCGGAAATGGCCTCCTCTTTCACTTCAATGCTGATTTTAGCGGGCAGGCGGCGGGTGACCTTTGCCGTTCCGATATACGGCAGCTTTTGCTGAATTGAGGTGCTCGCATCCTTAACGTCGGCTAAAAACAAGTTATTCCCTTTTTGAATACCGGAGGCTTTGATGATCTCCTCCGCTGAATAGCGGGAGGTACCGGTTACTTGTATGCTGTCGATTTTAAAAAGAACGGTCAATGAAATGACAACCGCCGCGGCAATTACGGCGACAAATATAAAAATATAAAACAAAAGCAATGCCCGCCGCCTGCGCCGTTTGCGGGTGTCCGCACGGCGCTGCGGAGTCGCGTACCTGCTTCGGCCGTTTTCTTGGCCGCCTTGTTCGCTCATTCCGGACACGGGGCGATATTCACCGCTGTTTTTGTCGTACACGCGCGGCGGCGAATAGCCACCCCTGCCTTTTGAATTCCTTTTCATTCGTATTCCCCCGATTGCCAAAACGGATTAAATTCTTTTTATGTCCGCGCCAAGCATAGCAAGACTCTTTTCAATGCTCTCATAACCACGGTCCATGTATTTTAAGCCGGATATCTGCGTTGTCCCCTGTGCTGCCAGCCCCGCCACAACCAGTGCGGCGCCGCCGCGCAAATCCGCTGCTTCCACAGGTGCGCCTGAAAGGCGGTGAACCCCTTCGACAACCGCCACACGCCCCTCAACCTTGATGTTGGCACCCAACCGCAGCAGTTCACCGACATGCTTATATCGGCTCTCAAATATGTTCTCTACAAATATACTCGTGCCATCCGAAAGCGTGGTCATCGCCATAACCGGCGCCTGTGCATCGGTCGGAAAACCCGGAAACGGCATGGTTCTGACGCTTTTGATACGACCGAGTTGTTTTGGTGCGGTAATTTTAATTTTGTGATCTATAATATCAATTTTACACCCGCATTCCTCAAACACAGGAATGACGGGAGCGATGTGTTCCGGAATTACGCCGGTAATCGTTAGTGTGCTGCCCGTAATCGCCGCAGCCGTCAAATAGGTAGCCGCCGCGATTCGGTCTGGAATAACGTTGTGCTCACAACCGGAAAGATGGGTTACCCCTTCAATGATGATCGTACTTTCGCCCGCGCCGTGAATCTTGGCACCGCAGGAATTAAGAAAATCCGCTAAATCCCAAATTTCCGGCTCACGCGCCGCATTGGTAATAATCGTTGTACCCTTTGCGCGGCTGGCCGCAATAATGATATTCTCCGTCGCCCCCACGCTCGGGAATGACAGATTAATACAAGCCGCCTTGATGCCGTCCGGCGCGCTGCAGTCCAAACAGCCATGATCTTCGTTAATAACGACGCCCATTTTTCTAAGTGCCAAAAGATGTAAATCAATCGGCCTCGGGCCTAACTCACAGCCGCCTGGGAACGAAAGCTTTGCCCGGGCCATGCAGCTGACGATTGCGCCCAAAAAGACAATGGAAGAACGCATTTCGCGCATCAGGTTATCCGGAATTTCGAAATTTGCTGCGCTCGTTGGATCAATGACAACATCGCTGCCGGAGCGCTCAATCCGGCAGCCTAAATAGCGCAGGATTTTCAAAGATGTTTCCACATCCGACAAAATCGGACAGTTATGTAGTATGCACTGCCCTTCACACAGTAGAGAAGCCGCCATCAGCGGTAAAGTACTATTTTTTGCGCCGTGAATGAGAATTTCGCCTTGAAGTTTATTGGGTCCATGTATCAAAAGTTTTGACATAGCAACACCTCCCACATAGTCTAAACACATACTATGCGGGTTTTGGCGGTGCTGTGATTGCTTTTACAGAACGTCGGCCAATACCTCTTTGATTACTTTATAAATTCGCATATTAGCATCTACTATTGCCATTTTTCGTGCATTTTCAGCAAGTGAAGAAATGGTTTCGGGCTTCTTAAAAAGCTCTTCCACCTTTTTGCACAAAGCCGCGCCGGAAAGATCCTTTTCCTCAATAATCGTCGCCGCATTACGGTTTACCATTGCCATAGCGTTATGATACTGATGATTTTCCGCCACATTGGGCGATGGAATTAAAATAGACGCTCTCCCCTGTGCCTGCAGTTCACTGAGCGAAATCGCGCCCGCGCGGCAAATGACCAGATCAGCCGCCGCAAGGCATTCGGGCATATTATTAATATATTCTTTAATATCAATATTGGGATGCTCGGACAGATTCAAGCCCTTTTCTTTTAATAAATCCGGGAACCAGCCGCCCCACTGACCATAGCCGTGAATATGTTGAAAACGGTCTGTTTTGGCGCTGTCCACAAGCAAGTCCGCGACGGCTTCGTTAATTTTGCGCGCGCCCAAGCTTCCGCCGAACGATAAAATCAACGGCCTTTCATCAAGACCAAGCGCTTTACGGGATGCGGCACGCTGCGCACGGATAACCGCCTGCCGCACCGGATTGCCTGTTAACACGCATTTTGCCGCCGGATCAAGATACTTTTGCGCGTCATCGACAGCCAGCATGGTTTTATTGGCGTGCTTCGAAAGCATTTTGTTGGTAACGCCGGGGTACGCATTCTGCTCATGAATAACCGCCGGAATCCCCATTTTCATTGCTTCACGAATGACCGGACCGGCAACGTAACCGCCCGTTCCCACACAAATATCGGGCCGGAACTCTTTAATGATTTTATGTGCCTCGTGACTCGCGGTAAAAACATGAACAACGGTCTTTGCGTTCTTCTTTATGTTTTTCCAGCTGAGCTTGCGCTGAAAGCCTGAAATAGTAACGCTCTGAAATGTAAATCCCGCGGCGGGAACCAACCGTTCCTCCATGCCGCCCTTTGCACCGATATAAAGTATCTGTGCATCCGGCTCTTTTTCACGCAGGTACCCGGCAATGGCAAGAGCCGGATTAATATGCCCCGCGGTACCGCCGCCTGCAAACAACACTCTCATAGTAAAACCTCTCTTAATGATTCATGTTTATCGTAATATTCCATCTTTTCTTTTCCAGACACGCCCTATGTCTTTTCAATGGCCGACGTTCGTGAAATGGAAAGAATCACGCCCATTTCCGCAAGAAGAATGACCAGCGAAGTACCCCCATAGCTGAAGAACGGCAGACTGATTCCGGTATTTGGAATCGTGTTGGTCACAACAGCAATATTCAGAACGACCTGAATTCCCACTTGAACAAT
>DAMDEB010000110.1:0-3407 GCA_032090075.1 Caproiciproducens sp.
TTCTGCCGCCAAAGCCCCCGGCTTCGGACACCATGGTAACAGACACGCCGCTCGGATCATATACCCGGTTGCCCTGCGGACCGTCTATGATTTGTCTAACAGCCGCAGGGTTTGCTCTGCCGATAGGAAATACTTTTCGTCCACGGATTCCTCCAAGATGTCCAATAACGTACACCCGCTCTCTGTGTTGCGGGACCCTGAAATTCTTGCTATTGACGGCCTCCCATTCACAGTCATACCCAGCTTCCCATAGCGAAGTGAGAACGCTGGTAAAATTCCCTCCTCTCTTAATTGACAGCAAATGCTTAACGTTTTCAATGATAAGCCACTGGGGTCGATTTTCGGGACTCGTGCCTTTGAGCAGGCCAGCAACCGTAAAAAAGAGTCCACTTCTTGCCCCGTCAAGTCCGAGCTGTTTATTGTTTGAGATAGAGATGTCGGTACAGGGGAAGCCAAAAGTCCAGATTTCAGCCTTTGGTATCTCTCCTGCTCGGAGCTGCTTAATATCCTTGGCGAACCATTCGCCTTTGCAGTTTGTCCCGTCACAGCCTTTTCTCACCTCCGGTTTACACATCATAAATGAATTAGAGCCTGCACCATTCCCATAAGGGCAGGGTGCAAGCTCATACATTGCCATATAGCTCTTGTTTGCGTATTTATCAATTTCGCCATGCCCGACACAGGTATGTCCGCTTCTTTCGAGACCCCTACGGAATCCGCCGATTCCTGCAAAAAGGTCAAGAAATGTCAAGCAGTGATCCTCCTTTATTTCGTCCCCCATTCGTCCAGCATCCGATAGGGGTAAATTTGCTGGCTGTGCTGAAAGCGTATCATATCCCTGATTTGGTCTATCACGCTTTGGTTGTTCTGGTCCTTGGTACACATCATGACGGAACCGAAAATGCCGGAAAGAACCGCAACGACAGTCAGAGCCACGTTTCCCGAAATCAGCCACAGAAGGGCCGCAACCACACCGCCGAACAGGGAACCGACGATGCTCTGAAAAAGCTCCCGCTTTCCAAAACCGTTAAACAGTTCTTTCTCGGTTTTAACTCCGGTGGGAATATAAAGATCGATCTCCGTATTCACATTGGGACCTCCCTATGAACCGTAGTAGTAAAATACAATGTCTTTGATCTGCCAGATGCATTCCGCGATGATATAGAAGATGACGGTGTTTTTCGCCCGTTTTTTATACTGCGCCTGTTCTTCCTCCGCGCCTTGCAGCCGGATCATGCAATAGACGAAACGGAACACCGCGCCCAAGCGGATGATGGAAATAACCGCCGTGGAAATATCATCAAGGGTTATCATCTTATCACCGCCTTTATTTGATCATGCCTTTTGCCATACCCACCAGCCGGACGGAATGGTAAATGTTATTGATCACGCCAGCCCCGCCGCCACCTGTCGGAACCATAAATTCACTGAGGAAGCGCGGCGTTTTGATGGCAAGCACGATACAGGCAATGCCCCAAAAGATATTCATGTTGATCCCTACATTCATCATCATTCCAACACCCAATTTACACAAACAGATTTGTACCACAACCGAAAGGGTTGACTGGAAAAACTTATTGATATAGGTCTTAAAAACACCCTTGTCGTTATCCAGCAAGCCCACGCAGGCAAGCGGCAGACCGATCCGCAGGATCATGATTTCGAGTCCCCGCATCAGGAACTGGAAGTACAGCACAAAGTAGCAGACCACAAAGACAAGGCCGAAGATGGCGGTTACCAGCCCAAGGGAGCCGATGCCGTTTACCCATGCCTGCCAGTCATAGTTTGTGGAAGTGCCGATGGCAGCCATCAGTTGATCGGTCAGGCTTTGGGTAATATCCGCCAGCCAGCCGTACATGACCGGGAAACAGACCGCTACGGCAATCGCCTCGATAAATCGAATAACGAGACCTGCCGGTTCCGCATCCGGATCACCGTCCGTCCACATGACGTAGCATTCAAACCCCTTTTTCAGAAACTTCAGGATGATCAGAGATACACCAAAGCCCAGCAGGATGTCAAACAGCGTTTCTACCATGCTTCCGCCTGCGGCGGCCGTCATGTACTGGTCGGCATTGAGCGTCATGGGCACAAGGCCGGTCAGCATTTGATCAATGTAGGCCACCGCGCCGTTTAACGCGGCGACAATCAGCAGTACAAGAATAGCTTCCAAAGCTCGCTTCACCTCCTTGCCCTGCGGGAGATCCCACAGGGCTGAATTCCACATTTTCTATTCCGTCTCATCCGCTTTATCCGCCTGCTTTTCGAAGGCATCTAACACGGCATCCTTGATTTTTTGGTGAAGCTCCGGGGTGATCGGGAAGCAAATATCCCGGTATTCCTCTTTTTTGTCCTTCCGGCTGGGCATAAACACACCGGGCCCTTTTTCACAGTCCACAATGCGGACTCCTGTAATCAGGAACTCCCCGTCCAGACAAACCGTCGCAATGGCTTTGAGCCTGCCTTTGTCGGTCAGAGTGGCAACAATTTTCGCTGTTACTTTCATGATGATTCATTCCTCCTGTTAACAAAAAAGGCAGCCCCGCGCCATGCTGTGCTGGTACGGGGCTGTATCAGATGTATTAACCTTCATAATTGAAAAGGTCTTTGACACGCTGGACCAGGGTTGGCAGCACGGTGTTGTTAAAAAGCGCATACAGACCTGCCAGGAGCAAAGCGCCAATCACAACGCTAATTAGTATTTTTAGTGCAGTATCCACAAATCCTTCACCACTATTTTGTGCAATAGTCCTATAAAACCTCCTTCTTGCTTCTCTGCTCCGGGTGGACGCGCTGATTGCCCGAGCGGTTACTTTTGCAGACACTTTATCCATGAGATTTTTCATAGTATTTGTTCTCCTTTTCATGATTGAGTTTTGATATAAAAAAAGCTGCGGGGTATTCCCGCAGCTACCAATGGGTTTTACAATTTACTGATAGTAGCCAATGATAAGGTTGAGAGTGGCGCTGCCCAGCACCGCGCCGATACAGGATACGATAGCAACCACAATGCGGTTGTTCCATTTTTTCTGATCCATTTCATCGGCCGCGCTCCTGCGGATGCAGAAATAGATAATCAGCAGACCGGCCACCACGGGGGCCAGAACCATGAGCCAGGTCGTGGCATCCTGAATGAGTTTTTGTGTTCCCGTAGCAATCTTGCTGCTCTGAATGCTTCCGGCCGCATATGCGGTCGTTGTGTCCTGGAGCATCAAAAAAGCGGTGAGCAACCCCATACTCACCGCTTTCCATTTGGCTTTGACATTTTTGACAAAGCGTTTAATCTTCTTCGTCATTTTGAGAGCCTCCTTTCCGAAACCCTTTTTCTGAAAATATTGCGCCCATCTGCGAAGCAAACGCGCGTGATTTCTGCTGAGCCTCTTTGAGCTGTAAGTCTTTTGCGTAGT
>DAMDEB010000110.1:3417-7390 GCA_032090075.1 Caproiciproducens sp.
CAGTTATTTTGGACAGTACCGGCCTCGCCGCTTCTCTGACCTCGCGCACCTTGCGGTTATGCTCCTTGTCGCCCAGCCCGCACATTCGGTTAAAATGCCACTTTGAAAGGTCGGGTGCGTTCATCATGGCAGGATGGGAACGGCCAATCACGATTTGTGCAGGGCGCTGAATCCTGCGGATTTCATCCGTGGTCAGCAATTCCCTCGCCACCAGGCTGATGCTATGGGAGCTGGAGGGGTTGACGTACCGCCCGTGCTGGCTGGAGAGCTGATAGGCACTGGTGGTATACTTGCCCAGCTTGTCGCAGACATCCTGTAAGGTTTCCTTATCGTCCGCTTGCAGGTAGACCCACGTCTGGCAGTTGGATTTAACAATGGCCGCTGTTTCTTTGTCGTATTTTTGGGTGAGCTGCTCAAAGGATTGCAGAAACAGATTGAACCGCATCCCGCGTCCGCCTGCCACGGTCAATTTATTTGTAAAATCGGTGAGTTTCGTAAAATTCCCGAACTCATCCAAAACAAAGTTGACCCGGCGTTCCAGCCTGCCGCCGCGCTGATCAGACTTCCGGACCAGCAATTCATAAAGCTGGGATACCATCAGGCTGGCAATGGGGTAGTACGTCGTTTTCTCGTCGGGAAGGATCATAAACAGCACCTGCTTTTTACTCCCGATCTCTGAAATGTTATAATCGCTTTTATGGGTGACGGAGTAAACTGAACGGCTGGTGAACAGCCGCAGAGTGGTCAGGGCGGAAGTATCAAAACTGCCCTTGGTGCGGCTTGGCGCAACCGCAGCTATGGACATCAGCGCCCTTGCCGGATGAGAGCTGGGCAGCTTTTTCATGTATTCGGCCATAGGCGTCTTGCCGCCCACGGATTTTGACATTTCTGCGATAAACCAGTACACATTGGTCAGGTTCTGATACTCAGGGCGCTTTTTGTTGTCCACCACCACGCAGAGAATCGCCGCCGCGATGGTGGATTTCTCGCCGTTTTCCCAAATCTTTTCATTGGAAACATTGTCACCCACAAGGATATTGGTAATATCCCAGGCATACATCTCCGCCCGTTCCATGTCGTTGCTGTTCACGGCGTCAATGACCGGCTGCAAAAGATTGTAGCGGGTACTTTTTTCGGGGTTTTTGAAGTCCAGGCAGATCACTTCATAGCCGAGCTTTTTTAAGAACTCCGCCGTATAGTGGAACAGCTCCGCCTTGGGGTCGCTGATCACCATACTTTCCGCGGCAAGCCCCAGCAAGCAGATGGACTGAATGACAAGGCAGCGGGTTTTCCCCGAGCGCGTGGCCCCGATAGTGAGGGTATGGGTATCATCAGAAATGTAATAGAGCTTTTCACGCGCCTCACCGGGGACGCTGCCGCCGATTCTATCCATCCCCACCACAATGCCGCCCTCATCAAACAGCTTATTTTGGTCGGCCTTTTCCTCTTTCCCTCCTTCCTTTGCTTTCTCCGCAGGGGGTACGACAGGCGCCTTTTGCGGCGGCTTTTGGGTTAATTGCGCAGCCGCAAGGTCATAATCCACGGCTTCAAAATCTTCATTCTGTTCGACAGCCTCCTTTTTTTCTTCCTGTTTTATAGAAACGGGCGGCGGAGCTGCGGGTTCCTCCTGAACTTTTTCCTCCGTATCCTGTCCGGTTTCCGTTTGTTCTCCCGGTTCCGCGGCCTGTTCCTTCTCTTTCATGAACGGCAGATCGTCATAGCCGGTGTCCAGCAGTTTTCGGATAACCGGGTTTTCCGGATCAATAACCTGTGTGCCGAACACCTTGCTTTTTTCCGGCTCCCGCAGCCAGCGGGCCGACCCATGCTGATACTGCCCGACCGGAGCAGGGGTGTAAATGTCCTCGGCTACACGCACAAGCTCGCTTTGATAGGGGCGGTTATTCTGCACCCAAAACAGGACGCAGCACAGGCACAGAAAGCCCTCGAAGGACAGAAACAACAGAAGCTGTTCGCGTTGAGTGAAAAGCCCCGCAATGCAATCCCACAAGGGAATCAGAGTCAGAGTAGTATGGTGGCGTGACAGCAGCCCATGCAGAGCGGCGGTGAAAAACAGGTTGAACACCGTACCAAGTCCGATGATCACAGAACCTAAAATGAGTTTCTCTTTTTTCTTCATCGGCAGAATTCACCTTCCTGTTCCACTTCCGGCAGCAGGGCGGCTTCGAACTCCGGATAAGTGTTCCGAACATACGTGAGGGCTTCCGGCCTTGCCACACCCCAAATATCACGTCTTCTTACATCCATCCGGTCGCGATCCACGGGATGACACAGATGGATCTCATCGCCGTGAATATCACTCGGCAAGTCAATAGGATCGAAAGTGACGAGCCAGATTTGGTTGTAGGGCGTGCGAAACTCCGGTTTCAGGTTTTCATGCCGGAGTACGACCAGTTGGTTTTCGTAGTTTTTTTGTCTATTCCCCCCAATACAGTCCGCTTTTGAAAGCAAATGGTTTTCGTCCGCGCTGATCGGATAGAGAGTGGGGATATGCGGATACTCGACAAAATAAATCGGAATGCCGTGTTCGGCCGCAAATGCGATTTCACCCCGCATCCCTTCACTGATTTTCTTCCCCATGCACCACAGCTCGTCGGATTTTTCCAGCAGGGCAAGGCCAAGTTTCAGGCCCTGCTCTCTTAGTTCCGGAACAGTGTCGTTGCACCACTGGCTGAAGATAATCTGTGGCGCGAGAGGCAGTACGTTTTGTTCACTGGCAAGTCGGCAGTATTCCACAGCGTTTTTTATATTGGTGTTGTAGTCCCCGCGCAGGGGGCTGGCGATATAGATCAGTTTCAAGCGATCACCTCGCAAACAAAAAAATACGCCCCACACCGGAAAAACTCCGATATGGGGCGTATTGGTATAAGTATCTTGTTTTCATTTCTCCATAAAGTAACGAAGCGCCCTTGCTTCTTATGGTTCAAAGCCAAAATCCTCGGCTTCTTCCCCGGAATCAGGGACGCTCCGCTCGGCTACGGGTTCCTCTCGAGAACGGCTTTCCGGCTCCTGCGCCGCTCGGTCGAGCTGCTTTTGCAGGAACAGCCCGATGGGAGCCTCCACAGGCGGGATTTTCGCTTCTTCCTGCACCAGCTCATTATAGTAGGAAACGTAAAGCTTGAAATTCGAGTTCAGCGTTGAAAGCAGGCTGTCCTCCGATACGACCAGATCGTTTACTTCCCCATAGATTTGGCGCAACTCAAAGAGGGGGACTGCGGCGGTCGTCAGATCATAATACAGATATTCACCATTCCTCTTGCCAAACGCTTCGGCAACGTCGGACATGAAATTGTCAGCAACCGATTCATGGACGGCAAAATAGTCCTCTCCGTCCGAATGGATCAGGTAAATGCCGTTTCGCACCTGATGAAGCTGATCCGCGCTATCTGCCTGCTTTGGCGGCGCACATTCCCCGAAATAATCTGTAAGACTCAGTTTTCCGTCGCGCCGGAGTTCCGCCATCATATCTATAGCTTTCGTTTCCATCCGTTTACAGGCCGCGACGCGGCGCTGAAGCATTTCATACATGGGAATGTCCTTGGTGCCCTCGCCGTAACAGAGCCAGTCACCGTCCTGTTCAGCCATGGACATGGCCTTTGGGGACAGCACTTCCTTCGCTTTGGATTTTGGAACCATGATGCCCTCATGCTCCAGACCGTTTTCATCTTTTGCCACAATCGCATAGATGTTCAGGGCAATTTCAAACGCAGTGTTGATGTTGCCCCAAATAGATTCGCCTGTTGGCTGGTTCACATAGATCACTCCTATCTTTTTTGATTATTATAGAGACTACAAAGGAAATAATACAACAATATATCCGTATTATCAACAATTATAGTTATCTTATATTTTGTTGTACTATCAGACATAATAATAAGTATCGGAAAGGGGGATTAAGATGGATTTACCGGTTAAGTTTCAGACACTTCGGACACGCAAGAATTTTAGTGTCTAT
>DAMDEB010000110.1:7436-8304 GCA_032090075.1 Caproiciproducens sp.
AACCGATATATCGGAAAACTACATCCATAAAATTGAAAAAGGGCAGAGCCAGCCGTCCGTATTGGTATTGGAGAAGTTGCTTGGCTGCCTCGGCACAACAGTTTCGGAATTTTTCAACGAAAGCCCGGATGTACTGTATCCGACCACCAAGGAACGGGAGCTTGTGGAAACCTTCCGTGTTTTGAATGGAGAAAAAGCGGCGGCAGTCCTGCACATGGCAAAGTTGCTGGCTGAATAAGAAGTCTGCCGTGTTTTCACGGCAGCTTTTTATTCCCGTTCGATGCCGCGCTCCATGTTGCCTAAAATCCAGGAAAAGTCCAGCGCCTTTTCTCTTTTCTGTAATTCAGGAAGCAAATCCTCAATTTTGTCCACTAGGCGTTCTACCGAATTGAGGTCGTCCTGCGTCATATCGTTGTCAACCGTGCGCATTTTTACAAGACCGGCGTGGATCATTTTTAGGTCGGTTTCAGAGAATAATCGCTTTTCATCGATCAAGCCACTTCGCGTTGCAAAGCTTTCAAAGGCGGCTTCCTTGTTGTAAAAATACTGCCGCTGGATGGGGTTTTTGTTTTCGTCGCAGCGATAGGTGGACAGCACATACCCCAACAGGGGATGTTGCTTGCAGGCCAGCACCACCCCGTTATGCTCGTTGATTTTATAAAGGTTATTGCGCAGTTTGGTTGCGGTTTCCTCATCGAACGGCTTATCCGAACAGATCCCGCAGGCGACCGCCGTGGTTTTGGCAAGAGTCTGGACTCTGTCCATGAGTTTATCTTGTACCTCCACAAACGGGTTCTTCATGATCAGATCGTTCTTGGTAAAAAAGGCAATCAGCTTATCCTTGTGGTAGATGTCCGCTACATAATCG
>DAMDEB010000110.1:8314-9988 GCA_032090075.1 Caproiciproducens sp.
CTGTACCGTAAAGCCCTTTTTTTGCAGCGCTTCAAAATAGCTCTGGTAAAATTCGGTTTTACTTTTCATGACGGACTCCTTTCCGTTTCATTCTCAAAATAATGGTGCGGGGTTAGGTCGGGCCGGGGCGGCAGGCTGTCCTCTATCTTTGCCATCAGTTCACGGATGCGGCTTTCCTCGCCGCTGTCGAGTTCGTTGTCCAGCATGACGCATCTGGCGCAGCAGGACACCAGCACGCGGAGTTCCTCATGGGAAAGGGCAAGCGGAGACGGGATTTTCAAGCCACTTCGCTCCATAAAGCTGTCCTGTGCCAGAACCGGATCGTAGAATACCTGTTCCCGGTAATACCTCCTGCTGTTATGCTTGGGCATGGTTTTCTGGCAGGTGACAAACTCATACCCGAACAATCCGGTGCGGCGGCAGAGCAGCACCGTTCCGGCGCTCTCAAACACCTTGCTATAGGAGCCGTTTGTCAGCACAGTCGTTTCCGTCCGTTCCATGTCGGCAAACGGCGGCTGGGTACAGCAGCCCTGGACCACACGGGTTTCCTCGGCCGCCTGCTCCAGCGTCCGTGCCTTGTCGCTCCCATAGGTTTCAAAAACAAGCTCCCCATCCTGTGTAATGACACAGAACAGGGAGTTTTCATCGTAAACCTCGGCGGCAATATCATTTTCCATGATGCTTTCAACCCGGAAGCCGTTCTGTTTCAGGCGTGCAAAAAAGTCCTCGAAAAATTCCTGTTTCGTTTTCATGAGATTTCCTCCTCATCAATGTTCATAGCCCTTATCCTGTAGTTTCAAAAACAGTTCCTTTTTGGCTTCCTTCGATAGATCGCCGCCGATGGCGTCCGTCAGATTCTCAAAACGGCGGTTGTTCTCGCGGCTCAACAAGGAGAGCATATCCAGCGCCTCCATCAGCATTTGCTCTGCATAATAGGAGCGTCGCGCAGCGTGGTATTCCTCAGAATGAAGTTCTGAATCCAGACGACCGAGAGTTTTCACCATGCCCAAAATGCGATTGGCGATGATTTTATCGGCTTCCCCGGCGAACCGATCCCGAAGCCCTGCAAGGTACTCGTCACTCCCGCCATAGAGCACAGCCATTTTCATCTTGCTCTCGATATAGTCCTCTTTCCGTTTTTGCAGAGCGGGGGTGCTTTTCAGCAGATAGGCAACCAATTCATCCACCGCTGCCTTGACTTTGGGCGGCAGGAGCTGGTAGGCAATGCGTCCAGTCGGCGGGAGAGCCGCTTTGATCCGGAATACCCGGTCGGCGGTTTCATTCAGTACCTCATCGTCGAAATCAAAGTCCTCGTCGAGCTCCCGGTTCTCGTCGTAACCCTCCCGAAACCGCTTATACCGGCCCTTATCCAATCTGCGCAGATGCTGTTCAAATTCGTCCACCAGCTCATTGCTGATGCTCCGCAGATCGGCGGCAGATTTATTCTTCTGTTCCCCGAAAGCGCGGATTTTATCGGCAAAGGTGTCCTTGATCAACTGCTTGCGGATGGCGTTTGGAACAGACGGCGGGGTAAAGGGATTTTTGACCCGCGACGAGGTATCCCAAAATACCACATGGATATGGGGATGATTTTTTTCCTGATGAAGCGCGCACGCCCATTGTAAGTGTTCGCGCCGGATGTTGTTCTTTTCGGCAATGGTCATAATGTGATTT
>DAMDEB010000110.1:9998-11399 GCA_032090075.1 Caproiciproducens sp.
GATCCGTCAGATTCAGTTCGGCGGCGGTTTCCTCGTCAAAGGAAACCACACTGCGGTACATGGTAATGTGCTTTTTGGAATTGGCATACACCAGCCTCGCCACGTCACGCCAGTCCTGAAATTCAGTAATCGGGCCGGGGGTGAGCTTTCCAAACAGTCCGTGATTCATGCCCTCGTTTTTGGCGACCCGCGGACGTGTTGCGATATACCTCACATGCGCGTAATTCTTGCTGGCGGTGCTCTTGTAGTTGGGATTTTTGAAGCGCTGCTTATAGACTAAGATAGAAATAGGCCGTCACCCCCAGCCAACCGTTACCGCTCCCAATCCTCATTTCCATCCTCCGGCTGTTCATATTCCTCGTCCTCGGCGGCCTGACAAGCAAGCGTGTAATTTTCCATGGTGGTCCGGTAACGTCTTGTTTCCTCCAGCAGAAACTTCATACCGGCCGCCGTGCTGGGAGGAAGTGTTTCATATTGTCGGTAGAAACGGTATCTGTCTATTTGCGGTTCTGCTTTCGGTTCCAGCATATCCAGAAATTCATCATACCCATACGGGCAGGCTCGGTTGATCTCCTGACAGGCGAGGTTGACACCGGAAAGAGTATCGCTGTCCTGAAGCTTGGAAAGAACCAGCTCGCCTATTGGCTCACTGGATGCCAGCCTGACTTCGATCTGCTCCGTGCCTCGGGCCGGAAGCTCTGACGCGGGGGTGCGGATGCCGATGCTTCCCAGGTGGCCGGACAGGTCATAAAGGCTGCATGGGAACTCCACCACCAGCGTACCATTCTGATAACAGATCACTCCTGTAATCATCGCTCCATCACCTCGCTGTCCATTTCGGTGCCTTCGTCCTGCTCCAACTCCGCCGCAACGGTGGCCTGAAGCTGTTCAAACTGCCGGTAAACGCGCTTGGTCTGCTGGTATTGGCTTGTATCCAGCTCCATTTTTGTCTGCCCATCCCGATCTTTCTGAATCACAACCTCAACCTCGCCTACGGCGATGTAAAAAGCGTTGCAGACCTGCTCCGTATAGGGGAAGCCAAGCCTTGAAATATCGAAAGGAGTTGTTTTGCATTTGCTGGTCCAGGAAAACAGGTTGTGAGCAATATCAATGACCTGACGGGAGCGCTCGTCAAAATCACGGGTTGCCCTTTTCAGACCGGTGAAACGGATGCCGTCATGATCTACGTACCGCGCCGCGATTTTGCATACCTCCGGATCATAGGAAAGTAAATAAAAGGCCGCATGATAGGATGAGTCGAGGCAATCCGCCCTCCCTGTCAATGCGGCCAGTTTTGTATATCTGTTTGCTTGTGTTATCATTCAATACTCCTGTTCCGCCTCATGCTCAAAGCTGAAAAAGTCGCTTTGAATGGGGTCAATGCTGTATTCCTCGTCCAAC
>DAMDEB010000111.1:0-11375 GCA_032090075.1 Caproiciproducens sp.
ATATTGCACCAACAGCAGTACCGGGTGAAAAAGTTATGCCGACTGAAAATGAGCAGGTGCAGGAATCAACCGGGGCTGCTCATGCTGCCGTCAAACAGAACTTAATCAATGTAAATCTTTCCAAGCTTGATAGCTTAATGGATTTGATGGGTGAAATCGTCATTACAGAATCCATGGTAACCGCGATGCCATCCGGGCAAAACGTCAGTGTTGACAACAATTTCACCAAGGCATCCCGGCAGCTTCGCAAGCTGACAGATGAGCTTCAGGAAGTCGTCATGTCTATCAGAATGGTGCCTATTTCCGGTGTGTTTCAGAAGATGAACCGCATTGTGAGAGATATGACTAAAAAATTGGACAAGGATGTTGAACTGAAACTGATCGGCGAAGACACTGAAGTAGATAAAACAATCATTGATAATATTGGCGACCCGCTTATGCATCTGGTACGCAACGCAATGGATCATGGAATCGAAACCAAAGAAGAGCGTGCTGTGTCGGGAAAGCCGGCAAAGGGAACCGTTACATTGTCCGCACAGAACACGGGTGGAGAAATTTTGATTACAGTGCAGGATGATGGCAAGGGAATCGACAAAACGAGTGTACTTCAAAAAGCCAAAAGACAGGGTATGCTCAAGAAGCCGGAAAGCGAATATTCAACAAGAGAGATTTATGCCTTCCTGCTCATGCCCGGGTTCTCTACCAACGAGGTTGTAACGGAATTTTCCGGCAGAGGCGTCGGAATGGACGTTGTGAAAAAGAATGTCGAAAAAATTGGCGGAGATGTGTCACTTGTCAGCGAATACGGAAAAGGAACGAAGATACTCTTTAAAATTCCGCTGACGCTTGCAATTGTAAACGGAATGAAAGTCTCCGTAGGCGGAACCGTATTTACGCTCCCCATTAATAATATTAAGCAGTCCTTTAAGGTGAACAAGGAAAGTGTTCATTTTGATCCTGATATGCATGAAATTATTATGGTGCGCAATCAGTATTATCCGGTTATTCGGCTGCACAAAGTGTTTGGAATCCAGACAGAAATTACGGATATTGAAAGCGGAATCGTTATTTTAGTGGAGACACATGAACAGGCATACTGCATATTTGCGGATACGTTATTGGGTGAACAGCAGGTGGTTGTTAAATCCCTGCCAATTTATCTTAATAAGTATGACGTAAAAGAAACCGGAATTACCGGCTGTGCAATCCTTGGGGACGGCAGCATCAGCCTGATTCTCGATATTCTCAATCTTTATAATGACAATTAACTTTTATAATTGCCGCACGGTGATTCATGGAGGAAAACAATGATACGTCTAACCGATCCGGAATTTAATGATATTGTAAACTTTGTAAAAAACAACTATGGCATTAATTTAGCCAAGAAAAGACAGCTGATTGAATCAAGAATGCAATCCGTTTTAATAGAAAAGGGATTTACGAACTTTACCGATTATTTTGAACTGATAAAGCAGCACAATTCCACTGAAATCACGGCTATGCTGAATAAACTTACAACCAATCACACTTATTTTTTAAGGGAACCTGCCCATTTCGATTTTTTAAAAAATACGATTCTTCCCTTACAGGAAAAAACCAACCGCCAAAAGGACATTCGCATTTGGAGTGCGGGGTGTTCATCGGGGGAAGAAGCCTATACCACCATCATGGTTATGATGGATTATTTTGGGCTGCAAAAATCAAGTTGGGATTACAGAATTCTTGCAACAGATATCTCCTTAAAAGCGATGGATGCAGCAAAGAATGGTTTATACAGTGCAGAATCACTCAAAAATGTTCCGCAGGCGTGGGGGAAGAAGTATTTCACCAGCAAGCCGAACGATCTTTTTGAACTGAATAAAGAAGTTCGTGAACAGGTTACTTTTCGACCATTAAATCTGATGGAGAATTTTACGTTTAAACAGCCGTTTGACTTAATCTTTTGCCGAAATGTCATGATCTATTTTGATCAGCCAACGAAAAATGCGTTAATCAATAAATTCTATGATGTATTGAAACCCGGCGGATACTTGTTCATCGGGCACTCCGAAACAGTGCAGAGGGACAGTTCTCAATTTCTGTATATCGAACCCTCTGTTTATCAGAAAGGATAAAAAATGCCCTTACATCACAAAATACGAGTTTTAATAGTGGATGATTCCATTTTTTTCAGAACTGCTTTGCAAAAAGCGCTTAGCAGTGATGAAAATATTGAGGTAGTTGGAAGCGCCGGCAGCGCGTTTGAAGCAGAGAAAAAAATCAAAGAGCTATCGCCGGATGTTGTTACAATGGATGTTGAGATGCCGGATATGAAAGGAACGGATTTCCTAAAAGAGCTGATTCCAAAGAATCCGTTACCGGTTGTACTGGTAAGTTCGCTTAACATTGGGATATTTGAGGCATTAAGTGCGGGCGCTGTCGATTATGTCAAGAAACCAAACATTCAAAGCAGCAGCGATTTTACGATTTTTTGCCGCGAATTAAGCGTTAAGATAAAAATTGCCTCTTCTGCGAAGGTGAAGAAAAGTGTTGCGCCGACTGCCTCACTGCCGCTTCCTGCATTAAACCATAGTGGCACAAGTGAGAATATTATCGCCATTGGTGCTTCGACCGGCGGAACAGAAGCCACTCTTGAAGTTTTAAAACAATTGCCTGCCAATATTCCCGGAATTCTGATTGTTCAGCATATGCCGGCCGGTTTTACAAAAATGTATGCGGACAGACTGAACAGAATCTGCAATTTTTCTGTTCTTGAAGCACAGAACGGTGACCGTGTAAAACAAGGACAGGCGCTTATTGCAGCCGGAGATAAACATATGACTTTGGAAAAAGACTTTAAGGGTTATTATGTAAAGTGCGTTGCAGGAGAAAAGGTCAGCGGCCATTGCCCGTCCGTGGACGTACTATTCCATTCGGTGGCGAAGACAGCCGGAAAAGATGCCATGGGCGTTATTCTTACCGGCATGGGTAAAGACGGAGCGAACGGATTGCTTGAAATGAGAAAAAATGGTTCCTTCACCATTGGGCAGGACAAGCAGTCCTGTGTTGTTTATGGAATGCCGATGGTTGCATATGATATTGGGGCGGTGGTCAAGCAGGCTTCCTGTCAGTCTATCGCAGGAATAATTATACAGAAGCTAAACAAGTAATTACCGGTTTCGTCTGCGAAAATTGTATTAACGAGTAAAATTATACAAAAACAGTTCAATATATAAAATGAAAATTTTCAGGGAGATGTGTGTTGTTGATGAAGATAAAAAAAGGTTTAAAGGATGATATGACCAAACGCAAAAAAATCAAAGATAAAATCTTAAAGAAGAAGAGCTTGAAAAAGACACTGCTCATCGGAATGGTGGGCTTGTCTGTAGCAATCAGTATCCTTTTGGGAACGGTAACGGGGTTCATGCTCTATCAAAACAGTTACAAGAGTATGCAGGATGAAGTGACGCTTGCTTCCAATGCATACAGCCAAACTGTGCGGAATAAGATTGACATGTACAAACTGTCTGTTGAACAAATTGCAAAGAGCGATGCCATTACCAACAGCAGCTTATCTCCAGATCAATTGAAGTCGGAGAAGGACAAACTTGCCAAGCAGTATGGATTTTTATCGGTTAGCACAGCGGATGCAACAGGGCAATCTGATACAGCAGGCGTCAACATAGGTGACCGTGAATATTTTAAACAAGCAATCACCGGAAAAACATATATTAGCAGTCCGGTCGCCAGTAAAAAAGATAATATTGTGGTATTGTATCTTGCTGCTAAAATAAGCAATACAAGCGGCTATAATGGAATTGTATTTGTTGGTTTAAGCAGTGATACCTTTAGCTCTATGGTGGACAACGCAACAGTAGGCCAAACAGGATACAGCTTTATGACCGACAAAACGGGAACCATAATTGCACATAAGGACAGAAATGTCGTTGCCAATTTTACAAATTATATTGAAAAAGCGAAAAAGGACAGCGGCCTTTCCACTGTTGCAAACATAACTCAAAACATGATTTCCGGAAAAACGGGCAGTCAAACATATACATTGAATGGCAGTGAATCTTATGTAGCATATACCCCCATTGCCGGTACGGACGGGTGGTCGATTGCATCAACTGCCAAAGTTTCCGATATGATGGGTTCATTTTATGTCACCCTTTGGATTACGGCTGGTTTAATGCTTCTCTTTATTATCTTATCCTGCATCATCGCTTTAAAGGTTTCCAATCCAATTGTACAGCCGATTGTCAACCTTGTTAAACGAATTGAATTGCTGGCAGAAGGAGATTTACATACAGAGGTTCCTGTCATACGCCAGAACAATGAAATAGGCGTTCTTTCACAGGCTTTCTCAAATACGATTGATACACTTGTCGCGTACATTGGAGAAATCTCAATCGTGTTGGACAGTTTAGCGGAGGGCGATTGTACCGTTGAAACGCATGAGGACTATAAAGGTGACTTTGTAACAATAAAAACTGCCTTGAATACCATTGTTTCAAACTTGAATAGAATGTTTTTGGATATTAATCAGTCTGCCGATCAGGTTGCAAGCGGAGCAGATCAGGTTTCTTCCGGGGCACAGGCGTTATCTCAGGGGGCAACGGAACAGGCAAGCTCCATTGAAGAGTTGTCCGCGTCAATCACAGAAATAGCCGGTCAGGTGAATCAAAATGCAACCAATTCCGCGGCGGCAAACAAGACTTCTATTGAGGCGTCGGCTGAAGTAACCCACGGAAATGAACAAATGCAGCAAATGATAGGTGCAATGGCAGAAATCAGTGATTCATCAAAGCAAATTGGTAAAATCATTAAAACCATTGAAGATATCGCATTTCAAACGAACATTCTCGCACTGAATGCAGCGGTTGAGGCGGCACGAGCGGGGACAGCGGGAAAAGGGTTCGCAGTTGTCGCAGATGAAGTACGAAATCTTGCAAGCAAGAGTGCGGAAGCAGCCAAGAATACTACCGTCCTAATTGAAAGTTCCATAAAAGCGGTGGAAAACGGCACAAAAATTGCGGACGAAACAGGGAAATCGCTTAGTGTTATTATTGAGAGTGTACAGAAGACTTCCGATTTAATTGCAGAGATATCCAAATCCTCCAATGAGCAGGCAACCGCAATCAATCAGGTTACACAGGGCGTCGATCAGATTTCCGCGGTGGTTCAGACAAATTCTGCAACAAGCGAAGAAAGTGCAGCAACCAGCGAAGAACTAAGCGGTCAGGCACAGGTACTGAAAAACACGTTGGCGCTTTTGAAGCTAAAAGACGGATCCGGCAGTGCTCAGACTGCGCCGGAACCGGCTAAAAATAGTAAACCAAGCGGTAACTTCCAATCACAATTCAATGTGGATGACAGCAAATATTAAATTTCAGTAAAACGTAAGAACCTCCAGCAGCTTCGTAAAATAAGCCGCTGGAGGTTTTTTAAATAGGAAAATGGATGAAACTTAAAGCTCTTTCATCCAATATTTTCGGTCAAGACTTCGGTATTGTACTGCTTCAGCCACATGACGGGATTCAATTGTTTCGCTTTTATCCAAATCGGCAATTGTGCGCGAAACTTTCAAAATTCGGTCATAGGCTCTGGCTGAAAGTCCGAGCTTTTCAAACGCCTTTTTCAGCAATTCGCGCCCCGCGTTACTCAAATGGCATACTTCGTGCAAGGTGTCCGGAGTGATCCGCGCATTGCAGGTGATTTGTGTTCCACGAAACCGTTCATTCTGAATAGATCTTGCAGCGTTGACACGCGCTTTAATAACCGCTGAACACTCTGCCTTTTCAATCGAGTCGATTTCATCGAACTCCACAGGGGGCACTTCTATATGTAAATCAAGCCTGTCCAGAAGCGGGCCGGAAACTCTGGCAAGGTAACGTGAAACGGCGTTGGCAGACCAGGTGCAAGGCTTCGTGGGGTTCCCAAAATAACCACATGGGCATGGATTCATCGCGGCAATCAGCATCACAGTACAAGGGTAGGAAACCGTACCGTTCACACGTGAAATGGTTACCTTTCCATCCTCAATAGGTTGGCGTAGAACCTCCATGGCGCTGCGTGAAAATTCGGGCAGCTCGTCTAAAAACAGTACACCGTTGTGTGCAAGGGATATTTCACCCGGGCGGGGTACGCTCCCCCCTCCGGAAAGGCCGGCAGGAGAAACCGTATGATGCGGCGAACGGAACGGGCGGTTTCTAATCAAGGAAGCACCATCCGGCATTGAACCGGCAATGGAATGGATTTTAGTTGTTTCTATCGTTTCTTCAAAGGTCATGTCCGGTAATATAGATGGTAGCCTTTTTGCAAGCATACTTTTTCCGGAACCCGGCGGGCCAATTAGGATTGTCTTATAGTACAATACCACGATACCATATATAGCGGTCACTAAATATTATAATTGTATATGTAGTAATTACTGCAACTATTAATCCTATTATATCACGAAAAATAGAAAAGGCATAGCTAAAAGCGGTTAATCTATATGGGTTTACCGTTTTTATTTATGCCTTATTTTTAATGCAATTTCTATTGTAATATTAATGATTCGGCAACCAAACTCTCTACCCGTCAAATTATACTACCAAACACCATTCACTCAAAAATCATTATGTAGTTATATGATTTTCACACCTAAAACGAGAGTTATGTTTAAAGCCGTATAGTTTGTCATACAGCACATTAAAGGCTTTCAGAGTGTAATTTCATAGATTGTTATTATGTGGCTCAGATAAGCCGTAAAAAGGCTTCATATGGGTATGCGTTTCACACTGACACATCTCATAGTCCCATTCTTGGTACATACTTCATTTTAATTATACTTAAATGGGAAATATTGTTGAATTATTTCTGTATTAGGTGTAAAGTGTGAACAGAATATTAAAAATTGGAGGGGCAGATATGAAAAAAATAGCGGCCTTATTATTGACACTTTGCTTAATTTTTACTTTTGTAGGTTGCTCAAAGGGAAATGCATCAAATACTGATTCAGAAATAGCAAGTTTGCAAAAGCAAGTACAGGATTTGCAAAAAGAAAATACTGATCTTAAAAGCAAATTAAGCTCTTCTTTACAAGTCAAAGATAATACATCGTCAATAAATTCTGCTTCGGCTCAAAGTTCTGAAACCAGTTCAGAGAGTAACAATACATTAAAGTTTAATCAAAATATTACAATAGATGGTGTTTGTACATTCTCGGTATTAAGTGCGAAATTTACCACTAAAGTAGAACCATCTAAGCCGAGTGATTATTACACCTATTATCAAGTGAAAGACACTAATAATATTTATATTGACATAATTCTAAAATACAAAAACCTATTTTCTTCAGGAAAGCAAGCTGATGAAGTAGGTGATGTCAAAGTTAAATATAATGATCAATATGATTATACATCATTTTCAGCGATTGAGGAAAAGGGTGGGGGTGACCTGACTTATTCAAATATTACTGATATTGATCCATTAACTACAAGTACTTTACATTATATTTGTGAAGTTCCTAAAGAAGTTAAAAGTAGTGGTAAATCTGTTGTTGCAACTTTAACTATCAGTGATCAGACTTATCAACTAAAGATTAAATAAAATTATAGGAGGTCGATTAATATGAAAAGAGCATCAAGTATTTGTATAGCTGTAGCTATAATCTTAATAATTTTAGGAAGTGTATTCTTTTACCAAGGGTTTGATAAGAAAAATAATTACTATAGCGATTCTACAAATTCTGAATTAAGCAAAAATGCTTATGTGGGTGGAGATGCTTATAATTATATTATCAATTCGGAATACTTTGTCGGATATATAGTTATGGGGAGCGCTGCATACATTTGTGGATCTATTTTTATTTGTTTAGGAATAGCTCTATTTTACAAACAAGATAAGGATAGGTCAGCGGATACAATAATAAACAATAATGATCAAATTACCGAATTACCGCCAATAGAGTAAATCATAAGGATGGCGATTTAAATTGGAAAGATACAAAAGAGTGGCAATGATAGAACCAGTTGAATGGGATCCTAGTTGCCCTGTTGAATTTATTAAGGGTGCAATTCTTTTTGATACTACTACCGACAACGCAATTTTACAATTGAAACTCTGTAATAATTCAGATAATTGTATAAAATCTGTTCATCTTAGCATTAAATGTTTTGATGAAACTGGTGAAGCAGTAGCTGAAGATAATAAATTCGAATTTGCTTATCAAGATTTGCAACAGGCTTCACATACTGTTTTTGGTGAGAAACAGCCAATATTTTTGCCCGATAAAAGAGTTAGAAAAGTAAATATACATTTTAATAAAGTTATGTTTTCTGATGGCTCAATAATAAAAATTTCTAATGAAGGTTATCCAATACCTAATAGAGAAACTATTTCTGAATTCCCTAACAATTTAATTACTGAATTACACAGAATCTATGAAGAGAATCTTTCTTTTCCTTCAAAATATATTCCAAATGAGTATGACAATAAGTTTTGGCTATGCACTTGTGGGAAAATGAATGTTATTGAAGATAGTCGTTGTGTAAGGTGTGTTAGAGATTATAATGCACAAATTGAAATAATTAATCAAGAATATCTGCAAAAATCATATGATCAGTATCAGCATGAAATTGAAATTCAAAAGGATGAAGCGGAGCAAAAACTCATTGTAGAAAATCAACAGAATAAAGAACTTATTCAAAATAAAAGAAAAGCCATAAAGCGAAAATTATCATTTTTGCTTATCTTTATAACAATTATTGGAGTTGCCTTATATAGTTTCTTCGGCTTTGGATTGCCAGCAATTAAATTTTCTTCCGCAAATCAGTTACTTAGTAAAGGAGATTATGCAAGTGCAAAGGCTTGTTTTAAAGATCTTGGAGATTATAACAATTCCAAAGAATTAATAAAAGAATGTGATTATCAACAAGCATTATATTATAAAAATCATGGAGATTATCAAAAGGCAATAGATGTTTTTGTGAAATTAGAATCTTATAAAGATAACAAACAATTAATTTTAGAAACAAAATATTTATACGCGATTTCATTGCTTAAAGAAAATAGTTGTGAAAAATCATTAATTCTATTTACTGAATTGAATAATTATAAAGATAGTCAACAACAAATAATTGAGTGCAAATATATTAATGCAAAAGAATACATGGAAAATAAGTCTTTTGATAAAGCGGTTTCAATTTTTAGCGAGTTAGGTGGCTATAAAAACAGCAAAGATTTGATGATTGAATGTAATTACCAGAGTGCTCTTGCAATATGTAATCAGGCTTTATCCTATAATGATATATTTATGATAAAAAGCTCCGCAGAAACATTATCAAAATTAGGAAATTATAAAAACAGTAAATCTAAGATGACTGAAATACAAAATGCTTTGAAATGGACTGGTGAATGGGTAATTATTAAAGAAGTTAAATATAGCAATGGGAAAACAGAAACAAATACCTATGGCCCATATTGTAATAATGAATTTTTGAGTAAAGATTCATTTCCCACAATTAATATAGCTTATATGGATCAGAAAATAAATGATGGTTTTTCTTCCATTCAACCCGATACTGCTTTTACAGAGAAGAATAACTCATTAACTTTTACTGGATTTGGACAAATAAAATATGTATTAACAAAAGAGTCAGATAAAATTCTAATTGTAAAAGGCTATTATTATGATGGATCACCAGCTTACGTATATAAAGCAATACGAAAAGAGGACATAAACAATATACAACCTTAATTGCATATTTTATAAAAGCAGTTATCGCCTTTAAAGCGGTAGCTGCTTTTTGTTATACAAATATTTCTTTATTTATTTCTAGGCGCACCGTCTTTATCAGCAGTGATTTTATTATTTTCTGCTTGATTATTAGGGATATATTCCATAATGTCCCCAGGCTGACAGTCTAAAATTTCACATAATTTTTCAATGGTGACAGTATCTACACGATTTTCTTTTGTGAAATTTCCTTTTGATAATTTACTGATAATGGCAGGATGTACACCGTTTTCACGAAGATAGGTTTTATTATATCCATTATTTTTTAGTAGAAGTAGTAATTTTTCAAATGTTATAGGCATTATTTTACCTCGTTATATTATTTTTATTATTATTTTATATTTATAATCATATGAAGTCAAGTTATTATGTTCAAACTAATGTACAAATATGCATAATAAAAAATGTTCATATTTGTGAACATTGCCAATAGAAAAAATGTTCAAACTGATATACAATATAGTCACAGTTAAGGAGATGGAAAGACCAGAACAAGATTCCCAAATAATTGTAATGAAGGAAGGTAACAGCCAGTGACCTTAGAACTTACAAACCGTGAAGTTGAAATGTTGGAAAACACCTTAACCACATTAGGAATCACTCGCCAGTATTCAAAAATCGATCCCTATAAAGATGATTATGGTCAGCTTCTTGGCAAACTGCTTAATGAAAAAGAAAGACAGGAAAGAAGGAAAGCATAATGGATCATGCATATGAAGCTCTTATATCTTGGTACGACATCTATCTTGATCAATTCATGGAAGATTGGCTTGACAGTAAAGCCCAAGGCAGATATTGCAAGTATAGTGACTGCCCATCTTACCAATATGTTTCAGCAATTGTTAAGGCGCTCAATTGTTTGGCTGAACTCGCAGGGTGCGAAAAAATCGATCTCAGGTCAGAAATCAAATTTAGAGAGGAGTGAGCCAATGAATAAAGCAACAGTATATCAAGCTCCCAAATCGGACAAGACCTATATCCATGTTGAATATTATCCTGAAACAGATGGAATATCTACAGAGTTCCAAGCAGATCAGCTTTGGGAAGTAGAGCAGCTATTATGTGAATCACAAAAGGCATGTTTGGCACTCAGCTATCTTTCGCCAGCAAAGCTATTATCAATTACATTCAAAGCAATTATCCAGCACATAAAGCAAAGACTCGGTATGATATTCAGTCAATCAGTGTAATTGTATCTTATGTTTTCAGCATGATACAGGCACGTTTCAAGCAAATGAATGTAAATTTCATAGGGTAAATAAAACAGGCTCAAACAAGCCGTAAAAGCCTTATAATGACATACAAAATTTAAAATTAAAAGGACGGTACTTATTATGACACGTTCAACAAAAACAGTCAACACCACTAACACAGTAGAATCTTTTGCAGACATTAGCTTTTTTCGACCAGACACATTTGATTTTCCTAAATGCTATCATGATGCAGACAGACACATGTACTGTTTTATATCTGATATGAAAGAGTTGTGCGATACATCATCGCATTTGGATTTAGATGATGTACAAAAGGCAAACGCATTAACAGAGAACGGTTTGACTTTGTTTTTGGAATATCCAGATTCCATGAATGGAAAAGACATTTCCGAAAAATC
>DAMDEB010000112.1:0-1480 GCA_032090075.1 Caproiciproducens sp.
AATTCCCCGTGCTGGAAACCGAATGGCAGAATTACACGTTGGATCAGCAGATCAATGATCGAGGAATTCGGCTTGACAGGACGCTTGTAAAACGAGCCATTGAATGTGATGACCAGTTCCGAAATGCGCATATTTGCGAGGCTCGCAGCCTTACCGGATTGGAAAATCCAAATTCTACACAACAATTGAAGACGTGGCTTGAGGATAAAGGGCTGACTGTGGATAGTTTGAGCAAAGCCTCTGTTGGTGATCTGCTTGCCGATGCGGTCGGAGAGGTAGAGCAGGTACTTTTATTACGGCGGGAACTGGCGAAGTCCAGTGTGAAAAAGTACACGGCAATGGAGAATGCAGTCTGCAAGGATGGCAGAGCGCACGGACTGATTCAATTTTATGGAGCCAACCGAACCGGAAGATACTCTGGCAGGCTCATTCAGGTACATAATCTCCCTCAAAACCATCTGCCGGATTTGGCACAGGCACGTTCCCTTGTAAAAGGCGGTCAGTTTGATGCGGTGGACATGCTATACGACTCCGTACCTCTGGTGCTGTCGGAACTTATCCGTACCGCCTTCATTCCCAAAGACGGTTGTCGTTTTTACATTGCCGACTTTTCCGCGATTGAGGCTCGTGTCATCGCTTGGCTTGCGGGCGAAAAATGGCGGCAGGACGTATTTGCTTCACATGGCAAGATTTATGAAGCGTCTGCGTCGCAGATGTTTCATGTGCCAATTGAGGAAATTACGAAAAGTTCTCTCTTGCGGCAGAAAGGCAAAATCGCTGAACTGGCGCTGGGTTACGGCGGTTCAGTCGGTGCGTTGACCGCCATGGGAGCCTTGGCAATGGGCGTGCCGGAGAAAGAACTGCTTTCACTGGTAAAAGCGTGGCGCAATGCCAACTCCCATATTGTACAGCTTTGGTGGGACGTTGACCGTGAGGTGCAGGAGGCAGTTAAAAAGCGCACTGCCACTCAGCTTGGCGGTTTGACCTTTTCTTATCAGAGTGGAATCTTGTTTATTCAGCTTCCAAGCGGTCGGCGGCTTGCCTATGTGAAACCTCGTATTGAAAAGAACCGATATGATCGTGACGAAGTGACCTATGAGGGAGTCGGTGAATCAAAGAAGTGGCAGCGCATCGAAAGCTATGGCCCGAAATTTGTGGAGAACATTGTGCAAGCAATCGCAAGAGATATCCTTGCCGAAGCCATGCTCCGCTTGGATAAGGCGGGTTATCACATTGTGATGCACGTACATGATGAAGCAGTGGTGGAAGCGCCGCCGGACACCAATCTTGATGAGGTCTGCCGTGTTATGTCAGAAACGCCAGTCTGGGCAAACGGTTTGCTGCTTCGTGCAGACGGCTTTGTATGTGATTTCTATAAGAAAGATTAGGTGGGAAATGAATATCAACAAATTCAATTCTGAGGGTTATGCCGATCAAACGGCATATGAAGCTATTTCCAACATCGTACAGGAAGAAAAGA
>DAMDEB010000112.1:1614-5127 GCA_032090075.1 Caproiciproducens sp.
GCCGGTGATACAGAACGCAATATTGCCAACGCTCTGCGCTTTTGCAGATTCGCTATTGATAGGGGTTATGATCCGATTGCTCCTCATGTGTATTACACCCGGTTCCTTGATGACGGTAATCCAATGGACAGAGAACTTGGATTGTATTTAGGACTGCGTCATCTTAAACGCTGCAAAGAGATGTGGGTTTTTGGCAGCCGGATTTCTGCGGGTATGGCGATTGAAATCGGGAAAGCCAAGCAATATAAAATACCGATTCGTTACTTTACTGAACAATGTGAGGAGGTTTTGAAATGACAGGCGTGTTTGACAGACCCAATATGGAAAAATACCTGACGACACAGATGGCGCAGGTGCTGACGAAAGAGAAGCACAGCAGAATGCAAGCCTATGTGAAAGGTTTATCAGATTACGACTTTTATATGCTCATGGAGGAAGCAAAGAAATTCGCTCCTGGTTTTTGCTCTGTCAAGGATTATGCCAACATGGCAAAAAAGCTGATACTGGAAAGCGACGAGAAGTCTGACGACACCGGTCTGAGCAACCTCAACATCGAGTTTTTGCATGAGGACGTCAACGAGGCACTCTTGCGAAAAATCGACGCTTCCCGTCCAAGCGACATCATCCGGCTTTCAGGCGAGAGCGATAAGCGGTTGATCAATTTGTGGGAGGGCGGCATTAAGGAGCAGATCAAGAAAAGCGGCGTGTTTATCCCGTCCGACCTGTTTTTCGCGAAGACTGTGCCGCTCATGGACTGCACAATCGTCGTCGACGAGAGAGACTGTGTTGAAAACGCAACCACGACGACCTACCGTGTGGTCATCTTCGGGGATTATGCCGAGGAACTTCACGCCGCTACTGAAAACGATATTGTGAAAGTTGGCTGCATCATTCTCGACAACGGCAGCACCTCGCTCTTTTTCCCTATCAATGTAGTCCGTGGAGTTGACGGCGTCATGTTCGGCGATGTGGGCTACAGGAACATAACCGCCGAATATAGGGCTGAGATTGAAAAAGTCACCTCCGTGCAAAGTACAATGCAAATGGCCATCTCATTTCTTGAAACCTGGTACGGCATACAGATAGCCCTGCTGCACCCGATTGTGCATGATGTGTTTCGCCATCCGAAGACGACCGTCGATTCCGGCGGCAGGGTGAAGAAGCAGGGACAGCGCAAGAATAAAGTCAGATATGTAAAAGAACACATCATTGCCAGCGCCGAACTCGATACCGCCGTGTATGGCGAGGACAAAACCTTCACGCGCCATGCTCTAGTTTGGTATGTCATCGGGCATTGGAGAGTTTACGCAGACGGACGCAAGGTGTTTGTAAAGCCCTACTGGAAAGGTACTCTGCGTGATTTGAAACTTGGCGACTCCGACAGAGAGCGTGAAATCGCCCAGCTTTATGACGCTGCCGTTATATGCGAGGAGGAATGCGCCCATGCGTGATTTAGCGATAGCCTATGGAAATAGCTGCTTCGCCAAACAGTGGTCGAATAAGACAATTGCCTTTGATGAACTGTGCAACAGGCTGAAAACCACCGTCCGCACAGCGGAAACCGCAGAGGAATATCCCACGTTGCCGAAAGCGGAACGCAACCGTGTCAAGGACAAGGGCGGCTTTGTCGGTGGTCGGCTCCGCGACGGGCGGCGTAAGCGTGAGACGGTGGAATGCCGCTCCATGCTGACGCTCGACGGTGATAAAGTCGACACTGAATTCATTTCCCACTATGAAGCCCAGCACAAATACTCTTCCTGCCTTTACACCACCCACGGGCATACCCTGGAAACGCCGAGGGTGCGGCTGATTCTTCCCCTCACGCGGGATGTCACCCCGGACGAATACGCCGCCATCACGACGCTTACTTAGCCGCGCACCCAAACTGGCGGGACGGCTCCCAGCTTCCAACCTCTTCGCGTGAAAGCGCGGTGATCGACAGGGAGCGCAAGCATCAGCAAGACCCGCTCGACAAGGCCGGTATTATCGGCGCGTTCAACAACGCCAAATTTCCCATACAGGAGTTTGTCGAAACGGAACTGTCCGATGTGTATGAGCCGTCAGTGATGGGTGGGCGCTATGGTTATCGTCTCGCCGACAGCACTGCGGGCGTGGTGATCTATGACGACCGCTTCGTGTATTCCAATCACGCCAGCGACCCCGCCTACGGTCAGCTTCTGAATGCCTTCGACCTTATGTGTGTACACCACTTCGGAAATCCGGATGACAAGGAAAGCGTAAAAGCCGCGCTCGACTATGCCCGAAACGATGCGGACACCAAGGCGTGGCTTGCACAGCAACGCACAGAAAAAGCACAAGCTGACTTTTCCACGCCCATAGAAAGCGATGATGAATGGCAGCTCAAGCTCGACATTGAGAAAAATGGCAAGGTCAAAGACACGCTGGACAACCTTGTGTTGATCCTCGACAATGACCCGAAAATCGCTGTGGTCGGCTATAACGAGCTGAAAAGCAGTCTGGACTTTCTCGCCAAGCCCGCTTGGGAGCCTATCAAATACCCGTCGTGGACGGATAACGACACCTCGCAGCTTCGCGTATATCTCAGCAATATTTACGGCATTTACTCGCCCAGCAAAACGCAGGACGCTCTGAACATGGTAGCCGCCAAACGCAAGCATCATCCCATACGGGAATACTTGAACGGTCTGCCGGAATGGGACAAAACCCCTCGCGCTGAAACGCTTCTCATCGACTACCTTGGCGCGAAGGATACGCCCTATATCAGAGCCATCACCAGAAAAACGCTTGTAGCGGCGGTAGCCAGAGTTTTCGTGTCAGGCATCAAGTTCGACAGCGTGCTTGTGATGGACGGTCCACAGGACAAGGGTAAAAGCACCCTGTTCAACCGCCTTGCCGGAGACGAATGGTTCAACGACGGTCTGACGCTGACGGATATGCAGGATAAGTCCGGCGCTGAAAAGCTGCAGGGCTATTGGATACTGGAAATCGGCGAGCTGACGGGTATGCGGAAGTCTGACATCGATAGCGTGAAATCCTTCATCAGCCGCCGCGACGACAAATACCGTGCCAGCTACGGCAGAGTGGTGGAAAGCCATCCCCGCCAGTCCATCATTGTTGCCACCGTCAACAGCATGGGCGGCTTCCTGCGCGATCCCACAGGCAATCGCCGCTTCTGGCCTGTAAAAACGCCCGGCGGTACAGTTCGGCATTCATGGGACATCACCGCCGAGAAAGTAAAGCAGATATGGGCGGAAGCCGTAGCTCTGTGGAAGGGCGGCGAAAAGTTGTATCTCGAAGGCGGCGTTAAGGAGGATGCAGCTCGGGAACAGAACGCCGCGCTGGAAACCGACGAGCGTGAAGGCATGGTGCACGACTACCTCGACAGGCTTCTGCCGGAGGATTGGGCGGATTACGACCTTGGGGCGAGACGCTCCTTCCTGCATGGCACCGATTTTGGCATTGCCTCGGAAGGGACGGTGCAGCGCGATACCGTCAGCCCGATGGAGATATGGGCGGAATGCTATAACCGCG
>DAMDEB010000112.1:5137-6165 GCA_032090075.1 Caproiciproducens sp.
CGACCCCGCCACCATCAAAAAGGCTGACAGCCACGAAATGGGAGCTGTCCTTCGCAAGCTGGGGTGGGTGTCTGCGGACCTGCGAAAGCGCATACCGATCTATGGCCTGCAAAGGCAGTGGGCGCGTGACAAGGATTGATCATCGGCTTTTTGCGCTTCGTCACACTTGTCACAAAACCCTGGGGTTATGCGTGACAGATGACAACTATGACAACAACTACTATATAATAAACCGGTTGTTCCTATAGAATAGTTTGTCCCACGCGAATACAGGCGTATTTGTAGCGCGCGTATAGGAAACTTTGTCATTTTCGTCACGTTGTCACGCATGGCTCCTAAAAATCACAGGAGGTCTTTATGCGAGAAAAAGAGATAGAGCAAAAGCTCACCAAAATGGCGAAGTCGATGGGTGGCATTGCTCTGAAATTCATATCACCGGGCCATGATGGAGTGCCTGACAGATTGGTACTCTTGTCCGGAGGTAAAATAGCCTTTGTTGAATTAAAAGCACCAGGCAAAAAAATGCGTCCCCTGCAGGTAAAGCGAAAAAGACAATTAGAATCATTAGGATTTTTGGTGTACTGCATAGATAGCTTAGAACAGATTGGAGGGATTCTGGATGAAATACGCACCACATGAATACCAGACTTATGTCACAGAGTTCATTTTGAATCATCCCATAGCAGCAGTTTTTTTGGAAATGGGTTTAGGGAAAAGTGTGATCACGCTGACCGCCATCACTGATCTTCTGTTTGACAGTTTTGAAGCAAGTCGGATTCTTGTCATCGCACCGCTGCGTGTTGCAAGAGATACATGGCCTGCTGAACTTGAAAAATGGGATCACCTGAAAGACATTCGGTATTCGGTTGCTATTGGTACAGAAAGGCAACGTAAAACTGCACTAATGCAAAAAGCCGACATTTACCTCATTAATCGTGAAAATGTGGAATGGCTCATTCAGAATGGACTCTTTAATTTTGACATGGTGGTTATTGATGAGCTGTCCTCTATCAAATCCCATTCGGCGC
>DAMDEB010000112.1:6175-8001 GCA_032090075.1 Caproiciproducens sp.
ACTCCCTCGCCGAATGGCCTAATGAATTTATGGGCTGAAATTGGTATTCTCGATATGGGTGAGCGTCTTGGAAGATATATCGGCGGTTTTCGTGATCGTTATTTTCTGCCGGACAAGCGAAATCAGAAAATGGTCTTTTCCTACAAACCCCGTGAGGAAGCAGAAAATGCCATCTATGCGCAGATATCCGATATTTGCATCAGCATGAGAAGTATGGATTACCTGAAAATGCCTGAATGTGTGATGAACAAGGTTGAAGTTAATCTGTCTGATCACGAAATGGAGATGTACCAGAGACTAAAAAAGAATTTAATTTTGCCTTTTGAAGATGGCGACATTGATGCCGCCAGTGCGGTGGGACTTTCGAACAAACTGCTGCAGATGGCAAACGGCGCAGTTTATGATGAAAACGGCAATGTGAAAAACATTCACAACCGTAAACTGGACGCGCTGGAAGATTTAATTGAAGCCGCCAATGGCAAACCGGTACTGGTCGCGTATTGGTTCAAGCATGATTTGGAGCGTATCAGTAAACGCTTCAAAGTTAAGAAACTTGACACCTCGGCTGATATGAAAAGCTGGAATGCAGGCGATATTCCAGTTGCCGTAGTTCATCCGGCTTCGGCTGGACATGGGCTCAACCTTCAATCGGGTGGCTCCACTCTTATTTGGTTTGGATTCACATGGAGTTTGGAACTATATCAGCAGACCAACGCCCGGCTTTGGCGGCAGGGTCAGAAAGAAACAGTGGTCATTCATCATATTGTTTCTAAGGGCACGATTGATGAAGATGTTTTAATGGCTCTTGAAAACAAAGACAACATACAGGCCGCTTTAATTGATGCGGTGAAAGCAAATTTACATTGAGAGGAGGCGGTAACGTGACTAAAAAGGAGCTATCACAGTTATATTATCTTAACCGTGAAATTGAAGAACAGCAGCGCAGGTTGCAAGAATTGGAAGAATCGGCAACTTCCTGTACTGCACATATTACCGGTATGCCACATGGTTCGGGTGTGGCCGATAAAATTGGAAAATACGCGGCAGAGATTGCGGATATGCGAGGTCTGTTAGATCTTAATCTTAAAAAGTGTTTTTATGAATTGAATCGACTGAACCGCTACATCGCCAGTATTGAAGACAGTCAGATGCGAATGATACTCTCGCTTCGTTACATAAACGGGTTGCCTTGGAATCAAATTGCGGCAAGTATAAGCAGTAGCGTTACCAGTGAGAGCGTTAGGAAGGCACATGAAAGATTTTTAATAAAAAACTAAAAGTTGTCCTGAATGTCCGCTCTATGTGTGCTATACTAATATCATCAAAAAAAATAACCAAGGACATTTACTGGAAACGGTAGGTGTCCTTTCCTTTTACCCCAAAGGAGGTGGCACTGTGCCAACCAAACCGAAACGACCCTGCAGTTACCCTGGATGCCCAAGCCTTACCCATGATCGGTACTGTGAACAGCATCAGCCTGTTATCGACCAGCACTACAACAAGTACCAACGTGATCCGGCAACTGCCAAACGGTACGGCAGTGCGTGGAGAAAGATACGTAGCAGATACATCAAGGCGCATCCTTTGTGTGAGGAGTGCAGGAAGGCTGGTAAGTTAACTCCTGCTGAGGAAGTACATCATATCATTCCGCTGTCCAAAGGTGGTACCCATGCTGAAAGCAATCTGATGAGCCTTTGCACGAGTTGCCATTCTGCCATCACTGCCCGTGAGGGTGGCCGATGGTCAAGAAAGAGCTGACTTTTATGGTTAGGTCTAAATTGTTGATCTAACCACTTTGTTATACTAAAGTGGATGGGCCCAAAATG
>DAMDEB010000112.1:8011-11307 GCA_032090075.1 Caproiciproducens sp.
AAGTCGCGGTTTCAAGTTGGGGTATAGGAAATTAGTTTACAGAAAGGGCGGTGAGTGTATATGGCAAACGGACATGGCGGTGCGCGTGTAGGCGCGGGACAGAAGAAAAAGGCGCTAGCGGATAAACTGCTGGATGGTAATCCTGGAAAGCGCAAACTTACCGTGCTTGAATTTTCAGGTGCAGCTGATCTTGACGGGCAGCCTATGCCACCGCCCCGGAACTACCTTGCAGAAAAACAAAAGGATGGCAGTCAAACGCTTGCCGTCGAGATATATGAAAAAACATGGAGCTGGCTGAATGAACGCGGCTGTTCGCAGCTCGTGCCCGCCCAACTCATTGAGCAGTATGCAATGAGCGTTTCCCGCTGGGTTCAGTGCGAAGAATGTATTACGGAGTTTGGCTTTCTCGCGAAGCACCCGACAACCGGAAATGCAATGCCTTCACCCTATGTTGCAATGTCCCAGAGTTTTATGAAGCAGGCCAATAGCATCTGGTATCAGATTTACCAGGTGGTGCGGGAAAACTGTGCGTCGGAATTCAAAGGCAGTACGCCGCATGATGATATGATGGAGCGCCTGCTCACAGCAAGGAAGGGTGGCTAATGAACTATATTGAGATCAATGGCTTTGTAAAGAGCTTAAAGAAATATCAGAACAAACTATCCAAACAGCAGCTGAAGACTTTACGAGGGCAGGCTTTGTCCGGCAATCTTGCCGGAGCAAAAAAAGGTCTGATTAAGCTTTTAAGAAGGGAAATACAGAATGAACATACAGAAAATCCCCGTTTCACAACTTAAGGCGGCGGAATATAATCCGCGTAAGAATTTAAAGTCCGGAGACCCAGAATATGAAAAGCTTCGCCGTTCCATTGAGGAATTCGGGTATGTGGAACCGGTGATCTGGAATAAGATTACCGGGAATGTGGTCGGCGGTCACCAACGACTAAAAGTTCTGTCGGAACTTGGTCAGACTGATATTGAATGTGTTGTAGTGGAACTGGATGAGCAGCGGGAAAAGGCTTTAAATGTGGCGCTCAACAAAGTATCCGGCTTTTGGGATAACGATAAGTTGGCTTCGCTCATTTCTGATTTGAATGCCGCCGATTTTGATGTGTCGCTCACAGGTTTCGATGCCGCAGAGATTGATGAACTCTTTAAAGACGCATTCAAAGATGCCGTTAATGAAGATGATAAATTTGACCTGACGGCGGCCCTTGAGAATGCCGCTTTTGTAAAACCGGGCGATGTATGGACGGTGGGCCGCCATCGTCTCGTCTGCGGGGATGCAACAAACGCTGATGATATGGCACAGCTCATGAATGGCAGAAAAGCTAATCTTGTAGTAACCGACCCGCCTTATGCAGTTTCTTTCAAATCTGCAAGTGGTTTGACCATTATGAATGATTCTATGGGCAGCGAGCAGTTTTACAGTTTCCTGTTTAACTCCTTCAACAATATGGCGGACAGCCTTGAGGCTGGTGGATCGGCTTATGTGTTTCATGCGGACACTGAAGGATTGAATTTCCGAAAAGCGTTTATTGATGCAGGATTTCATCTCAGCGGTGTATGCATATGGGAAAAGAACAGCTTTGTCATGGGTCGTTCTCCCTATCAGTGGCAACACGAGCCGATTCTGTACGGGTGGCTCAAAAGCGGAAAACACCGCTGGTATGCCGGACGCAGTGAAGCGACCATATGGCATTTTGATAAACCAAAACGCAATGAGAATCATCCGACCTCAAAGCCTGTCGGTTTGCTTGCTTATCCCATACAGAATTCCTGTCAGGTGAATGGAATCGTGCTTGACCCGTTTGGAGGCAGCGGCTCAACGCTTATTGCCTGTGAACAGACCGATCGTATCTGCTGCATGTTGGAACTTGACCCCAAGTATGCTTCGGTTATACTACGCAGATTTGCAGAACTTAAGGGCAACTCGGACGATGTGACTGTTGAACGCGATGGAAAAACATATTCATATGCAGAATTGGCGAAGGAAGTGGTTGCCAACACCAATACCAAACAGGATAGGGAAAAAAGTATATAAATATTGCAGCCGCTTTTTTAATAAGGCGGCGGTTCCTCTTTATCTGGATGGCGAAAAAATCCCCTATACCAATTTGGCGCATGTTGAAGAAATTCTTGCCTAAGATTTTGATTCGGAAATGTCTTGCTATTTACAACGTTCTGAGGCATATATGTACTCACCGGGCGGAGAATCTTCGCCGACAAAATGAAAGGTGGTACAAAACCATGGAAACTAAATATAATCTGACTGGCAGCGAGAGAAAATCACTGGTCACCGCAATTGGAGAAATTCTTGGGATTAAGCCTGCTTATAAAGGTGCACCATCCTTTGGTTATGAGATTGGCTGTTTCAAAGTGGACAAGAACGGCACGCTCAGCTTTTCAGACAGCACCAACGGAGAAGTGATTAAGAATTTGCTTGACGAACTGAGCCACAGGGGATTCACCGCTGAAACATCTTCGGATGGTCTTGTGATTGAAATACCTAGGGCAGACTTTACCGAAACGGCTCTGATTAACCTTAATCATCTGGTGGAGAGTAAGGGCACTCTCATTAAAAAAGCAATCGGAACGGATACCCTCGCCATTGAAGAAACTGAGAATACCATTCGATTTCCATGGTTTCCTTTTACGGATAACAGTGAAGCGGTTAAGGCATATACGCATCTGGTTTCCGCACTCTGTGAGATGGCAAAGAGCCAGCATTTGATTGCCGCTAAGGCAAAATCAGTAGAGAATGAAAAATACGCATTCCGCTGTTTCCTTTTGCGCCTTGGTTTCATCGGACCGGAATACAAGGCGGAGCGCAAAGTCCTGCTTGCACCGCTGGAAGGCAACACTGCTTTTAAAAACAGATTGCAGGAGGCGGCAGAATGAAACAGATTTCAAAAGAGCAGATTGAACACTTGCGCAGCTATTATTCGCCCGGCACTCGTGTAGAACTCATCAGCATGAACGACCCCTACACCAAACTTAGCCCTGGTGACAAAGGAACCATTACCTTTATTGACGATATCGGTACTGTCCACGTGGATTGGGATTGCGGTTCCGGCCTTGGCTTGGTATTTGGAGAAGATTCTTTCAAATGATTATGATGTGAAATACACAGCATTCTAGCCAATGTTTGTGTATTTTATTGCGCAGAATTACTTGATATAAGTCCCCAGAAGAGTGATATATAGTAACACAGAAACACACTTTGAAAGGGGCAAAACACAATGCTGACTACGAAATTTGGAATTGAGATTGAATTCACAGGGATTACAAGAACAC
>DAMDEB010000113.1:0-348 GCA_032090075.1 Caproiciproducens sp.
ATCCTCCATTCTAAACACTTCCGGCGACAACAGTAAAATATTGATTGAACCAGCTGCGAGCGTTAGCACAGAAAAGCTGAAATCCGAACTGTCGTCTTCCCTGTCTTCGGAGAAATATAAAGTTACAAAGGTCTATAACGAAGCGCAGGTCGCATCGGATGCAAAACAGAAATCCCTGCCGTTTTACCTGATTAGCTTTTTCTCCCTTACAATGAGTGTTTTTATTATTTTCAGCAGTTATAAGGTCATCACGCTGGAGCGGCTTCCGGTCATCGGAACCTTCCGCAGCATCGGCGCTTCCGAGAAGACGACGACGAGAATATTGTTGCTCGAAAGTCTGATATACGG
>DAMDEB010000113.1:358-11298 GCA_032090075.1 Caproiciproducens sp.
CGGAGGCCTGCTCAGCATCCCGTTGGGCTACGGTATTTTGAAACTGCTCCTGGGCGGGTTGGGGGAATCACTGTCGATGGGCATTGAAATACCGATGGTGGTTTCTCCGCTTAACATTCTGCTCGCCTGCACGGTAGCGGTTGGCATATCTATGCTAAGTGCTTATCTCCCGATCTGCAGGGCAAGCCGTCTCCCAGTAAAGGACATTGTTTTGGGTACGGTAGAAGAAAAGAATATCTCGAACAAGACAAACCTCGTATTTGGAACCGTCCTTTTTATCCTCTCCATCATTCTTCCGCGTATTGTGAATAAAAACTCCGGAAACCTGCTCACGCTGGCGGGAGGTTTTTCATTGCTTGGATTGATTGCGGCAACAATTATCATCATTCCGATGCTTACAAACCTTTTCTCCTATGTTCTGGAGCGGGTTTACGGGTTGATATTCGGCAACGAAGGCAGGCTTGCCGCCCGGAACATGAAGCAGAATAAAAGTGTGAGCCAGAATATCACGCTGTTGTTCATCAGCCTGTCGGCAGTTATCGCAATCAGTGTGATCGGAAGCTTTGTTTCCTCCTATGTGGGCGACGTATTCCATGGCGCTAAACTGAACGGTTTCACGCAGGCAAACATGAGCAGTGAATTTGTAAATGAGATTAAAAATATCAAAGGAATCAAGAGCGTTTTGCCTATCTATGAACTGAATAATAAAATCAGCACAGACGGTTTTACCTTTAATCAAATGGAAGCCGTGGATGATATCAGCCTGCATAATTCTATGCTCAATTTAAAATATGAAGATGATCAGACAAAGAATAAAATTGAAACCGCCTTCGGAGGTGGGCGAAACATCTTACTCAGTAAAGATTGCCTGACAAAGCACAATCTGAGGATTGGCGATACCATCGGTCTTACTTATAACGATAATACGTACAAATACCAAATCATAGGAAGCTTTCAGTCACGAGCGGACAATTCGGACGCCGTTATTCCGGCTGCCTATGCAAAGAGTGAATTCGGTGTACAGAATTACGATATGCTTGCCTATACCGCAGCCGACCCGGATGCCGTTATGGTACAGATTCGCAATTTGTTCGGGAACAAAACAAATTGGAGCCGTACCATAGATGAATTTAACCATGATGCGCTGAGTACCGTTAACTCGTTTTTGGATCCGATGCGAAAGCTTACATATTTTATCCTGTTGCTTGCGGCTGTCGGAATTATCAATAATTTGCTCATCAACTATATTCAAAGGAAACGCTCCATCGCCATGTACAAATCAGTCGGAATGAGCAACCGTCAGAATGTAAAAATGACACTGATGGAAGGATTTACATCAGGGCTTATTGGCGCGGTGATCGGAGTGTTCGTCTCATACATGGAAATAGGAACGATCTTTATCGTTGCCGGCCCGAAAATTTCGGTTACCCCGGAACTGGACGCAGGAATATTTATTATGGCCGGTCTTGCGGGAATCATTATCACCCTGATCGGTTCCGTTGTCCCGATTTTGAAAGGCTCTAAAATGAAGCTCGTAGAAGAGATTAAATTCGAATAAGAATAAGGAGAATGCATCATGACTAAAATACCTGTCGCCATAGAAGGCGAAAACATCATAAAAGATTTCAAAATAGGTGACACCGTCACCAGAGTGCTCAAGGGAATCTCACTGCAAATCACCAAAGGCGAATTTGTATCAATTATGGGGCCGTCAGGTTCGGGGAAAAGTACGCTGCTCTATATTCTAGGAGGTCTTGACAGCCCCACAAACGGAAGTGTGCTGATGGGTGGCAAGGATATCTCCAGGTATAATGATGAGAAAAAAAGCGTCATGCGACGCAGAAGCATCGGCTTCATCTTTCAGTTTTACAACCTGATTCCCAATTTGAATGTAGAGGAAAATATTTTACTTCCTATTCTCCTCGATGGAAAAAACGCAAAAGACTATCGAAAGCAACTGAATAACATTCTCGAAATTGTCGGACTCACCGACAGAAGAAAACATACACCGAGAGAACTTTCCGGGGGGCAGCAGCAACGTGTGGCCATAGCAAGAGCGCTGATTAACAGTCCCGATATCATTTTTGCCGATGAGCCAACCGGTAACCTTGACAGCAAAACCGGCACCGAGATTATGACGCTTCTCAAGGAAATAAACCATGAAAGTGATAAAACCATCGTTATGGTAACACATTCTGCCGATGCGGCGGCATACGGCAATCGGATTGTAAGTGTAAGGGACGGTGTAATATATAATTCATAAGGCCTTTTCTATCCAAGAAAATTCATATATTGTTAATGGCAAACTTGCCGAAAGGCACACCCGCCAAATAAAAAAAACGTAAGTTTGGTGGGTCTCTTTCCATGCGTGAATGATATTAATGCCCTCCAGACTTGCGGGTTTGGAGGGTTTTTCTATGTGCATTAGTAAAACTTCGGAATTTGGGCGACCGCTGCTTGGCAGCGGTCGGGCGTGATGAAGCGGACAACTATCTGCTACATATTTCTTTAACAGGTAGCTTGTCAAAAAAAGCCTGTGCTTCTCACGGGAGAAGTGTGCCTATATGCGCGAACTGTCAGTTCGCGTTAAACTCCACTATGATTTCGTAAAAGGTATACAGGGCAGCTTAACTTTGCCCTTGTATGCCTGTATTTTTATGCCTCAACAACGGTGTCGTTCCCCTCCAGCCTTCAAATTTTCACATGAACACATTGAAAATTTGGAGGACAAGTATATGAAAGAATACACATTGATTGTAAAAGGGAAAAGAACACCTGTCACCTATGAGGTCTACAAAGCATATTATCAAGAATACGAACACGAGAGGTATCTGAAAAATAAAGCTGCCAAATACGAACATTCTTTAGAGCAATTCATCGAAGCGGGCGTATCCATAGAATTCCTCTGCGTAGACAGCTCAACCCCTGTTGAGCACGAAGTGCTGAAAGCAGAACAGCTAAACTATCTTCACCGCTGTTTGGACAAGCTAAGTGCAGAGGAACAAAAAATCATCTATGGTATCTTTTTCGAAGAGAAAACAGAGAAACAGTTAGCTCAGCAGCTACAGATGTCTGCTTCGGCAGTCGGCCACAGGAAACGGAAAATTTTAAAAGGCCTACTTCAGCAGATGAAAAGCTACTACTGATAAGTGACGCCGTTTTCGCAGGAAAGCTCCCTGATATTCATTTCGGGGAGCTTTTGTCACCCCGCAGCAAGACTTGACTCTTTCCAATCGCCTGTAAGGCGCACAAATGCCCCACAACGGCTTTTCTCGTTAAGTTGGTACACTTCCTTTTATTCTTCCTTGAGGCCTTTTGTGGGGCATATTTGCGCTTGTTTTCTCTGACGAGAAGTAGGATCAAACAGTACCCCTCTTGTTGTATCGTTACATTTAAGAGATACAAAAAAAGTCTGTAAACACGCATGTTTACAGACTTTTTCTTGGAGCTACTGGTCAGAATCGAACTGACAACCTGCTCATTACGAATGAGCTGCTCTACCATTGAGCCACAGTAGCATATGAAATTTTTGGGGTTTACTTTACATATCAGGTGCATAAAAGGGAAATACTTCTATAAAAACCCAACCGATTTTTCTGTACATTTATGAGTAATTCATGCTATGTTAAAGTCTACCTTATCAACAACCAATGACCTGCTCATTACGAATGAGCTGCTCTACCATTGAGCCACAGTAGCATGGGTATATGCAACCTGTTTATTATACAAAAACAAAACGCTTACGTCAAGAGTTTATTTTATAAAATATATACCGATAATATGAATTGTTAGTGAATAATCGTCACTTAATTATCGTAATATACGAAAAAAAATATATAATTCTTATTATATAAAAAAATTTTTTGTTTATTTCTTGAAAAGGTGGTGTGAGCTATTATAGAAAAGATTCGCATTAATGAAAGACTGCGTGAACTGCGCGTCAAGAGTGGCTACACTCAAGTTCAAATTGCAAAAATATTAAATATTGACCGCTCAACCTACTCCTACTATGAAATAGGCAAGACGACTCCAGATATTTCAGTATTGATAACGCTCTCAAAAGTATTTAATATTCCGATTAATGATATGCTCGCCGACGAAGGCACTCCTGAGGCAGTAGCCGACAGCGGTTCAAAGTCAAATTTTTCATACAGTAAAAAAAACACAAGTCACATTTATGAACTTTCCGACAATGAAAAGGCCCTTGTTGGTGCTTATCGAGCTTGTACTGTTGAGCAGCAAAATAAACTTTTAACTTATATCAATGAGAATATACTTAAAAATAACTCAGATTGACATATTAAGATTGAAAGAAATACGTTGATGTGTTAAAATTATAATAGTGATTCTGTATGTTAAGTCAAAGCGAAGCCTGCTCCGGCAAGAAGGAGCGTGTTTGCTTTGGCTTTTTTGTAAAAAAGCGGATATATTCTGCAGGAGGTGCTTGTTATGGATTTTGATGCTTTTACAGGAGGAGTTGAGCCGGGCGGACTCAGAAATAAGAATGAAATACGCATATTAATCTGTTACTTGCTGTCAAGTGTTAATGCTCCGCTTTCAAAAAGTGATATTTTAAACATCATTCAGGACAACGGGCTGGCAAACTATTTTGAAGTAACTGATGCGCTTGCCGAGTTAACAGAAAAAGGAAACGTGATTACAAGCGGTGAAAAAAACGAACTTTGTTCAGTGAGTGACACCGCGCGTATGATTGCAAAACAACTTGACACGGCACTTCCACCGGTAGTGCGTGACAAAGCCGTTGCCGCCGCAATTAATCTGTTGGCGAAAGCAAAGAGGGAAAATGAAAACCAAGTGGAAATTGTAAAAACTGTGCGTGGCTACAATGTAATATTCCATATTTCAGGCGGGGATATGGACTTAATGAATTTTACTTTATATGTGCCCGACCTTTATCAGGCAAACATGGTAAAACGCAATTTTCATCGTTCACCACAGGACGTATACAGTATGATGCTTGCACTTGTTACCGGCAACAGCGATATGGCCTCCACAATTTTAAAACAGAACGGAACTTCTAACAAAAAACAATGATTTCAGTTCTCATAAACATACTCAAACTAAAACGCCCGCATGTTCGGCTTATTCACAGCCAAACATGCGGGCGTTTTGCAGTAGTTACTGACTAATCCATAGCAGCAGCTCAGGCTTCGCAATGACAATAATAATTCATTGCTGAGCTTCCACCTCTAACTCCTGCTTTTCCTTGTAGTGATGTGCCTGTTCCAGCATCATATCTTTCACTTTCATAAGTCGAATCTGCGTACTGCGCTCATTTTCGTCGAGCTTCATTGTAATATAGTGAATATTTTCCTGCATTTCCGGGATTAAAACATGTTCCAGTGCATTGACACGACGGCGAGTTTTTTCAATTTCAGCTGCAAGAAGCTGACAGGCTTTTTCGCATTCGGCCAAACGGAGCATATCCGGCAGCAGGTCGGCCAGAGATTTCACAGCCGAATCAAGGTCACCGGATGTAAAAGCGTATCCGTAAGAATAAATATCATTTGCATCGGATGTTCTTGTTTTATAATGATATTTTGGTATTTCCACACTCATCACATTTTGGGTTTCAACTTCCAGAGTAACTTCCTGTTTGGGCGTCATGAGTGCCACATGGATAACCTCGTCCGGCATCACAGAACGTGCCAGCACAAAATTTCGGTTGGCCTGCGTAATTCCATACTCCACTTTCTCGCGAAGTGCCTTGTTTTCACGCACAAGGTCAAGAAAACGGCGCATCAGTTCATCCCGCTTATCTTTCAACAGTTTATGCCCGCGAATTGCCGTAACCAACTTTTTTTTCAACCGGGTCAGTTCCATTCGTGTGGGATTTACATGAGCAGTTGCCAAAAGCAATCCCTCCTTTGAGAACGTTATCTTGCGTCATGCGTTTATTTGCCGTAGTATTGGTCGAGAAATTCATCTTTAATTCTCTTTAATTCACTACGTGGGAGAATGGACAAAAGCTTCCAACCGATAGAAAGCGTTTCTTCAATATCACGATTGGTATAATAACCCTGAGAGACATATTCCTTTTCAAACGCATCCGAAAATTTTGCGTACAGAAGATCAATATCAGTCAGAGCGGCCTCGCCCAGAATCACCATGAGTTCCTTGGCTTCTTTTCCGCGCGCATAAGCCGCAAACAGCTGGTTCATGGTGTTGGCATGGTCAGCACGCGTCTTACCTTCGCCGATTCCTTTATCTTTTAATCTGGATAGGGATGGTAGCACATCAATAGGCGGTGTAACCCCCTTGCGGTAAAGCTCACGACTAAGAATAATCTGTCCTTCTGTGATGTAACCGGTAAGGTCTGGAATCGGGTGTGTTTTGTCGTCTTCCGGCATGGTTAAAATAGGGATCATTGTAATACTGCCGGGCTTTCCTTTTTGCCTGCCCGCACGTTCATATAAAGAAGCAAGGTCAGTATACATATAACCCGGATATCCGCGGCGCCCAGGTACTTCTTTCCGAGCCGCTGAAACTTCGCGTAAAGCATCAGCATAATTGGTAATGTCAGTCGTGATAACCAGAACGTGCATATCCTTTTCAAAAGCAAGGTATTCTGCAGCGGTCAGTGCCATTCTGGGCGTTGCAATCCGTTCCACGGCAGGATCGTTTGCAAGATTGACAAACAGGACCGCACGGTCGATTGCGCCTGTTTCGCGAAAACTTTCGATAAAGAAATTCGACTCCTCAAACGTGATGCCCATCGCAGCAAAAACAACGGCAAACGGTTCGGAAGTACCACGTACCTTTGCCTGCCGGGCTATTTGTGCCGCCAGATCGGCGTGGGGCAAGCCGCTTGCGGAAAAGATCGGCAGCTTTTGTCCGCGGACAAGGGTATTCAACCCGTCAATTGCAGAAACCCCGGTTTGTATGAATTCCTGCGGATAATTTCTGGCTACGGGGTTCATCGGAAGTCCATTGATGTCCATGCGGCATTCCGGCAAAATTTCCGGTCCGCCGTCGATTGGGCGACCAAGCCCGTCAAACACACGGCTAAGCATATCCTGCGACACGCCCAGTTCCATACTGCGGCCAAGAAACCGAACCTTGCTGTTGCTCAGGTTAATTCCCGTTGAACTTTCAAACAGCTGCACCAGAGCATTTCCGCCATCTATTTCAAGCACCTTACAGCGGCGCTTGTCTCCGTTGGCAAGTTCAATTTCGCCCAGTTCGTTATAATTTACATCTTCTACGCCCTGAACCAGCATGAGAGGGCCTGCTACTTCCTGTATCGTTCTATATTCTTTTGGCATCAGTAGTCCTCCTTCTGCTCAAGGTCTTGAATTTCTTTTTTCATGGTCTGAATAATCTCGTCATACTCCTGTTTCATTTTATCGGCAGGCACGTATTTAAAACGGCCGATTCGTTCGCGAACAGGAAGGGTAACCAGTTTTTCAACAAGAACACTCCGCCCAAGCGCTTCGCTGCATTCCTGATAAAAGTCAATCACCAGTTTCATCATAGTGTATTGTTTTTCCAGAGGTGTGTAGGTATCCGTTTCATGGAAGGCATCCTGATGCAGAAAATCTTCACGGATGGATCGGGCTGCTTCCAGTTTCAAACGGTCCGGAGCGGAAAGCGCATCCATTCCGACCAGCTTCACAATTTCTTGTAATTCTGATTCTTCCTGAAGCAGGCGCATAATTTGGCTGCGGCATTCCATCCAGTCAGGGTGCACATGGGAGTTGAACCATTTTTCCATGGTATCCACATAGAGGGAGTAGCTGGTCAGCCAGTTGACCGCCGGGAAATGCCTGCGGTATGCGAGTCCGGAGTCAAGACTCCAGAATACTTTTACAATACGGAGCGTTGCCTGAGAAACAGGCTCTGAAATATCGCCGCCGGGGGGTGAAACAGCTCCGATTACAGAGAGTGCACCCTCCCTTGGCGTACTGCCGAGGGAACGAACTCGTCCTGCACGTTCATAGAACTGTGCCAGACGGCTGCCAAGATAAGCCGGATAGCCTTCTTCACCGGGCATCTCTTCCAGACGTCCCGACATTTCACGGAGCGCTTCCGCCCAGCGTGAAGTGGAGTCTGCCATAAGTGCCACAGAATAGCCCATATCGCGGAAATATTCCGCAATGGTTATTCCTGTATAGATGGAGGCTTCTCGTGCGGCAACCGGCATGTCAGAGGTGTTTGCAATCAGAACGGTGCGTTCCATCAGTGAATACCCTGTTTTCGGGTCTTTCAACTCTGGAAATTCATTCAAAACGTCCGTCATTTCATTGCCGCGTTCTCCACAGCCAATATAAATTACAATATCCGCTTCCGCCCATTTGGCAAGCTGGTGCTGCACCACGGTTTTTCCGCTTCCAAACGGTCCGGGGACAGCCGCCACTCCGCCTTTAGCGATCGGGAAAAGCGCGTCAATGACGCGCTGACCGGTAACAAGCGGCATTTCGGGGGAAAGCTTTTCACGATATGGTCTTCCAACGCGAACCGGCCATTTCTGCATAAGGGACAAGTGGTGCTCTGTGCCGTCTGACTCACGCACGGTGGCGACTGTGTCCGTTATGGTGTAGTCCCCTTCCGCAATGGATGAAACGGTTCCGCTCACTCCATTAGCAACCATAATACTGTGTACCACGATTTCCGTTTCCTGTACGGTTCCGATGATATCACCGGATTCAACGATTTCCCCTTCGTGAACACACGGAACAAAATGCCATTTTACATCCCGTTTCAGCGCGGGAATTTCCACGCCGCGGTGCAAATTATTACCGGAGGCTTTCATAATATCATCCAGCGGACGCTGGATACCGTCGAAAATACTGCCTATTAATCCGGGTCCAAGCTCCACACTCAAAGGATATCCGGTGGATTCCACCGGTTCACCCGGGCCTAAGCCTGAGGTCTCCTCATAGACTTGAATGGATGCTCTGTCCCCGTGCATTTCTATGATTTCGCCGATAAGCCGCTGACTGCTAACGCGCACAACGTCAAACATATTGGCGTCGCGCATACCTTCTGCAATAACCAGCGGGCCGGCGACCTTGCGAATTGTGCCTTTACTCATATTGTCACCTGCTCTTTTCGTTTTCACCGTTAAAGATAATATCGGAACCAACGGCCTGTTCCACAGATTTGCGCACATGTGCAATTCCTGCGCCCGTGTTGCCTGAAATGCCGGGAATCAGAATAATTGCGGGAGACCGCAGTGTGCGGTACCCTTCAACTTCCTGTTCCAATACGGCGGCGAGCGCTTCTGTCATATAAATAACCGCGTAGCCGCTTTCTGCCAACTTGCGAAGTCTTTTCGCTGCCTCGGCAGGATTGTCAGCCGGGTAAATATCAAGTCCAAGGGCTGCAAACCCGTAAATGCTGTCACGGTCGCCCATCACTGCAATTTTATACATACGATTCCCTCAGCCTTTCCCGCACGGATTGTTCCGGCAGATGATTTCGTTTGGCGGAAAGAATCATACGTACCGCCCGAATTTCACTTTCTCTCGCAAGAAGGTACGCTGCCAATGGGCCAATGGTCAGCGGATTATATTTTTGAGGTCGGATGGCGCGCATGATCCGGTTGTCGCACCAGCGTTCAAAAGCGGAAACCGATTCTTTCAAAGGTTCTTCGGCATCTGCGTAGCCGGTGGAACGCAGATATTCAAGTATTTTATCCTGACCCTGTGCCGCGGCCTGTGCCAGCTCCTTCACATCAATGGAATCACAGGGAGCCAGTGCGCGAAGAATCACCTGCAGCGATTTTCCGGTTGCGCAGGAACGAACCGCAATTTTTATATCTGTAGAGGCAACCGTCAGTTCAGCGTATTCCCGGATGAGCTCATTTTTGGAAACTTTTCCGGTGCGATATACCGCCAGTAAAGATGCACGATCCAGAATAAAATCACAAAGCTGCCCGTCACCGGTATGAAGCAGTGTATCAAACGCTTCCTGTGCAGGCTCACGCATCGGTTCCGGCAGAAGGGAATAGTCGCGTTCACGGATGGCTTGCAAAATCGTTTGCGAGTCCACCGTTCCCCCACTTAAAAAAATCTGTTCCGTATCCGAATCGGAGTATACCGCCTTGATTGCAGCTTTTAAATTGTGGTAATCGTTCGGATATAAAAACACGAAAAAGACGGACAAATCATCCAGCAGTTCCCTTAACAGAACCCATGTTTTCTCCCGTTCCGCCTCCAGTATTTGTTCCGGATGACTATAGTCTTTTGCATCCCCCCAGCCCCTGCTGCGAAGCATTGAAAGACATTCTTCTTCGTTTTTTGCGGAAAGAAGCTGCTCCAGTTCCTGTGCATTCAGCAGAGAAAGTTCCTTTGAACGAATGCGTGCCACCCCAAAGGCATACTGCATTTCTGACATCTGATTTTCCTCCTTTGGTGATTTCAGCGGAACAATAGTTCGTGGACTCGGTCAATCAGCCGTTCCCTTTCCGCTTCAAATAAAGCGTTGAAAGAACAGTTTTCTTCAATACCGCCATAAATCAGAACAAAACCCCCGTCAATATCACGGGTTTCGTCTGAAATTTCAAGAGAACCACCTTTTGCTTTTACCGCTTCCTTTAACCGCTGTTCCAGATTGACCGGCAGACGCTCACGATCCTTCAGCGAAAATATGATGTCCCCGCGCTGGGGCAAAGCGGCCTTGGCTGTCAGTTTTACAATTACATCAAAATAAGCATCATTCGGCAAAGCATTGAGGGTTTGATGTGCTTTTTCAATAACATCATAAATAATTTCCTGTTTTGCCTGTAAAATTTTCTGCCGTTTCAAAAGCTCTGCGGCAGACTGTGCCCGTTTCGCACTTTCTTCTACCGCCTCGTCCGCGCTGCGGCTTGTTTCCTTCGCCTGCTGTGCAGCCGATTTTTGAGCTTCTTCCTCAATGGCAGCTGCTTCAATTTCAGCGGCAGATATCGTTTGCTGCGTAGCAGCTTTCGTGTCGTC
>DAMDEB010000114.1:0-4631 GCA_032090075.1 Caproiciproducens sp.
CCACAGCTGCGCTTCCCACCAAAAATCGGTGTAAAGGCCGTTTTCAGGCCCGGCGTGGTGCTTTGAATTGACTTGATGGTCGCTGTTGCAATAGAAGTATTTTCTGTCGGAATCCCAAAAACGGACAGCCAGATTTTTGGCCGCTGCCGCCGCACGCTCATCCTTTGACGGAAAGAGCTTTCCTGTTGCGGCCCCGACAGCCAAAACAGAGGCAGCCAGAGCAACCGCCAAAACTGCGGCTGCAATGATCAGCTTTCTTTTTTTTGCCACTGCAGATTTCCCTCCAATTTTTCAGGAAGATAAAAACTCCTCTGATACTGTACCAGAGGAGTTTTTATTTTCAAGAATTTACTTTTTTGCTGCGTCCGCAAAAATTTTATCTCCCTGTATCTGAGCCTGTTTCAAGGCATCCTGTGCACTGATTTCTTTCGCTACAAACTTTTGCAGCTGCGGAATTAAGGCGAGTCCTTCAACATCGGAGTAACCGGTGTTTTTCGGACGGATTGTGGCGTAGTCAAGTGCTTTTACAAACGGAGCATATTGCTCGCTCTGGGTAAAGTAGGCGTCGTTCGAAGCTTTTTTGTTGGCCGGAATCCAGCCGCTGATCTTCGCAAAGTTTACGCCGTTCTGTGCGTTTGTAGTCCACCATTTTATGAAGTCCCAGGATGCGTCTGCGTTCTTTGCGCCTTTTGGAATAACAAGTCCAAAGCCGCCTGTGTAAGCGCCCTTATCGCCCTTAGGGCCGACAGGGGCTTCCATAACGCCAAAATCAATGCCGGCTTTTTTGTAATCGGTTAAAGACCAGGGACCGTCATAAGTAATGGCTACCTTGCCCGCTTTGAAGCCGTTGCCGCCGAAGCCGTCTTCAAAACCGATCTCGTACACCTTGTCTTTATTCAGCAGTTTATCCCAAAAATTCAGAACTTCCAATCCTTCCGGGCTGTTGAATGCAGTGGTGGAGGGGGTGCCGTCGTTGACCAGCTTGCCACCTGCCTGCCTTAACCAAATGTTAAACAAGCCTTGATCTTTCAGTGAAAAACCTGCCTGGGACAGCTTGCCGCCGTCTCTTTTTGTCAGTTTGATTGCCGCGCTTTCCAAATCGTTCCATGTTTTAATAGAAGCGGGGTCCACATTGGCTTCTTTCAGCATTGCCTTGTTATAAAACAGGATACGTGAATCCACTAACAGCGGAATTCCGTACAGCTTGCCGTCGTAGGTCATTTCATCCACAGCGGGGTCGTAAAACTGCTTTAGGTCAACATTGTCTTTTTTCACTTTGTCGTCAATTGGCTCCAATGCGCCTTTTGAGGCGTATGTACCGGTGTTGTAACGGTCCCAAAGGACAACATCCGGCAGTTCGCCGCCGGCGATTGCGGTTAACAGCTTTTCTTCAAGGCTGTCCTGCACAACATATTTTACGGTTACGGCGCTCTGTGAGTCGTTGTAGGCTTTGAGCTGCTGTTGCAGCTGACCGACCTGATCGCCTGACCAGGAACCCCACATTACCAATTCCTTTTTGCTGCCTGCCGCCGGCTTTTGTCCGCTTGCCGCCGACGAACCGTTTGTAGACGTTCCGCATGCCATCAGTGTTGTGGCCAGTAAAACTGCGGTTAAGAGCAAAGCTACCATTTTTTTCATAAGATTTCTCCTCCATTTTTATTATATTATTGTCAAAGCGGACTTTATTTTCCTCCTGAAAATGCAATCCCTTCGACATAATACTTTTGTGCAAAAATAAACACCAGTAAGGTCGGTATGGTGGCAATTACGGTTCCGGCCATCAACGCCCCGTAATTGGTGCTGTAATTGTACCGGAAGGTGGAAAGCCCCACCTGAACGGTCATCATCTTTTCTGAATTCAGTACGATTAACGGCCACATAAAGCTGTTCCAGCCGGACTGAAAAGTCATGATTCCAAGGGTGACCGCAGCGGGCTTGATTAACGGCAGATAAATTCTGGAAAAGATTCCGAACTCGCTACATCCGTCAATCCGGCCTGCCTCCGCCAGCTCCGATGGCAGAGTTTCGAAAAACTGTTTCATAAAGAAGATGGCAAACGCGCCTGCCGCGCCGGAGAGCAGGATGGCCCAAAAGCTGTTGATGAACCCCATGCCGCCCTGACCGAGAATGTTGTTGCCGCCCACCAGCGGAAAGTTTTTCAGCACCAGGAACGACGGAATCATTGTAACCACGCTGGGAATCATCATTGATGCCAGGAAAATCAAAAATATGGTTTTTTTACCTTTGAATTTTAATTTAGCGAAGGTATAACCTGCAAGCGAACCGAAAAACAAGTTAGTCAGTACGCCGCCCACCGCCAAAATCAATGAGTTTTTAAAATAGGTAAAAAAGGGAATGGTATCGAAAACATCGAAATAATTCTGAAAAGTAGCGTTTTGCGGAATAAGAGAAGTTGAATTTTTGAATATTTCCGTCTCCGGCTTAAAGGACGTGGAAAGCATCCAAAGGAATGGATACACGGTAACCAAAGCAATTGCAATTGCCGCAATGTACCAGCCCGTACTTTTGAGAACACGTTTTGACTTTGTCATTTTTTACCTCCCGTCTTCACTGCTGTTGCTGACCTTGGCGTTTATAAGGGAAAATGCCAAAATCATAAAGAATACGATAAAGGAAACGCTGGATGCATATCCCATTTTCAAATTCTTAAAACCATTGTTGTAAATGTAGTAAACCAGAGTAATGGTTGCATTGCCCGGCCCGCCCTTGGTGAGCACGAAGGCCTGGTCAAAAACCTGAACCGCACCGATAATCAGCATGGTCGTAACGAGGAAAGTGGTTTTGGACAGCGAGGGGACCGTAATGCGCGAGAACAGCTGCCACCTGTTGGCACCCTCAATCTTAGCGGCTTCATACAATCCCACTGGAATTCCCTTCAGCCCGGCAAGAAAAATCATCATATTGGCTCCGAACTCGGCCCATACGCTCATAATAATTACCGAAAGCATTGCGAATTTGGAATTGTACAGCCACGCGGGTCCCGGCACACCAAAGATTTCCAGCGTTTTGTTAAGAAGTCCGTATTGCGGATTTAATATCCAAAACCACAGCGTTGCCGTTGCCACAGTAGAGGACAATACCGGGATGTAGAAAAAGGTTCTGAACAGGGAAGAAATTTTTCTGTTACAGTTCAAAAACATGGCGGTTCCCAGCGAAACAATCAGCCCAAGCGGAACATAAACAAGGGTGTAATACAGTGTGTTGTAGAATGCAGTCCAGAAAAATTCATCCTGAAACAGTTTCTGATAGTTTTGCAGGCCGATAAAATTTGGCGTATTGATCACGTTGTAATCCGTAAAGCTAAGAATTAACGCCATTATGATTGGTATTCCCATGAATAAGATGAGTAGAATCACAGGGATGGAAATAAACGCATAAGCAATTCTGTTTCGCTGGCCCCGTGACGGTCGTGCCGCTTTCATAACAATCACTCCAATTATTTTGTATCAGCAATAGTTTCTGTGTACTTTAATAAAAACTCGCTGAAAATTGAATTTGCCCATGCAAACCATTCCCTGGTATAGTGCTGTGGATTTTCAACGTTGAAGCTTTCATGCATAAATCCGGTTCCGGCATCTGTGGTTTCCAGCATGTGCAGTAGCCGGTTTTGTTCATCCATGTCAGTACTGGTCAACCCTTGAACGGCAAGCGATATCGGCCATATGTAATTGGAAGGGGTGTGCGGGCTCCCGACTCCCTTTGCCGCTTTCCCTTCAAAATAGAACGGATTATCTTTGCTTAAGATGAATTTGCGTGTATTTTGATAGATCGGGTCATTGGCTGCGCAGTAGCCCAAATAAGGAAGTGACAGCAGGCTCGGGACATTTGCATCGTCCATCAAATTATAATTCCCCATTCCGTCTGTTTCATATGCGTAAATCTTACCGTATTTCGGGTGGTCAAAAATTGCAAAGTTCTGAATTCCGCTTTGAATTTCCTTCTGAAGCTCTTTCACTTCCTGTGCTGTTGTCTCATCATGATAAATTTCACGCATGATCTCTACAAGGTAACCCAATACCACGGTTGCGAACATATTGGATGGAACCAAATAGCCGTAAGTGCACGCATCATCGCTGGGGCGGAAGCCCGACCATGTCATGCCTGTGTACGTTACCGGGGTGCCGCGTCCGGCGTTGGACAATGTGTCCGTTTCAACGGAACCCGTACGTTCAAAGGTGTATTCTGAAGTTTCGTGGTTCTGCTCTGTTCGCCATACCGTGATTATTTTTTGTGACGCCTTAAAGAAAGGCTCATCAAAGCAGTCTGTTTTGCCGCATTTCTTCCAGTACAGGTACGAAAGCTGAATCGGATAGCAAAGCGAATCCACTTCATATTTTCTTTCCCAAATCCACGGGGACTGTAAAGTTTTATCGTCCTGATGGCCGTGCCCGTTTTCTTGCTGATTAAACGCATTTGCATATGCATCGATATTGATACAGCACATCTGCCGGTGAATCAGTCCCCTGATCAAAGACGCCAGTTTGTCGTCTTTTTCGGCGGCATCAAGATAATGACGAACCTGTGCGGAAGAGTCCCGTAACCACATTGCAGGAATATCCCCTGTTATAATAAACGGATCTTCAGATTCCGGCAACTTTACTGTAGTGTTA
>DAMDEB010000114.1:4641-6649 GCA_032090075.1 Caproiciproducens sp.
AGTGTTAAGGGTGTTTGGGTAACAATTTCGGAACAGCTCTGCCAAAGCCGGCCTGTCTTTTAATTTTTCGTTTATCGTGCTTAAAACCCGGATTATTTCTTTTGTATTATCCAAATGCATTCACTCACTTTGCTTAAGTTTATTATGTTGTTTATATTATATATATCATTAATAGCATTGTCAATATTATTTCTATAATTTTTTTAAATTTCAGATTAATTTAGATACTATGCATAAAATAAAGCACGATTTCCAAATGTTTGGAAAATCGTGCTTTTCATTTAGAACAAATAATATATCAATCAATTTTTCTGGTTGAATTTCCATGAACCAGTTGCCCGTTCATAGAGCATTTTTCTATTGTGCCTCCATGAATTTGATTCAGTAAAAATTCCCCGCTTTTCCGACCGATCGAAACCTCATCCTGACGGATATGTGTGAAGGTATATTGGTCAATATAATTAGGCGGGCTGTCAAAGCATACAACCGTATAGTCATCTGGAATTTTTTTGCCCATTTCGTAAATAGCCTTGTAAACGATCAGCGCGATATTGTACTCCACGGCAAAAAATGCAGTAGTTTCGGGGTGTTCCCGCAAATACTGCTTTATAACCTTTGCGTCCTTTGCAATGCCGTCCGGTTCTTTTCTTCCCGGAAGCGTGCTGATGATATTTGTGACGACGGAACTTTCACCGTCAAGGCTTTCATGTTCCATGCAACTGCCCGTAAAGCCCTCTATGCGCTGCTGCACAGTGGAAGTATCTACTTCAGAGGGACCGACAAAGCAAATGTTCCTGTGGCCAAGTTCAAAAAGATAGTCTGTCATATTTTTAGCCGCGCTTAGGTTGTCAGTTCCGACAAAGGACGCCGGAATTCCCTTGAGCTCCCGGTCTATCAGCACGAAGGGGAACGCTTCCACTGCAAGCTTCAAAATCATCGGATTGTAATTATCCCCGTGAACGGGCATTACCAGAATACCATCCACCCCCAGGTTCAACAAAGTCTGAATAGCAGACGCTTCCTGCTCCTGACTTCCGTTTGAGCGCTTTAAAATGAGGTTGTATGATTTTTCACTGCAAATCCGCTCCGCTCCTGCAAGAATCATGGTTCCGAAATTTTCCGCAAAATCTTCCACAATGATCCCGATCATCCGGCTTTCTTCCCGGTGCCGCTGACCCCGGAATAACGCCTTTTCTTCCCCTTTATGCTCCATATTGATAAAGGAGCCTCTGCCCGGGGCTCGTGTGATGTACCCATTTTCCTCCAGAATTTCCAATGCTTTTTTGCTGGTGATGCGGCTCACTTGATAACGTTCGGCCAGCTCTTTTTCTGATGGGAGGCGCTCGTCACTAGAGTAAACTCCATTGGAAATATCTCTGAACAGATCTTCATAAATTCTCTGATAAAGGAATTCTTTTTGCATCGCCATCATTTAACATCCCTCAATAAAATTTTGTCGGTATACGACCCAGATAAAACAAATTAGATATATTATAATATAATAATATATCATTTGTCTACTGCCATATGGGCTTTAGTCAGAATTTTGCAGTAATTTTCTGATATTTACATAAATTGGGTTTATGAAATGATAAAAAGGCCATGCATTGTTCCCTTTTTATACCTGCAATTCGAACGGCGCAGCTGCAGCGTACTTCTGATTTGCTGCGTTATCTAAAATAGTCAGACGAGAGAAGTTATTGCTTACAAAGTAATTTTTAAATGTTTCAGGTGAAGTCTGTGAGCAAAGAATGAACTTGATTTTTCAGGAGTTAAAGAAAAAAGTAATCGACCCATAATTGTCAAAGACTCCTGTTCAGGGAACACGTTTGCTTTCTCAATGAATTTCCGTGACAGATTCCAGCGACCGTTTGAAATTATGATGGTCCTTAAGTAAATTGCTTTCCTTCATCCCGACAAAATAATGATTTTCCTGTTCTGCCGCAGCAAAATACTTATTTCCTATTTTGCAGAAATAATAGTTTCCTTCTTGAATGATGAGCTGATA
>DAMDEB010000114.1:6659-11010 GCA_032090075.1 Caproiciproducens sp.
CCTTTTAATCATTTGTGGACGTATCAGTAAAATTGTTTTCTCTTTTTGTTTTGGTATATTTACACCTTTATTCTATTTCTGGTCTTATACGAAGTTAAAAGGACCTCTTGAGCTTCGTAATATTTGAAAAAATGAGTGCGATACCGTTATTTGGAAGCAAACCTTTTGGAGAAAATCTATTTTAGTTTACTTCTATATGATCGATATGTTGCCGACCGTTCAAGCAGAACTCTCTGGTAGATCCTCTCTTGAACAAAAATGTGACAATTCTCATATCTTGTATTATCATCCGATCTTTTTATTGATTATTTGATTAAAACAGAGCTGCTCGGTAATTAAAAAGAAAAGGTAGAATAGATTTGCATACTATAATAAGGTGACTCAAATATTTATAAGTTATGCTTCGAGAAGGAGGCTTTTAATTGGATAATCAATTCGGTAGCCTTACCGGCCATATTGTCATACCGAAAGATCATTTATATAACGAAGCGAGACAAGATTACAATCGCGCTATTCAGCAGTATCCTCAGATAATTGACTACTGTAAGGATAAATGGGATGTCGTTAATGCCGTGATATGGTCAAAAAAGTTCCATGTGCCGCTAAGAATTCGCAATGGCGGCCACAATTATGAAGGCTACTCGAACGGCAACTGCACCCTGATAATTGACGTAAGTGAAATGACGCGTCTTGATATCGAAAAAAGCGGAAACCTGTTGTATGTTCAAGGCGGCGTAACGAATAGTTTAGTATATGAATTTCTGTCCTCAAAAGGATATCCTCTCCCCGGTGGCACTTGTCCGACTGTCGGGGTAGGCGGATACGCTATGGGAGGCGGATGGGGGCTTTCATGCCGTTACTTGGGACTTGGGTGTGACAGTCTTGAGGAGATTGAGCTTGTAAACTACGAGGGTGACATTATTAAAGCAAGTCGAAACTGCAATGAGGACCTCTTCTGGGCATGCCGCGGCGCTGGAGGCGGAAATTTCGGTGTCGTCGTATCTATGAAATTTAGGCTTCCTCCGAAGGTAGACAAAGTTACCCTAATCGAAATTGATTATCTCCATGTAACATCTAAAGAACAGGAAACATTTCTTAAAACCTGGCAGAGATGGCTGAGAGACGCTGATCCCAGAATCACATTAATTTCAAGAATCTACAACTCCGTCAATGACGGCCTAGCGATGCTTGTAAGGGGTATTTTTTACGGCGAACCGAACGAAGCGGAGCAAATTGTAAAACCATTCCTCGAACTTGCCGGAGCGGAGTATAGCCTTGACTATATAACGTTTCTTGAAGCAGTTACAATAATCGGGAGCAATTATCCACCCTTTGAAAAATTTCAGTCTGCCAGTCGTTTTGTTCTGAAAGATTTCAGCCAATATAAAATTTCAGAGCTTGTCAGACTGATTCGTAAACGTCCAGTGGGCTCTGTTTTTGCTGGTTTATCCATGTATGCACTTGGTGGCAGAGTTCGAGAAGTCGGAACGGATGAGACGGCATTCTTTTATCGGAATGCGCACTTTATTATCTGGCTGGAAACTACTTGGGAGAAAAACAGGTACGCAGAGGAAAACACGAGCTGGATAAATGACCGATTTCCAATCCTTGCGGCCGCAACGACAGGCGCCTATGTTAATTTCCCATATAATGATCTGCCTTATTACTTAGAAGAGTATTATGGCTCGCATGTAAGCAGACTTGAAAGAATTAAAAAGAAGTACGACCCGTTTAATATTTTCACATTCCCACAGGGTATCCGGAGAGAGTTTCAGTTACCAATACCAGCCATTGCTGAAAACGATCATGGTGAGACACCAGTAAAACGATCAGACGATACCGTTTATCGCAGATTTAGGTATGTCAGAAACCACACCGACCAGAATCGTTCGTTATAATCACTCGCCGACAATTCAGGTTGATATGTTACCATCATTTCTATATAAACTTTTTGCTATAACGTCTTTACGAAGACAATTGCTCAATTCTGGTCTTACAAGAAGTTCAGACCATGCTTTGAGCTAACGTCATAAACATAATGGGCATCTCAAAAAGAAAGGGGGGACACATTGTGCTCATTTTCTTGCCAGAATAAAATAGTGTTTACTGTTTTGTTTTCGGCCTGAGAAATAGCAATCGTCGATATGACGTATGCTTTCTATTGTAAATTTTGAAAGCAATGAGAGAATATCATCAAGATTGACATAAAAATGCGGAATCCCTTTTTCCGGTCCCTCGTCGGTTTTAGTTACGGTATTATCATCCAATTTCGGGTAACCGGCATCTCGATAGGACCAGGTTTCTTTTGAACATAGCGTCATATATAACTCTCCGTCTAATTTTAGCACTCGAGAAATTTCGTTGATGATCTTTTTTATTCCAGATGAATCTGTATGTGAGATCACATGATAGGCAAATATTGCATCAAACGATTGATTTGGATATGGCAGTTCTAGCATATCTGCTACAGAGGTGTCAATATGAAGACCATCGTTCGCAGCCCATTGCTTCAGGTGGTTGACTCCGGTAATTGAAAGGTCAAACGCGCTGACCGCAAATCCACTTCTGGCAAAAAAAACAGAATGTCTTCCTAATCCGCAACCAAAGTCAAGTATCGTTTTATATCCTTTTTCTTTCCAGCGTTGCGCAATGTAAAAGCTTTCTTCGCTTGGGTTCAGCCAAACCGAACCCGTTTCCTTATTCCAATCCCATGCTTTTGATACCGTCATTTCTTTCACTCCGTAAAATATTAATTAATAGATTATGCTTCCGTTGTATGTCATATGCCCATTTCCTCTTTTGACGTGCGAATAACTGCCTGTGCCGCTGTTTCATTCTCATCAACATGACCACTGATAGCAAAATCCCACATGCCGTCCATATATCCTGTACTCGCACGTTTTTCCAATAATACTTGTTTTTTATGGTTTTTAAGTTTTAATATTATTGGAATACCGCAGAAAAATTTTTGTAATGTTCAACCATATAATATCGCTTCCCATAAATAACCAGGAATTACCTTGTTTGCAAAGAGTAAATAAACTCGAAGTTCGTTTTTGCTTCTCAGGGAAACATTTCTGGTCTTATATACTCTAAACTGAAAGAAAAACGGATTTTCTACGGTTTCTTTTCTTTTATTGCAGAAGCAATTATTGTTTAATGTTTTTCTATATTAGAGTTCTTCATTGCACCTTGGTTGTATACCCGCCTAATAACATCCTCAATATTGGTTTCTTCGATGCTTATATCTTGAATAAGGTAATTGGATGACAGCTCCGTCATGATTTCTCCGGCACTGGTTTTTGCCTTGTCAAATTCAAACCATACCCTGCCTTTTTCCGTCTTTATAATTTTGGCGTTAGAAACTTGAATATTCTGATACTCCTCAAAAAAATCTACAATTAGTTTCTTAGTAGGCGCGAGTCTGTCAATAAGCTGATTTAGTGAACCGTCTTCCACTATTTTTCCTTTATTGATAATAATGATTCTCTTGCATAATTGCTGTATATCGTCTAAATCGTGAGTTGTTAAAATGATAGTTGTCTTACAATTTTGATTAATATCTTTTATGAATTTTCGGATTGCGTATTTTACATCCACATCCAAACCGATTGTTGGCTCATCAAGGAAGATAACAGGGGGGGAATGCAGCATGGCAGCTGCCAGATCACCACGCATACGCTGCCCAAGTGACAGTTGGCGGACAGGCGTGTCTATAATTTCTTGTAAGTTCAGAATTTCATTCAACATCGCGAAATTGTGATGATACTTATCATTATCGATTTCATAAATACGTTTTAAAAGCTCAAAAGACTCGCCCAACCGCAAATCCCAATAAAGCTGCGTACGCTGACCAAACACTACTCCCAGATTTTTTACAACTTTTTTTCGGTCAACATAAGGCGACATTCCGTTTATAACCACACTGCCGCTTGTAGGTTGTAAAATTCCGCACATCATTTTTATAGTAGTGCTTTTCCCTGCTCCGTTTGGACCAATATAACCGACGATTTCGCCTTCTTCCAATGAAAAGCTAATATCATCAACAGCACGGACCAGTAGTTTATTGCTCTTCAAAATATTTTTAAAGGCCCCTTTTAGTCCGCTTTCCTTTTGCACAACATTAAATTCTTTAACAAGATGTTCTACTTGAATAACCGGCATTTTTACATCTCCATTTCTTATGAGCCAGAACTTTCATACCGACTCAAGCCTTTTTTAAATATTGTGTAACCTATTATATACACTACGATTCCTACCAATCCTGCTAATAAAAGTCAAGCACAATTTTCGAAAATATGTGATATAGTTAATGACTTAAAAATAAGTATAGCAAAGCTAAACATCTATA
>DAMDEB010000115.1:0-10618 GCA_032090075.1 Caproiciproducens sp.
GCATCTTACTTGACGCAACGGCTCTTGCTTTGTCTACATGCCAAGAATAGTCCAGAGTATCCTTGCATTAGGTCGGTGAACGGATTTTAATTTTCATAAACAGCGCTTCCTTTCATATTGACATTTTTTGATGTGAAGCATATACTATATCATATCAAGATAATTTGATGTGAGGTGATAAACGTTGGAGCTTACTCCGGAGAAGAACGCTAATGTATTTAAGGCATTTTGCGATGAAAAGCGGCTTGCCATTTTGGAACTGCTGCGCAGCGGTGAAAAATGCGCCTGCGTGCTCATTGATCAAATGGAAATCGGTCAGTCCTCCTTGTCCTATCACATGAAGATTTTATGTGAATCGGGTATTGTCGAAAGCAGACAGGAAGGCAAATGGACACATTATAAAATCAGTGAACAGGGCAGCCACGAGGCCATGCTCCTGTTAAAAGCAATTACCACCCCCAATGCAACCGCTGAAGATACTCGTTGTTGCAATCAATAACGGCCATCTGATGGAAGATGGCTTTTATTCGGCACAACATATCAAGTTTTTTTGATATGACTATTGAATTTAAGAAAGAGAGGCGCTTACCCTATGGAGATCCTTCAAAATACGTGGCTGTTCTTTCAAGACCAAGTGCTTGGAATGAAATGGCTCAACGCCCTAATCGGTAATCTGCTCTCGTTGTTCGGTCTTGATGTAACAGGACGAATTGGTGGCAGCGTTCAATTCTTTATCTATGATGTACTAAAAATCACCGTACTGCTCTGCGTGCTGATTTTCATCATCTCGTACATTCAAAGCTACTTCCCGCCGGAACGAAGCAAGAAAATTATGAGCCGCTTTCACGGCGTGTGGGCAAATATCATGGCAGCACTGCTTGGCACGGTAACGCCTTTTTGCTCTTGCTCCTCCATACCTCTGTTCATTGGATTTACCAGTGCCGGACTGCCCCTTGGCGTGACTTTTTCCTTTCTGATTTCCTCACCCATGGTAGACCTCGGGTCGCTCGTTCTGCTCATGAGCATCTTTGGCACAAAGGTCGCTATCGTCTATGTCGTTGTGGGCCTGGTTATCGCGGTCGTTGGCGGTACGCTGATTGAAAAACTTCACATGGAAAACTATGTGGAAGAATTCATTCGCTCGGCAAGCGGCGTAGATTTTGAATCGCCTGACTTAACCCGCAAAGAGCGTGTCATTTACGCCAAGGATCAGGTGGTGTCAACCTTCAAAAAAGTTCTGCCGTACATTCTGGTTGGCGTGGGCATCGGAGCTATCATCCACAACTGGATTCCTGAAAGCTGGATTGAGATGGTGCTTGGCAGCAATAATCCTTTTGGGGTAGTGCTGGCAACTCTGCTTGGCGTTCCCATGTACGCTGACATTTTCGGCACGATTCCGGTGGCCGAAGCGCTGCTCTACAAAGGCGCGCAGCTTGGTACGGTTCTCTCCTTTATGATGGCAGTCACAACGCTTTCCCTGCCCTCCATCATCATGCTGCGCAAGGCGGTAAAGCCGAAGCTGTTGGGCACATTTATTGCCATCTGCACCATCGGCATTATCATTGTTGGCTATCTGTTTAATATTTTCCAGTATCTACTGGTTTAATGGGAGGGAAAGAGAATGGCTAAAAACTGGTATCCAGTCATCGATTATCTTGCTTGCACTGAATGCGGAACCTGCGTGGATTTTTGCTCCCACAGTGTTTATAACAAAGCAAAAGCCCCGTCCCCTGTGGTGATGCAACCCGGAAACTGCATTGACCGTTGCCACGGCTGCGGCAACAAGTGTCCGGCAGGCGCCATCTCCTATGTAGGCGACGATACTGGCTGGACACCGCCAAACGGCGAATGCAGTGCAAAAAAAAGCGTAGATTGCTGCCGCGGCGGGGCTTGTGAGGAGGATTCCTCCAAGGCTGTGCTTGTGGAATATCTCTATCTTGATCTCAATACCTGTGACCGCTGTATCGGCGCCGATGCGGTACTGGAAGAAGTTTTGGGCAGTATCGCGCCCGCTCTGGAGGCTGCCGGATATACCATGCGGCTTCAAAAGGTACAGATCGCCACAAAAGAACTGGCGGAGCACTACCGATTCCTTGCGTCGCCCACCATTCGTGTAAATGGGCAGGATATCTGCGGACCTGTTGCGGAAAACACCTGCGGCTGCTGTGGTGAAATCAGCGGAACCGATGTGACCTGTCGTACCTTTGCATACAAAGGTCAAGCCTATGAAGTACCGCCCAAAGCCATGCTGGCCGAAGGAATTCTAAGAGCTGTGCTCGGCATGGTGCAGCCCGTTTGTGACTGCGGCGAGTATTCACTTCCAGAAAATCTCAAAAACTTCTTTGAGGGAAAAGCTGTGAAGACCGGTTGCTGCCCTGAAGGTACTTGCGGATGAGTAAACAAAGGATATAAAAACAGTTATTCCACTTTTGATTTTCGCCGTCATTGCCGAGATTGACCTTTACGGTTTTGGGTATCCTTGCGGCCACGGCGGGCAGCCTTGTATGGAGTGTTTTGCTACTGCTGCTCTATTTCATTGGGCACGGCATTCTCGCCGTGATTGCGGAGCCTTCCATGGGCTTTGCCCAAAAGCTCTCCCAAAGCGAGAAGTATGGAAAAGCCAGCGCTATTTTGAAAATCGTCATGGGCGCGGTGATCCTGCTCATCGGTTTCTATTTGTTATATTCAGGTTTCTAATCATGAATTTAAGGAGGTTTTTATTATGGCATTGTTTGGTTTTGGTAAAAAGAAAAATGCAGAGGAAGAATTGGTGCAGTGTGGTTGCGGGGAAATGTGCAAGCCCTCCGAAATTGCCGCAAAGAAAGCTGACGAAGAAGCAAAAGCAAAAAACTCCGGTTGCTGCTGTGGCGGTGACTGCAATACAGAAACGATTGCGGAAGCCGAAAAAGCAAAAGTGAGCGGTTCATCCGTCAAGGTGCTTGGCTCGGGCTGTGCAAAGTGCAATCAACTGGAAGCGGCTACCTTGGAAGCGCTCAAAGAGCTTGGCATGGATGCCACCATTGACCATGTGACAGACTTTACACAGATCGCTGCTTACGGTGTGATGACAACTCCTGCATTGGTTGTGGACGGCAAGGTCGTTTCCTTTGGAAAGGTTTTAAAAAAGGACGAGGTCGTTAAAATCCTGCAAAAAGTACGGGGGTAAATTTATGGCAAAGGAAAAATCACAAAGCATTGGCTTCTTTCAAAAATACCTGACCGTGTGGGTTGCTCTCTGTATGACGGCAGGTGTTTTAATTGGTAAACTTTTACCTGCCGTTCCTGCATTTTTAGGCCGTTTTGAGTATGCCAGAGTTTCTATTCCGGTCGCCATCCTCATTTGGGTGATGATTTATCCCATGATGATGAAGGTGAATTTCCAGAGCGTCAAAAATGTGGGGAAAAACCCAAAGGGGTTATTCGTCACATGGGTGACAAACTGGCTCATCAAGCCGTTCACCATGTACGGTATCGCCGCGCTATTTTTCTATGTGGTTTTTAAGGGCTTGATTGCCCCTGACCTCGCCAAGGAGTATCTGGCGGGTGCAGTACTCTTGGGTGCGGCACCCTGCACAGCGATGGTGTTCGTCTGGAGCACGCTCACCAAAGGAAACCCTGCCTACACCGTAGTACAGGTAGCAACCAACGATTTGATTATTCTGGTTGCCTTTGTGCCGATTGTGAAATTCCTACTGGGCGTTTCCAACGTGTCCGTGCCATGGGACACGCTGATTTTATCGGTCATTTTATTTGTAGTCATTCCGCTTGCGGGCGGTATTCTGACCCGTGTGCTGGTGACAAATCGCAAGGGCACAGAGTATTTTGAAAACACCTTTGTCCATAAATTTGATAATGCCACCAGCATTGGTCTGCTGCTCACTTTGGTATTGCTGTTTTCCTTCCAAGGTGATGTGATTTTGAATAATCCGCTGCACATTCTACTCATTGCTGTGCCGCTTGTTTTGCAAACTTTCCTTATTTTCTTCATCGCTTATTTTGCTTGCAAATGGCTGAAGCTGCCCCATGATATTGCCGCCCCTGCGGGGATGATTGGCGCGTCCAACTTCTTTGAACTGTCGGTCGCTGTGGCGATTGCATTGTTTGGTACTACTTCACCGGCGGCTCTTGCCACCGTAGTTGGCGTGCTGACCGAGGTGCCGGTGATGCTGTTGCTTGTAAAAATCGCCAACAAAACGAAAGGATGGTTTCCAGTATGAGCAAACCTAAAGTAGCATTTATCTGCGTACACAACTCCTGCCGCAGCCAAATTGCCGAAGCACTGGGCAAGTACCTTGCGTCTGATGTCTTTGAAAGCTATTCTGCCGGAACGGAAGTAAAGCCGCAAATCAATCAGGATGCTGTGCGGCTGATGAAGCAGATTTATGGCATCGACATGGAGCGAACTCAGCGCAGTAAGCTGCTGGAGGAGATTCCCCCAGTGGATATCGTGGTGACCATGGGCTGCAATGTGCAGTGTCCTTTTTTGCCCTGTATGCACAGGGAGGATTGGGGGTTAGATGACCCAACCGGCAAAAGCGATGTGGACTTTGAACGTACTATAAAAGCAATCCGCTCTAAAATTGAGAATTTGAGAGAGCGAATCGCTGACAACAAACTATAAAGAACGAGGCTGGCGTTTGTCAGCCTCGTTTTCCTATTCTCCGTTACATCCCCAGTATCGTCCAGTCAATACTTGCATAAGGACAGTGGAAATTTGCGGCAACATATGGTACGATAACTTTTAACAAGTATTTGAATTGCTAATTATTTATAATCTGTACAGTAATTAAAGGCATCCGTAAACTCCTGCTGCAGCCAAATTACGGAGATTATCGGCAAGCACTTTATCTCATATGTGCAACTTATATCAGGTAATTGTCTGTGAGAATTGATATACTGGAGAAAGGAGTGAAGCAAATGTCTGTTCAAACAATAGAAACAATGGCAAAGTGGGTAGAAAATAACATAACAGAAAGCCCAAGCCTGCAAGATATGTCATCATATGTTGGTTATTCACCGTATTACTGCTCTACAAAGTTTCGGGAGCACATGGGTATGACATATAAACAATTTCTTGCCCAATGTAAATTAAAAGCTGCTGCTAATGATCTTTGCATAACCAATGACAGAATAACCGATATTGCTTTTCGATATGGGTACTCGTCATCTGAAGCGTTTGCAAGAGCTTTTTCACAAGCGTTTCAATGCTCGCCACGCCAATATCGGAAAACTTCCGGTGTTTCTCTTAGCTCACCTTAGTCTATAGGGCGTATTGCTCCCTCCGAATTTGTAAATGCGAGGAGATAAAATGTCTGACAAGTTTGGAAGAAATGATCTCTGCTGGTGTGGCAGCGGTCGAAAATATAAGAAATGTCATGGCCCTATTGATGAGCAAATTGAAATCTACCGCTTAAAGGGATATGAAGTGCCTTATCGAAAATTGCTTAAAACAAAACAACAGATTGAAGGTATTCGGGAAAGCAGCAAACGAAACATCGCTTTACTGGATTTCATTGCAAATTATGCGGTTGATGGAATCACCACGGAAGAGCTTGACCGGCTTATCTTCGAAAAAACCAAGGAACTGGGAGGCGTTCCAGCAACACTCAATTTTGACGGATACCCTAAGAGCGTGTGTATCTCAATTAATGATGTTGTATGTCATGGTATCCCCTCTGATCGTATATTCCTGCGAAACGGCGATATTGTAAATATTGATGTGTCTACAATTTATAACGGATTTTTTTCAGATTCTTCACGCATGTTTTGCATTGGTGCTGTTTCCGCTGAGAAACAAAAACTGGTTGATGTTGCGAAAGAGTGTGTGGAGCTGGGCATTGAACAGGTAAAACCGTGGGGATTTCTTGGTGATGTTGGGCAAGCTGTTCAAGACCATGCAAGGGAAAATGGATATTCTGTCGTTCGAGAAATCGGAGGCCACGGTATTGGTCTACAATTTCATGAAGATCCTTGGGTCGGTTATGTGACAAAGCAAGGAACAGGAATGCTCTTAGTCCCAGGACTTGTTTTTACTGTAGAGCCTATGATAAATATGGGAAAATCCAATATAGTAACAGATAAATGCGATAATTGGACTATTCGCACTGCTGATGGGAAGCCTTCTGCGCAATGGGAAAAACAGGTGTTAGTAACCGAAACTGGTTATGAGGTGTTGGCATATTAATGAACAGTTAGGAATAACCAGAATTTCTTATTATGAGCATAATGAGAACCTAAATGAGCAGACCCAGCTCCTTGCAGAACTGGACCTACTCATTATTACTACATGCCAAGAATAGTCCAGACAATCCTTGCATAAAGACGGTGAACGGATTTTTGTTTTCATTTTAATTCTCCTTACATCTTCTATAATATTCTGGTTGACAATGATTGCAATCCTGCATATAATATATAGAATCTCTTTGCACTGCATTACATTCAGCATGAATGCGAGATCAACAGTACAAACTGAGCAGGCGATGAACCTTTTTGTAAAGGTCATGGGGCCGGGCCGCCCAATGAGCGGCAACAGATTGCAATTTGAGCACATCTGTGGGACAGTAGTATGTTCCATAGGTGTGCTATTTTTTATACCCTGATGGAACACATGACCCCGAAATGGAGTGCCATAGAGCTATCAAACGACTGCCGAAAGGCTAAAACGGAGGTAACTTTTATGACAGACAAAAAGCAAAACATGGCTGGCTTAACCGCCACCGAAGCAAAACGATTGCAGGAGCAATATGGTAAGAATGAATTGACCGCACGGAAAAAAGAAAGCTTTTTCAAAAAAATCCTGCATATTATCTGCGAACCAATGTTCTTACTGCTCATTGTTGCTGCGACCATTTATTTTATTCTGGGAGAATCCAGGGATGGTGCGATTATGCTCATTTTTGTGGTGGGCATCATTAGCATTGATGTAATTCAAGAATGGAAAACCGATAAAGCCCTAAATGCCCTGAAAGATTTATCTGCCCCGCATGTCACTGTTATTCGTGATGGCAAGGAGCAGACCATTGCAAGTGCTGACCTTGTGCCCAGCGACTTAATGATGATTTATGAGGGGGTTAAAATCCCGGCAGACGGCATTATAATAAAATGTAACGACCTGTGTGTCGATGAATCTTCGTTGACCGGCGAAGCGGAAGGTGTGTGGAAAATCAACACTGAGAGTGCAGATTCAACAAGCGACTATTGGCGGCGTGATTATTGTTATGCTGGCACGCTGGTTACACAGGGCACAGCAACGGTACTGGTAGATAAAATTGGTGGCAGCACCGAATATGGAAAAATCGGTGCTAATGTTGCATCTGCACCAGAGGAACCCACACCCCTACAAAAGCAAACCGGAAGTCTTGTTAAACTATGCGCAGGAATTGCTGCAGTCTTGTTTGCCCTTGTAGGAATATTCACATGGCTAAATATTCCTGACCACAGCTTTGGCGACAGGCTGATTGAAAGCATTTTGTCGGGCATCACCCTTGCCATGGCAATGATTCCAGAAGAGTTTCCTGTCATCCTCACGGTATTTTTATCAATGGGAGCTTGGCGACTTGCCAAAAAGCAGTCACTGGTGCGCAAGTTGCCTTCAGTGGAAACGCTTGGCGCCGTATCTGTGCTATGCGTAGATAAAACAGGTACCATCACGATGAATCAGATGACCGTGCAGGATACGTGGGCTACTGATGGCAACACCATAGCACTTTGTGAAGTAATGGGTATGGGCTGCGAGACCGATGCCTATGACCCAATGGAAAAGGCAATGCTCAAGCATTGCGAAACCCTTGGAATTTTAAAGGAAGATCTTTTTGCTGGAGAACTAATCAGCGAATATGCCTTTACAAATGAGTTGAAGATGATGGGGCATATTTGGCGCAGAGATGACGGAATTACCGTTGCCGCAAAAGGGTCCCCTGAGCGTATCTTAACTATTTGTAAGCTTACAGATTTAGAAAAACAAACAGCAGAACAGAAGATCACCGAAATGTCCAAACAAGGTTTGCGTGTAATTGCAGTTGCCACTGCAAAGCTACAAAGTGAAGCAGAAATTCCTGCACAGATCACAGACTGCCATTTAACGCTTTGCGGACTGATCGGGCTTGCCGACCCACCCCGTGAAGGTGTAAAAGCAGACATCGCCGTTTGCAATAAAGCGGGTATTCGTGTTGTTATGATTACAGGTGATAATGGCATCACCGCCGCGTCTATCGCAAAGAAAATCGGTATGCAAAACAGCGACCATATCATTACAGGCGATATGCTAAGCGAAATGACCGATGAAGAACTGCGTGAAAAAGTGAAGGATGTCAGCATTTTTTCTCGTGTCATTCCTGAACATAAAATGCGTATTGTAAAAGCATTCAAAGATAACGGTGAAATTGTCGCGATGACCGGTGATGGCGTGAATGATGCACCCGCTCTCAAATATGCCGATATTGGCATTGCAATGGGTAAACGCGGCAGTGAAGTTTCCCGTGAAGCAGCAGATCTCATTCTAATGGACGACAATTTTACTACTATTGTAGAAACGGTAAAAGACGGTCGCCGTATTTATGATAACATTCGCAAGGCTGTGGGCTATGTGTTCACCATTCATATTCCCATTGCCTTTGCCTCCTTACTTGCACCAATCCTTGGCATTGCCCCCTCAGCACTGCTTTTACTTCCTCTCCACGTTGTTCTGCTCGAGCTACTCATTGACCCTACCTGCTCGATTGTACTAGAGCGTCAGCCTGCCGAAGCAGACATTATGGAGCGAAGCCCTCGAGATCCAAAGGAAAAACTGTTGACCGCAAAAACTCTAGCCAAAAGCATTTTGCAGGGACTTATCATTTTTGCGGCCTCCTTTGGAACGTATTACGTAATCCTCGATGGAAATGTTGATAATGCACCAGTTGCCCGGGCAATGGGGCTTGCAATTATCATGCTATCCAACTTGTTTCTTGTACAGGTCAATAGTTCTGATCACGATTTTACCTTTCAATCGGTAAAGCGCCTTGTGAAAGACAAAGTGATGTGGGCAGTTAACCTTGGTACACTGGCTATGCTTGGCATTATTTTGTATTCGCCACTCAATGGCTTATTAAAGTTGGCACCACTTTCTGCTTCTCTGTTATTAAAGGCTGTTATTATTGCATTTATCGCAGTGTTTTGGTTTGAGTTAGTGAAACTGGTAAAACGACAAAAACTGAAAAATGGTTCAATGCAATAAAAATAAGAGCTGCGTGAATTCTCACGTGGCTCTTACTTTTTTTACATGTATTGTGGTTTCAATCCCCCAATCTATCGGCATCTGCCTTAGTTTTGTGCACTGTGCCATGCGGATGATGTGGTGGTGCATAAATTGAATAGAGTTTTAAAGGGCATCGCCCTTTATTAACAACATTATGCCATGTTCCGGCAGGGACAAAAATAACATCATCTGCTGCTATACATTGCTGGAAATCCAATTGCTCTTTGCGGTTTCCCATCAAAGCAACACCGTTTCCTTGTTCGATACGCAAAAACTGATCAGTATCTGGATGTATCTCTAACCCAATTTCACCGCATACGGGAATACTCATCAGAGTTAACTGCAGGTGACATCCAGTCCACAATGTCGTGCGATAGTTCTGATTCCGCCCAGTTGCTTGCGAAATGTTGGTAACATAGGGATAAGGCCCATGGTCTTGTTGGCATGACTCTACGGTCTGATTTCCGCAACCCCTTCTGTTTTCATTATATCGACTCACAAAAAAACACCTCCTTTTTCAGCTTAGGTAACATCACAAAATTATAAATTGCATAGCATTACCCTTATATATCTTATGCGATTGGATTAATAGGGTGATTGAATCCTGAGGGTAATTACACTTAAACCCCTCTCGATGATATTAATCCTGGATACAAAGATAGGCTTACAACCTTTTTAATAAAGTAAATAAGGAGCTACATCACGTTGTGATATAACTCCTTATCTTTATTGTTCCGAATATTCTATTGCATGAACCGGACATGCCTTTATTACACTTTGGAGTTTTTCATAATCAAGAGCCTGTTTATCATATGCTTTGACAACAGCTTTTTTCCCTTGCATTATAAACAGTGTGGGATAGTTCTTTGCACAAAGGGTACAGCCCATACAGGCATCCTTGTTAATATGGAGGCCGGGCTTAGCCAGCATTTCTCCCGGTAGATCCTCATCCCGAATAATTTTTGCCGAAATCCATGAGAAGATGATTATGGCAAGTACAGTGAGCGCCCAACGAATGGCCATGAACTTGGGACCTAAAAACTTTGCTTCATTACCTTCTGGCACTTTCTACCCAGCAAAAATCGGAATCTGTTTTGCTACCTATCACAAAAAAGCAGCTTGCTGACTACTTCGGTGTACAACGCCCCTCACTTTTCAGGGAACTGAAACGAATGAAGGACGAAGGCTTAATTGAGATTGCAAACAAAAAAATATATATCAAATTTATCAGTGAGCCATGGTATTTTTCTTAAGAAGCTTTACCCTTATTTTAGATTATGAAATTAAGCCGTTGCATCTTTATCTTGATGCAACGGCTCCTGCTTTGTCTACATCCCCAAAATCGTCCAGAGTATCCTTGCAAAAGGATGGCGAACGGACTTT
>DAMDEB010000116.1:0-2690 GCA_032090075.1 Caproiciproducens sp.
AAGATTTTTAATCCGCACCGGCAGAGCCGGTGGTTATTTTACGCTAAAGCTCCAAAAAAACGGCCCCGACTTTAATACAAAGTCGGGGCCGTTTTTGATTTGAACCTGTTTTATGCTTTGATCGCCCACCGCAATTTAGCAGAATGCGCACGGCTGTTGGCATGACATTCTTCTGATGACGGCCGGATAGGATCCGGTGCTATTTCACGATAAATACCTTCATTAAAAAAGCGTTTAAAAGATTTTTTAACACGGCGATCTTCTCCGGAATGGAACGAAAGTATCGCAACGCGCCCACCCGCGGCAAGGACATTCGGAAGCTTTTCTAAAAATTCATCTAACACTTCAAATTCATGATTGACATCAATGCGCAGTGCTTGAAAGCAGCGTTGACAGGATTTTTTAATCTCTTCATCGCTCATATGCGGAACATGTTTCAGCGCATCTTTGATGATCTTTTGAAGTTGTGTCGTTGTTGATATATCATTTCCTTTTTTAATGTTGGAAATAATGGCGCGGGCGATTACCGCGGCTTGAGGCTCGTCCGCATTTTCTATCAACATACCCTGTAACTCATAGTATGAAATCGTTTTTAATCGATTTGCCGCAGATTGGCCCATTTTTGGATTAAGCCGTAAGTCCAATGGCCCTTCTACCTTAAACGAAAATCCTCTGTCGGGATTGTCTATTTGCATAGAAGATACGCCCAAATCCGCCAATACGAAATTCAATGGACCTGATTCGGAAGCAATTTGATCTATTTGGGAAAAGTTCAGCTGCTTGATCTCTAATATTTCAGGGCCATAACCCATGCGCTCCAATCGCTCTTTGGTGCGAGGCAATTCAAGGCAATCAACATCAATTGCATACAATCGCCCTTTTGAGTCTAAACATTTGAGCATCTCTAAAGTATGACCGCCATAGCCTAATGTTGCGTCCAATCCGGTTTGTCCCGGCGTAATTTGCAGGAATTCCAATATTTCTTTAACACAAATTGGAAGATGCATACCGGCAGGGGTACGACCCTTCTGAATGATTTTTGTCACATCATCAGCATAATGCTCCGGTTGCAGTTCCTTATATTTTTCTTTAAAAGTTTTAGGGTGAGTGCCTTTATATCGAATACGTCGCTGATGTTTGGGCTCTTTCTCATCCATTGCGGAATCTGTACTCATTTTCTCTCCCCATTTTTAAGATATTCTTGTATCATGTTATTCCATTACATGATACCAGATACGATTTACGAAAGCAACACCAGCTGCCCTAAAAACATGCACTCCACTAATATATTGACGGCACAGGAACCGAACGCTCAATATTTAATACGGATTCTTCTGCTTCAATGAAATAGTTATAATTGCTGTTTGCGTGGGTTTGGTTTATACTATAGCTAATGTTTCCATCTAATTTTGATGATACATATAAAACAATTAGGACAGAGGAGAAAATACCATGGGTGATAAGAGTATCAAAAAAGAAACCAAGAAAAAAAAGAAAGCAGATATAAAAGTTTCTGCTCCTTCGGCATTTACCAGAGAGGTTGTAACTCAGCCTCAATTGATCACAAAAAAGAAAAAGGATAAGTAATATTTTCAAAGATTTTTACTATTAAGCGAAAGGGGCTGTTTCAAAACAGCTCCTTTTATAAAATGATCTTTTTTTAATTTCCGAATAGCCTCAAACGGGTTGCAGTTTAATTCTTCTTAGCTCGTGGCATTTCAGCTAAATCGATATTATGAAAATTGAGAAAAGAGCTTAATGAGTATTGTTTAACACTAAATATTGTGCTAAAATATTTACACTATACAATTTGTAGGAGATGGAGCATGGAAATCATTAAGCGAGACGGCCGGAGCCAACGCTACCAGCCTGAAAAAATAAAGGAAGCCATCCGCAAGGCGTTTTTAAGCGTGGACAACACTGCGGCAAAAAACACCCTGCAGGATATTACACAGTCGGTGGAAACGAAAATCAAAGCGCTGCAGGGCGTGGTACAGGTGGAAACCATTCAGGATATCGTAGAACAGACCCTGATGGAAAAGGGATTTTATCAGCAGAGCAAGAACTATATTCTGTACCGCAGCGAACACGCACGCCGCCGCGAACTGCGCCGGCGCATTGCGAATCAGTTTGTCGATGCCGGAGCAGTTGAAGACGTTCTGACCGGAATACATCGAGATTTTCCGGACGAGGGCTACGGAATTGATCGGTTAGAGGAGAAATTCTCATCCTTTTTAAAGCCGGACATGCCGCAGAACGAAAAAATGGATATGCTCATTAAGGCGGCAGCGGAGCTGACCACCCAGCAAACACCCAATTGGGAATTTGCTGCCGCTCGTTTGCTCACGCTGCAGCTTGCCCAAAATCTGGAGCACGTTCTAAATAAGTTCAATTTACACAGCTTTTACGATAAAGTTCGTTTTTTGACCGATCAGGGTCTGTACGGCAGTTATATCCTGGAAAATTATTCTAAAGAGGAAATTGAAGCGGCGGCGGGATTCCTCGACGACTCCCGCAACGAACTGCTCACTTATTCCGGGTTGGATATGCTGCTCAAGCGCTATGTTATCCGAAGCCATGCCAACCAGCCACTGGAAACGCCGCAGGAGATGTATTTAGGTATTGCACTGCATCTGGCTATGCCTGAAAAAACAGACCGACTAAATTGGGTTCGCCGGTTTTACGACATG
>DAMDEB010000116.1:2890-4252 GCA_032090075.1 Caproiciproducens sp.
ACTTTGCACAGGTGAGCAAATATGGCGGCGGCATGGGACTGTACTTTGGCAAAGTGCGCGCCCGTAACAGTTCCATCCGTGGTTTTGAAGGGGCAGCCGGCGGGGTCATCCGCTGGATACGACTTGCCAACGACACCGCCGTTGCGGTGGACCAGTTGGGCGTGCGTCAGGGCGCCGTTGCGGTGTATCTGGATGCCTGGCACAGGGACTTACCTGAATTTTTGGCACTGCGCACCAACAATGGCGACGACCGCATGAAAGCACACGATGTGTTTCCGGCGGTTTGTTACCCCGACCTGTTCTGGAAGATGGCTCGGGATAACTTGGACGCCGACTGGTACCTGATGTGTCCACACGATATTTTGACCCACAAGGGATATGCTCTGGAGGACTTCTGGGGCGAGGAATGGGAAAAGCGCTACCGGGAATGTGTACAGGATCCCACTATTGAAAAGCGTGTGGTGTCCATCAAAGATATCGTGCGGATGGTAATCAAAAGTGCGGTGGAAACCGGCACTCCCTTCGTATTCAATCGTGACGCGGTGAATCGCGCCAATCCCAACGGGGACAAAGGGATAATTTACTGCAGCAACCTTTGCACCGAAATCGCACAGAACATGAGCGCCATTGAAAGTGTCGATCAGCGCGTGGAAACGGTCAACGGCGAAACAGTAGTCGTCACGGTAACCAAGCCTGGTGATTTTGTGGTCTGCAATCTGGCCAGCCTTTCGCTTGGGCACATCAATGTCGAAGATGAACATGAAATCGGTGAGCTTACCCGCAGTGCCGTAAGGGCGCTGGACAACGTGATCGACCTGAACTTCTTCCCCGTACCCTACGCCAAAATCAATAACGTACGCTACCGCCCGATTGGGCTGGGCGTCAGCGGTTACCACCATATGCTGGCCAAAAACGGCATAGCGTGGGAAAGCGACAAACATCTATCCTTTGTAGACAAGGTATTTGAAAAAATCAACTACGCAGCCATCAGCGCCAGCTGTGAAAATGCCGCCGAAAAGGGAAGCTATGAGCTGTTTGAAGGCAGTGACTGGCAGACCGGTACCTATTTTGACAAACGCGGTTACAGCAGCGCCGCGTGGCAGGAGCTGCGCCAACGGGTTGCGCACGGTATGCGTAACGGCTGGCTGCTCGCAATTGCCCCCACCAGCAGCACCAGCATCATTGCCGGAACGACCGCGGGAATAGACCCCGTGATGAACCGCTTCTTCCTTGAAGAAAAAAAGAATGGCCTGGTACCACGCGTGGCACCGGATTTGAGCGCTAAGACCTACTGGTACTACAAAAATGCGCACCTCATCGATCAGACATGGTCGGTGCGTGCGGCAGGCGTACGGCAGCGCC
>DAMDEB010000116.1:4262-10273 GCA_032090075.1 Caproiciproducens sp.
GACCAGGCACAGAGTATGAACCTCTACATCACCAACAATTACACCTTCCGTCAGGTGTTGAATCTGTATATACTGGCTTTTGAGCAGGGTGTAAAAACCATCTACTACATACGGAGCAAGAGTTTGGAGGTCGAGGAGTGTGAATCCTGCTCATCCTGAGCGAAACAACGCCTAACAAGAAAGGAAAACCAATATTCCCGTGAAACGGGAGAAAAGAAGAGGAAACAACATGGAAACCATGCACAAAAAACCGTTGTTTAACCCAAATGGAGACATTGACCTGAGTCACCGCCGGATGATCGGCGGCGATACAACGAACCTGAACGATTTCAACAATATGAAATACCAATGGGCCAGCGACTGGTACCGTCAGGCGATGAACAATTTCTGGATTCCGGAGGAAGTCAGCCTGTCCACTGACGTGAAAGGCTACCCCCACCTGCCTGTCGCCGAGCGCCGCGCCTACGACAAAATTTTGTCGTTTCTCATTTTTCTGGACAGCATTCAAACCGCCAACCTGCCCTATGTGGGAGAATACATTACCGCAAATGAAGTCAACCTGTGCCTGAACATTCAGGCATATCAGGAGGCCATCCACAGCCAGAGCTACAGCTATATGCTGGACACAATCTGTGAGCCGCAGCAGCGCAACGAAATTCTGTATCAATGGAAGGATGACAAACATCTTCTTGCCCGCAACACCTTCATCGGCGAACAGTACAACACCTTTTACCACAATCAGACTCCTGAAAACCTGATGCGTACGGTGGTAGCGAATTATATTCTGGAAGGCGTGTATTTTTACAGCGGGTTTATGTTTTTTTACAACCTTGGACGAAATAATCGCATGCCCGGCTCGGTGCAGATTATCCGGTACATTAACCGTGATGAAAATACGCATCTTTGGTTGTTCCGCAGCATGCTGCTGGAACTGAAAAAGGAAAACCCCGAATTGTTTACCGCCGAAAAGGTGGCAGACTATCGCGAGATGATCCGCACCGGCTGTGAACAGGAAATTGCATGGGGACATTACGCCATCGGCGATGATGTAAGCGGCCTGACCAAGCAGATGATCACCGATTATGTACAATATCTTGGCAATCTGCGTTGCAACGGACTCGGGTTCGAAAAGTTGTACGAGGAGCATGACGAAGAGCCGGAAGCGCTGAAATGGGTTAGCCAGTACAGCAACGCCAACACGATCAAAACTGACTTTTTTGAAGCACGAAGCACTGCCTACGCCAAAAGCGGCGCACTGGAAGACGATTTATAAACAAAAAATAACAGCATCCGGATTTACTTGAACTTGTAAACCCGAATGCTGTTTGTGTTTTCGCACGATATATTTGTATAGCTATCTTATTTAATTATTTAATGATAAATATAGATGAGAGATAATAATATTTTATATTAATATTTTAACTGCTGTTTGTCTAATTACTTCAATTAAAGTGGTAACTACAGGTAACGTGTATGTTGTGGCGAGGTTAGGTAAATACCATTCCACTTTAGAATTGGGGTGGCATATTATTATCCCCATTAACACTACCGCTTGACGGAATCCCTTTCAACCAGTCTTACGCTGATCACTGTATTTTCCGGAGCAGAATTCGGGTGTTCTATCTGATATTTTAAGCGCTGAACAGCCCGTTTTCCCAATGCTTCCTTATCAACATGAACGGTCGTTAATTTAGGATTTACTTTTTCGCACATGTCAATATTATCAAACCCCACAAGGGATATATCTTCAGGTACATTCATATTTAAAATCTGCAGCGCCATCAAAAGGGCTATTGCAGCCCGGTCGTTGGAACATACAAAAGCCTGCGGCAAATTTCTTGCCATTTTAATCAACTGTACAATCTTTTGCGTATCGTTTTTTAGAACCGCTTGCTCTATGTTTGACAGAATCGAATACTGTTTGATATAGTCGTCCAAATTTTCAGGGTCCAAATCGGCCCCAAAGCTCATCAGTGCTTCTTTAAACCCAAAGAAGCGTTCCTTAATGCTGAGGGAATAGTTTAAATCTCCGAAAAATCCGATCTGGCGAAATCCTTTATCAAGCAAATATTTTGTAATAATAAAGCCGCCTAACTTATTATCGGTCAGGACGCTGTCGGCTGTGTACATTAGGGACGCATGATCCACCAATACAAACGGCATATGATATTCCTTTAATCTTGCTATGTTTGCGTCGCCGATTTTTCCGATTACGACAATCCCGGATACACGGTCCTTTTCCACACAGCTTGGAACCGCCATTGCCTCATCATCAAAGAAATTCATGATGGTGTCATAGCCGCTCCTTTTTGCTTCTTCCACAAAGGAATACAGCACCTTGGAATAAAAGTTCATATCATCAGAATAGATTTTTTGCATCATAATACACAGATTCGTGTGCGAAAACGTGCGGACAAATTTATTCTTCTTTTCCAGATAACCCATTTTTTCAGCGGTGCGCAATATTTTCGCGCGCATTTCGTCGCTGACCCCTGCTTTATTGTTGAGCGCGATGGAAACCGCATTGACGGATATGCCTAAACTATCGGCAATATCTCTCATGACTACACTCATAGTATACGAGGTCCTTCCCTTTTATCATACTTGCCTTGGCTGTTAACGGGCAGCAGAATAAGCCTCATAATTGCTGCGATCATATTATTCTGTTCAGATAATGCTTAGATGCCTATATAAATCATCTATTGTAATATCGGCACGGCAGATTTTATCATCCGCTGCACCATAATAAATTTTAATGATATTGTTTTCAAAGATACATCCACATGTAAAAACGACATTACCGAAAAATCCCTCTGTTTCATATCCCATTTCAGGCTCGATCAATGGTGTTTTTGACTTTGCAATAATCTTCATTGGATCATTAATATCCAATAAAAATGCGCCCAGACAGTATCTGCTGTTTTTATCTGCCGCGTGATAAATTTTTACCCAGCCTTTTTCCGTGCGGAATGGGGGCGCCCCGCCGCCGATGCGTCCATTTTCCCAGCCCATGTCGGAAACACTGTAAAAATGCCGGTGCCGTCCCCAGTGAACCATGTCTTCCGACTCGGACAGCCAAATATCCGGGTTGCCAATCGAACGTGGCACCGGACGGTTAAAGGCCCAGAATTTGCCATTAATCTTTTCCGGGAAAATAGCGACATCCTTGTTTTCGGGGAGAAAAATCAGGCCTTTTCTTTCGAAGGATTTAAAATCATTGGTGGTAATGAGCGCCGTAGCGGCACCATCCGGAGACACGGCCGTGTAATTGATATAATAAGTTCTGTCAATGCAGGTGATTCTGGGGTCTTCCATTCCCCAGCATTCGCTGACAGGGTCGGGCATGATTAACGGTTTTTCATCGACGGTAAAATGGATGCCATCTTTAGAACGGGCTACGCGAAGGTGAGAAAAAGACGTCAAATAAACCACATTACTATATGCATCGGACCCCTTCGTAATTGTCCTTGAATCGGAAAAATCATACTCAGGATGACTGCTTTTTTCAAGAACGACTACTTCAAATTCGCTTTTGCCCTGATGCTCCACAATGACCGGAAATGCGACAAAGCCGTCGCGATTGCATTTGACAGATTCCGCAACACGGCATAACAGGATATATTCGTCCCCGTATTTTGTTGCTCCGCAATTAAAAATCCCATCCACTACGAAATCTTCCCGCGAAGGTTTTACATCTGCCACAGTCAGTAAGGGGTTTTCTGCCTTTCTCATGATTGGCGTACGGTTGGAAGAATCGTATTGCGAAGATTCATCCATTTCAAGGTTAAACATTTCTTTCATCTGTATAATACCTATTTCAACATAAAGTTGATGCCCTCTTTAAAATATTTGGAGAAACAAAGGAATAAAATAATAATCGGCATCGTGAGTAGAATGGATGCTGCGTACATTGGTCCGGGAATATTGGAATTCTGATTAAATTGAGTTGAAATCATAACATTCAGCGTCTGTACGTTAATATTCGGCGCTATCAACATATCCCACATCAGTTCATTCCACCTGGTCATAAAAACAGATAGAAACACAATAATGCTGATTGATTTCGTTGAGGGCAGTGCAATTTTTCGTAAGATTTTAAAATCGGAGGCTCCATCGATTTTCGCAGCTTCAAAAACGGACTTTGGAACGGTTTTAAAGTAGTTAATGTACATGAAAATGCCCCAAACAGATATGATAAGCGGCAATATCATTCCGGAATAATGATTTGCCAGTGGTTTCACGATCATATATCTTGGTACCAATAAAATAATTACAGGGAAAAACATTTGGAACAGAAGCGAAGAGTGAATTGCACTTTTTCCTTTATATTGCATATTGGTGGCTGCATAGCCGGTCATCAGGCCAACTGCAATTGAAACCACGGCAGTTGGGAATGCAACAATAAACGAATTTAATAAAGCACGTATCCACATAAACGGATTTGAGGATCCTCCCCTATTCAGCAGATAAGTATAACTGTCCAAGGTTACTTTGGTCGGTATAAAGGACTTATCAACCATATCCCACGGCAGAAAAGACTGAATGATCAGGTAGTAATACGGAAACAGCGTAATTAACAAAATCAGCAGTGTCACAATAATAATAATCACTGTATGGAACTTTATTTTTTTATGATTCATTCTTTTTCTCCTCCTCTACCAACCGAATTTTTTGTTGACGCGATTCATAATCCATGTAATGATCTGAATGGTCAAGAAAATCTGAACTGCATTGACAATTGCCATAGCAGCGCCATAACCTGCGTTAAAACTGACAAATGATGTTTTATAAATTTCCAGCTGCCAGGTAGTCGTCGACAAGTCCGGTCCTCCTCCTGTAAGCAGGAATGGCTCGGAAAAGATTTGGAACGACAGCCCCGCCGCTAAAACAACTACCGATGTAATGGTCGGGGTAATCATAGGCAATGTGATCTTAATGAATTTTTTGAAGCCCGTACAACCATCGATAACCGCAGCTTCATAAACATCAGCAGAAATGGATTCGATTGCAGATAACACAAACAACGCGTAATATCCGCCCATTTTCCAAACGATCATTCCGATCAGAATCCAAAAAGCCGCGCCGCTCTGCAGCCAATTGATGTTCAACTGATAATGTTCCCTCAAGAAAACATTTAATAGAGAATTGTAGCTAAACACATACTTGATCATAACGGATGTGGCGACACCTGAAGTCAGATAGGGAATGAAGAACAGAGTTGCAACAATTCCCTTCATTTTCCCGGGCAGTTTGGAGGTAAGCAATGCGATTCCCATACCAAACACGAAGCACAACAATACGATTGGCACCAAATACCGGAAAGAATTCCAAAATGCCGCCTGAACGTTATCATCTGTAAATAATTGAGTAAAGTTTTTTAATCCGACAAGATTATATTTCGGCGACATGAGATTCCAATCTGTAACAGACAGCCAAGCCGCCCAACCCAAAGGAAGGAAAAGAAAAACCACAGAATAAACTATGTAAGGAGTATTAAATAACCACGCGGTTCTGCTTTCATAACTCAGCCCTGACCTTTTTGGAATGCTCTCAGGCACTGCCTTGTTTTTCTTGTGCATGAAGGACGCTCCTTTCCGTGAATGAAAAACAAATAGTAAGAGACTTCCCGTCCTAAACACCGCTGCCCGGAAACATGGACGGGAATCTCTTATTTCTTTTTAATTTGATTTGCAGTATGAATATAGTTTGCAGTTTCATGATGATTCACGCAAGAGACTAATAACACGAATTGACCTTACTTTAAGTTTCCTGCTGTTTTCATTGCAGCAAACGCCGCGTCGACATAAGATGTCGAATCCGGAGTGCTGCCAATTTGGGAATTTTCCACCTTTTGAGTAACATAAGGTGTAAGACCTTTTGCGGCAAGTGCCGTCAAAATATCAGACATTTTCTCGTTTGCCATGCATGGAATGCCATTGGCAACAAAAGCGCTGACTGCTTTCAGTTCAGGATTCTTCTCAAAATAGCTTGTCAGTGTAGCATTTGTCGAG
>DAMDEB010000116.1:10283-10494 GCA_032090075.1 Caproiciproducens sp.
CCACGTACTGGCAGCATTGAAGTACTGTTAAGCCAATCAACATCAAAGGTGTCTTTGCCGGCACCGTTAAATACGTACTTTAAAAACTCAATTGCTCCTTTGTGCTGGTCGTCTGAAACATTTTTGTTTTTATAGAGCACCAGCCCTTTCGAATCGGCAAAGGTATATGGTGTGTCTCCTGCCTTTTCAACAAGCATTGGCCCAAACACAT
>DAMDEB010000117.1:0-6018 GCA_032090075.1 Caproiciproducens sp.
CAGTCGTACGATTGGACATATTCTTAAAGATAACATCAGAAACCTCTTGATTTGCTCCTTTGAGTGCGAACACCAAATCTTTGGAGTCCACTTCACGCAGAAAACGCTGTATGGACATATCATCAAGAACAGTAATATCTTCAAAGACAAACATTCTCTTCTTGATTTCGTCACAAAGCTGTGCATCTTTATGCGACAATTCATCAAAAATATATTTCTCGTTTGCGCGGTCCATATTGTTCATAATATCCGCAATGTAATTTACGCCGCCAAATTCCATGAAGTCCAAAGACATGAGCGATGAAAACTTGGTTTCAAGATTACTTTCGACAATTTTGATGATTTCCGGGGAGGTTCTGTCCATGGTGGCAATACGCTCAACAACATCAAGTCTTTTATCTTTCGGCAGCTCCGCAATAATCATTGCCGCCTGATCAGCTCTTGCATAAGAAAGAATAAGAGCAATTGTTTGCGGGTGCTCATTTTGAATCATTGCCATCAGATTTTTATAATCTGTTTTTCTGATAAATTCGAAAGCTTTCGTCCTAAGTGATTTTGTAACCCGTTCAAGCAGGGAAGCGGCGGTTTGCGCGCCATATGTCTTTTCAAGTACATTTTTGGCATATTCCATGCCGCCTTCCGTAATTACCTTTTGTGTTAAGCAAACCTGATAAAAGCTGTCCAAAATTTCTTCAATCTGTTCCGACGGCATATGAGACAATCTTGCAATTTCATAGGTAAGTTGTTCCACTTCATCTTCTTTTAAGTATTTGTAAATTTTAGAAGCATTTTCTGCACCCAATGAAATAATGACGGCAGCTGCTTTTTGCTGTGCGGTAAACTTAACCATCGTTTTCGTCTCCTCTCAGCCAGGTCCGAATCAGTTGAGCGGCAATTTCCGGATTTTGTGATGAAAACTCTTGAATTTCCTTGGTTAAAGCTTCTTCTTTGGAGGCTTTCGCCGCACGCTGCCCTTCAATGGCCTTTAATGCTATTTCCTCCGGCAACGGTGCTTCAGTCAGCCTGTCTTTCAAAGGAACATCTGAACCTAAATTCTCATCCTGCGATTGTCCCATGAATTCACGCAGTTGCTTCTTCCTTTTTCGAGATATGATGATTGAAACGATCAACAAAACAAGAAGGAGCGTAAGAAGCGCAGCTCCACCAATTATAACAATCTGATTGAGCAGCGGTGCAGGCGAAGCTTGCCCATTGGTAGTTTTTGCAGCTTCTGGAAAAACAGTATTAAATATTGCGACCTTCTCAGGTAAAATAGCTGCCGCGAATGCAATCGATTTGCTGATATCCTGTTTTTCGGTAGCCGCCATTAACTCTTTGTTGATTGCAACGGAAATGGTCATATCTTTTACACTTGCAGCGTCTCCCTGAATTTGTTCTTTGACCTGGCTAACAAGGTATTTGTAAGATTGGGCATCCTTAGTGTAAATAACATTTCCATTAACAGTAACGCCCGGGTAAGTCGTAACCCCCGTATTGGATTGTGTTCCCGCTGTTCCGCCGGCAGTATTGTTCCCATTTAACTGCTGCTCTTTTTGCGTATCCGACTGACTGATAACACCTTTATTATCGGTTGTTGATGGATTATAAGTAATAATTTCCCGCACTTTTTTATCAATATCCATAATGCTTTTTGCGGTTACTTTAACATTGTTTGTCCCGTAAATCGGTGTCAACACATTTAACACCTTTTTTTCGATGTCTTTTTCATACTCTTTTTCAATGGTAAGTTTTAACTGTGAAATATCAATTTGAGTTCCGCCATTGGTTGAACTCAATTCATCACCGGTTGCTGTGTCTATAACAGCGACATCATCGGATTTCATGTTTGGCACACTTTTGGAAACCAATTGCTTAATGCCGTTAACCTGTGCCGCTTCCAGCGTTTTACCATCAATAAGCTGTACTGTTACAGAGGCGGTCGGAGTCGCTGCATTTTCGTCCCAAGCATATCCGCTGCTGTCCGGGATACTGATAGTGACGTTGGCATTCTGTATATTTTTCAACGTCTTAATAACGGCTTCAAGTCTTTGATTAAGCTGGTATTTTTCTATCGTTTTCTTTTCAAAATCGGTTGACATAATGCTAATATTTTTAGTAAAAAAATCATAATTGGGTGCAGTTTTCGGATGCCCTTCATTTGAAAGATCCATCCTTAAGCCATTTTCCTGATCCTTTGGCACGTAAATGGTACCATTATCTTCCTTGTAGCTCACATTTCTATTTTTCAACTCAGTCATTACTTCAACTGCTTCTTCATGTTCCAATCCCGGGTAAAGGACTACAAAGGGCTGAATATTTAACAAAATGCCGGCTATAACGGAAATCAGAATGATCCCGCCCAGAATACTCATCAAAATAATTTTTTTCTTTTTGGTTAAATTAATCCAAAAGTTCTTTATCGGATCAATATATTTTTTAATTTGAATGTTCATTATTCAACCAGCAATCACCCTTTTCTATAACCCGATTTTACACGCTCATACGCATAATTTCATTGTATGAGTCCAAAGCTTTATTCCGGAGTTGTACCAGCATCTGGACCGACAAAGTTGCTTTTGTAGAGGCAATTGTTAGATTGTGAAGATCGTCTGTTTGCCCGGTTGCCAACTTGTTTAGTTCTTGTGTTAAGTTTGAATCTGTCGCTTTTACATTTTGGATTGCGTCTTGAAACATCGTTTGAAACGGAACCGAATTTGACGTTCCTGTGTTAGATATTTTATTTAAATCGTTCAAATCCGTAATGGAATTTATTTTCTGAATTGGTATTATCTGCATCTTGTTTTACCTTCCCATTTCCAATGCCTTGGCTGCCATTCCCTTTACAGCGTTAAAGGCAGTCAAATTTGCATCATAAGCTCTTGTTACCGACATCATGTCCAAAGTCTCTTTGATTGGATCCACATTTGGCATCATTACGTATCCCTGTGCATTTGCATCCACATTGGTGGGATCGTAGACAGGAGTAAATTCACTTGGATCTTCCACAATTTTTGTAACTTTTACTCCTTTTTGTGTATCACCGGACGAATCCATCTTGGTTTGAAGAATGTTACGAAATGAAGTTTGATCCTCGGGCTCGTAAACAACCATTTTTCTGCGATATGGACCGCCATCCGCAGTTTTAGTGGTAGAAGCATTTGCAATATTTTCAGAAATAACATCCATTCTCAGCCTACTTGCAGTAAGAGCAGAACCGCTGATATTTAATGAACTTAAAAAAGCCATAACAGAATCCCCCTAACATATTTAAAAATAAAGGTAAAATTTGGGATTAGGATTTGCCATCGGTAATCGCATACCTTAGTCGGGAAAAATAGTCGGACAGTTCACGCAGGGAATACATGTAATTCAATTGTGTACGTGCCAGTTCAATATTCTCCTTTTCAGCATCAACATTGTTGCCGTCTAACCTCGATGTTTTATCGTCCGATACTGTAATCTGAGGCTGCATGCTTTTAATATTATCAATGGTTTCGCTATTGCTTGCAGAACTGTCTGACAAAAGCGCCTTTAATTGATCCTCAAAACTGACGGATTTACTTTTATATCCCGGAGTTTCAACATTGGCAATATTATCTGAAATTTCCTGCTGTCTTGCCCAAAGGCCGTCTAAGTCCTTATTCATGAGATTAACGGAAATATTGTCTAACCAATTCAAAAAATCACCCCAATTATTAAATAGTCTCAAAATAATGGAAATATTTACAAGATTATTAATGCTAATGCTTTTGTGACTGCATATGCATATATATGTAATAGTAAGCTTGTATAATTATTATACAAAATCTGCCAAAAGTCAACAGATAATCACATTTTTCTATAATATCAAGAAAAAAATATTGTCTAAATCGTTCTCATTTTTCCTTGATTTTATAGATGATTTATGCATTACTAATCTGCGTTTGGTCTCACAAAAGAAAAATCAATATAATATAGTTAATTTTAAATAATTTTGTGACTGTTTCATTATTATATAAAAAAAATTAAAAGTCAACATTAAAATGTGATTTTTATTGGAAAACAGAAAAATATATTTCCATTTAATTTTATAGTTTAGTTAATTAATTGTTTGGAAAATTATATTGGTAAATTATTCTGTATTATCAACTAAATTTTTTGGAAACAGTGCCGATAATGCATCTGAGGTGATATTGTGATTATTAAAAATTCAGATTATATAAATTATATATCCAATCCGTATTCCGGAAGAAAGCCGGAAAAGGCAGATGCCGTGCAAAACGGTCCAAATACCGGTTCTTCCTTTGCAGGTGAACTAAACAAAGCTACAAATGCTTCGAAGGTCGATACCATCGAACTTTCGCAGCACCCTGTGAGCAATCATACAACTTTACCCGCAGTAAGGGATCGTATCGTTTCAGAGTTAAATGCAGATAAGGATGCGGCGTATCTTGACCAGCTAAAGGAAAAGATCAATTCAAATCAATACACAACAAATCCCCTTGAAATGGCCAAAATTATGCTTTTGAATAACAATGAATAATTCAAACATGATAAACGGAGAAATTATGATAAATAAAACTTTATCTGATAAATTATTACTTTTTTTGCAAGAATACCTTTCGTTTTACAAGGAATTTTTGCAGTTAGAAACTGAAAAGTACAATGACATGACGCAAAACAATATTGGTTTACTGGACGAACGCGTGAAAACAGAGCAGGCTTTTATGCTTAAATCGAAAGGGTTAGAGCTGGAGCGTGAAAGACTATGGGCACAGGCAGGCAGCCCGAACTCTACTTTGCAGGAGTCAATTCCACTATTTGATTCTTCCGTACAGGGGCAATTAAAAGAGATTTATAAGGAACTGTTACAGGTTCTGTTTGACTTAAAAGAAACCAATCTGCGTTGCAATTATTTGACAGAATTAAAGCTGCACAAAGTTGAAGTAGATTTACAGAAGCTGAAAAATCATCCGGAGTTAGAAGAGCGGTATGATTCAAAGGCGAAAAGTCACCCTGCGTCGGGTGTTCTTTCAAAGATGGTTTAAGGAGGTTTTTTCATGGCATCCACTTTTTCAGGATTTTATGTTGCCAAGAGCGGCATTCAGGCCGCCCGTGCAAATTTGCAGGTAACCGGCCAAAATATGACGAATGTAAACACTGAAGGCTACACAAGGCAAAGGGTTGACACATATTCAATCGGTTCAAGCGGCAACAATATGCGTTATTCAAATCAGTCCGATCTTGCCATCGGCGAAGGTGTCAATTGCAGCGGCATCAGCCAAATCAGGGACCCTTACCTGGACGTCCGCTACCGCATGGAACACGCAAAGAGCGGCAAAACCGGCACGGAACTTAGTACGTTGAACGACCTTGAAACAATATTTGATGAGAGTAAAAAAGACGGCATCAGCACCCAACTTCGTGATTTGACAACACAATTGCAGTCCTATGCAAATACCCCATCAAATTCCGGTCTTGAAAATATTGTGAAAAATTCCTCTTTGTTACTGACAAAGGCTTTTAATAACGCGGCGCAGCAAATATCCACAATCAGAAAACAGCAGACGGACTCACTACAGACTGACGCAATTGCAAAAACAAATACTCTTCTGAAAAATATTGCACACCTCAATGAAGAGATTAAAAGCGCCGATATTTCCGGAAATCCCTCTTTGGAATTAAACGATCAGCGTAACACAATGATTGACCAGCTGTCACAGTACGCTAACATTGAGGTCTCTTCCAAAATGGTTCCTGTGGGCGCGGGCAGAACTGTAGCGGAATTAAACATCAACCTGATTTCAGGCACTAATAAATTCAACCTCGTCAGTAATAACCAATACAGTCACTTTGATATGGTTAAAGATGTAACTTCAGGTAGTCCTCCGGTTACAGTTCCGGTTACAATGGAACTGAAGGATGAAGCTGATCATGATGTGCTCGCAAACGGCGCAGGTGCCGCCTTGGCTAACAGTGATGTGACAAGTGGCGCGTTCGGCGGGTATTTGTCCATGCTGAATGAAAAAGGTGAATACG
>DAMDEB010000117.1:6028-7012 GCA_032090075.1 Caproiciproducens sp.
AAAATGTTTTGAACAAGCTGGCAAGTGAATTTGCGAGCACGATGAATAAAGCCAACAGCACAAATGCCGATCAGGATAACAAAGCCTTATTCACAGCTGCAGACGGTGTAAGCAGCATTAATGCTTCAAATATTTCGCTCTCCGATGTATGGAACCACGCAACCGGTTCCTATCTTACCGTTACCAAGCAGGATCCCATCACGGGCGCCGCCAGTTCAACACCCAGCGACAATATTCTTTATATGATCAAGCAACTTTCACAGGAAAAGCCTTATACGACAGACCCAAACAATGCTGCATCGGGTACGACCCTTTTTACCGGTTCTGTCAATACATTTATCTCAAATATTTCCAACAGTACACTTGCCCTTCAAGTGCAGGATATCGCCCGTCAGGATGCCACCTTTAACTCAACACTCTCTGATATTGAGACCCAAAAAAATGCACTTTCTTCCGTGGATGTAAATGAAGAGGGTATTAACTTAATCATGTATAATCAATCCCTCACCGCTTCCTCCCGGTTTATGACCACAATGGATGAAGCAATAGATACCATTATCAACAGGATGGGCACAGTCGGCAGATAATACAAAAGGAGGATAACTTAATATGAGAATTACGATGGGAATGGTCTCCCGCCAATATAACAAAAACCTCAACAATTCATTGAGCCAGCTCAATGCGGCCAGCAACCGGAATACATCGTTAAGGAAATTTGATAAAGCATCGGATGATCCGTTTTCCTCCGCCAAGGTGTACAGGCTGAAAGATGAATTCCAAAAGAACAGCGATTACCAAAGTAATCTGGACGATGTTGCAGACCAGCTTTCAACTGCACAGAGTTCTATGATGTCAATTTATAATATTATGAGTACAGCGAGTACAGGAGACACCATTCAGGCCATTACCGGAACAACACCGGCGGACGCACGCTCAACCATTGCAACAAAACTGCGTGCACTGCAACAATCAATGCTTTCCCCC
>DAMDEB010000117.1:7022-8437 GCA_032090075.1 Caproiciproducens sp.
CCGCGAATACCCAGTTTGGAGATAAGTACATCTTTGGCGGTACCGGTGAGTCCGCCCCGCCGTTTAGCCTTGGTGCAACCCATAATTTACTGTACCGCGGCATTGATGTAAATACCGGCAAAATTGAAGCAGGTACAACCGCTGAATTGAACGGCAGTCAAATCACATTCGGGCTTCCTGCTTTAAACGGCTTTACAATAAACGTTAATGCAAGCACCCCCTCAGCCGCTACTGCGGTCACTGTTGATACTACTACCGACCCGGCAAAACCGACCCTGAATGTAACTTTGGCCAAGGGTTCAACAAATAAAGATTTACTGAAAGCCATCAATGATGTGGGTACTTCTATAAGCGGCTATGACTTTTCTAAAGTCTCGATGAGCGGCGACTTGAGCAGGCCACTTGAAACAGCCGGCCCGACTTCCGGCGTGACCTCCGCCGCAATTTCGGACACAATCGGCTTAGATGGTCTAAGAAAACTTTCCAATGAACAATCCTTTGTCGATTTAGGTATGGGTTTGAAGTTGAACGCAAATAATTCCATTAATGAACAAAGCGTTTTTAATTCGGCTATTCCCGGCCTTTCGTTTATGGGATTCGGTTCGAAAGATGGCAGCGGCACCGGCGTTTCCAATAATCTTTACACCTTGCTGGGACAGATTGCCGACCAACTTGACAGTTCCAGTTTTTCGATAGATACAATTAAACCCTATTTGGATAATTTCAAGGGTCAGGGTGACGCTCTGATGAATAAGATTACGGAATCCGGCACGAAATCCAACTTTTTAACTACGACGAAAACACAACTGCAAACCATGGGAGACAATGTGGATGACAAGCTGAACGATACCGAGTTTATCGACCCGGTGGATGCTTATATGGACTTTACCTGGCAGCAGTACTCTTACCAAGCCGCATTGAAGGTTGGAGCGCAAATTTTGCAGCCAACATTCCTTGATTTTATGAAATAACCATAAACTAATGTTCTGATATATTACCGAATGGGGTGTTATCAATGGAGCAGCTGTTAGATGTGAAAATTGTTCCGATTTCTTTTGAATTTAAGGTTCACCCTGCGAAGCTTGAAGCATCTTCAGATGCTCCTGATCAGCAGGGCATTGTAGATTACCGGAATTTAACACCTTACACGCCAAAGCTTTACATTGATACACGTGAATTTAGGAACAACACAGAACGAAATGCTACCCCCCTCACCGCTAAAGAGGCCAGTAAAAACGATGTTTTATTAGGCATGGGCACCACCACCAAGATTGCGAAAGAAGGGAATTTGCTCATGAATTTGCAAGAGAATTCTACCACGTTGGGCAACCTTGCTTTTCAGCACGCACAGCCAACCTTAGAAACTACAATCGGTATCCCCTCTGTGCCGACGAATTTTGATTGGGACTCGCACC
>DAMDEB010000117.1:8447-10491 GCA_032090075.1 Caproiciproducens sp.
TTTTTAAATTCAGGAGGGCACAATGGGTACGAATCAAACAGCTTTACAAAACTCCAATGAGGACGAACAAAATATCATTTACTTTGAAGATGGTATTTTGGGATTTGAAGAAATAAAAGAATATCTTCTGTACCACGAGGACGACAGTGGGATTATCTGGAATTTGCAGGCCGCGCAATCCGATGTTCCCTCTTTTGTAGCGGTGGATCCATATCCTCTTATCAACGACTATAGTCCTATGCTCTCGCAGTCTGAACTGGACTATTTTGGTGAAACAGGCACCGAAAATCTTTGCGTTTTGGTTATCGCGGTCATCAAACCCAACCTCACGGACTCCGTGGTCAACTTGAAATCACCAATTGTAATTGATGTAAACAGCAAAAAAGCAAAACAGATTATCCTGGAAAATTCGGATTATCCAATTCGATATAAACTGTTCAGGGATAAAGAATAGGGGGTGTTCCCTGTGCTTGTAATCAGCCGAAAAGTCTCCGAATCAATCATTATCGGGGATAATATTGAGATTATTTTATCAGAAATCAGCGGCGACCATGTAAAGATTGCCATTAACGCACCAAAGGAAATCCCTATTTTACGCAAAGAACTTGTGGAAACCCGCAGCCTGAACAAGGAAGCAAGCATTGCCCCTCAAAAGCAGACTTTGGACAGGCTTAAGAAAGTTTTGGCAGGGAAAGAGTAAATTAGCAGACTCCTTTCATCTCTCATTGGCGCGCCACTTTCCTCGTAGATGAAACTTCCATAAATATTTTTAAAATGTCCTAAAAAGTGCTAAACTTTTACCGGTTTGTACCGAAATATCTATTGTAAACGGAAAGAGAGTTAGAACAAATTCCGCATCACACTTTTGTTTTTAGTTTTTGCCCTGACAGGGCCCGTTGGGGCAGAAATTGAAATATAACCAAAGCACAGCAAAGAACAAGGACGTTCTTTCAAAACAGGCGTGACGGCATTCGCCGCACGTACTAAAACAAAATTCAGGAGGAAAAAATTATGCGTATTCAACACAACATCGCAGCTTTAAATGCAAACAGAATGTTGGCCAACAACAATAATGCGGTCAGCAAAAACCTTGAGAAATTATCTTCCGGTTATAAAATCAATCGTGCAGGCGACGACGCTGCCGGTCTTGCAATTTCCGAAAAAATGCGTGGCCAGATTCGCGGCCTCGACCAGGCATCCAACAATGCAAACGACGGTATTTCTTTGGTACAGACCGCTGAAGGTTCTTTGAACGAGACTGCTTCCATTCTGCAGAGAATGAAAGAACTTGCAACACAAGCTTCCAACGGCACCTATCAGAACTCAGTTGACCGTGAGAACATCAGTAAGGAAGTTGAATCTCTTAAGAGCGAAGTTACCAGAATTTCTACTTCTACCAACTTCAATAAAATCAATTTGTTGGACGGTACTTTAGGCGGTTACACCTCATCAACAACTAATACTGCTGCCACCGCTCTTTCTGCTGTTAGCATTTCAGGCGGTAATCTTGTTAAGGGAGATCCCGACATCACTTTAGCTTTTACTGCAGGTGCTACTGCTGCTGATCCTAATACTGTGGCAGCAACAACTACCACAGCGGGTATAACATTTACTGCTGTTGCAGATGCAAAAAGTGGTAACACTTACACATTGAAGGCAGTAGTTAATGAAGCTACAGCAACAGCTGAAAATGCGAAAAAATATCAAGGCTTGGAGGTTAGCTTTAAAGTAGGTACTGGTGTATTAGCTACTACCAGCCATGTATTAACAATTGATACCTCCAGCAAGGGCTTAACCCTACAAATCGGCGCCAGTGCTACTGCTGATCAACAGGTAACATTAAAAGTCGGTGATATGAGTGCCAAAGGTCTTGCCATTGATACAATTGCAGTGGATACTCAGGATAATTCTGCACTGGCAATCTCTTCTATTGATGATGCAATCAACAAGGTTTCCGGCACAAGAGCTGACCTTGGTGCATTACAGAACAGACTTGAGCACACTGTTACCAACTTGGGTACAACCAGTGAGAACTTAACTTCTG
>DAMDEB010000118.1:0-3947 GCA_032090075.1 Caproiciproducens sp.
AAGGTGTGGCGGCCTACACCTATTACAGCCGCCTGCGCAAACAGCAAAAACAAAATCCCACGCCCTCGCTGAACGGAGCGGATTTTTCCGCTGACACGCAGGGTTGGCAGATATATGTTACAAAAGCGCAGATGCAGGAGCGCTGGGGCAAAAACTTTGATACATACTATAATAACTTAACAACAGTGGTAAACGCAGTGTACGGGCAGGTAATCAAGAGTGACAACGACCTGGCCGATGCGACATATTATGCCATCTCCTCCGGTAACACCGAAACTTCCGAAGATATTTGGGGTGGCAAACTAAAATACCTTGTATCAGTCGCAAGCCCGGGCGATGTATTTGCAGGCGGCTATCAAACGACTGTAACCATGACCTCAGATCAATTTAAAGCGGCTGTTCTTAAAACCGAGCCAAAGGCGAATCTTAGCGGCGATGCCGCCACATGGGTCGGTGAAATCAAGCGCACCGCCTCCGGCTCTGTAAAAAGCATTCAAGTCGGCGGTGCCTCAATAACAGGAAACGACGCGCGCACGGCTTTGGGACTTCGCTCAGCCAACTTTACCCTTACCTATGCAAACGGAGTCTTTACCTTTGATGTAAAGGGTTATGGTCACGGTGTTGGCATGAGCCAAGTCGGCGCAGAGTATATGGCTTCGCAAGGCTCTACCTATAAACAAATCTTAGCATGGTATTACCCGACCACCACACTGACAACCATCAACACATAAAATACATCTTTTCAAAAACAACACGGATTACGGTTGATATTCCCTAATCCGTGTTGTTTTGATTTGGTACCTGTTCATGCAGTTGCTGCTATTACTGAGATACGGAAGGCAAGTTACCCAGATTATTGTTTTCATCGCCGTCCGGCAGCGTTCTTAAATACTCTGTACCTTGTTTCACTGCCACGCCTACCCCTTTAATACGGTTATCTTTTGCCATTTGAACGCCCTGTTCCTTGGATACTTTCTCCCCATCGGACAGCTGATATCCTGATATTTTTCCGGATTTTTTGATTAATCCGGTAATCGACAAGGCATCTTCATCCGGAACAGGATTAACCTTATTAATTGAGGCCGGAAAAGCTGTAGATTTTTCTTGATTTTGATTCATTATCATCCTCTTCTTTCTGTTAAACTATTTTTTACAGCAGAGAAGGCATTATTCTCACATTATCATATTTTTATCAAATTTTAAAAACCACAACAGCAACAACACCCCCTGTGCAGTGTTAATCTGCACAGGGGGTGTTGTTAGAAGAAAACAAAAAGAAAGAAGGATTGCATAAAATGCAAGTTTTAATCAATAGAAGAATCAACCGCCAAGGTAAGCCTTACGTACTTTTTCATCGTTGGCGAGTTCATCTGCATCGCCCTCCATTGCAATCGAACCGGTTTCAAGAACATAGGCGCGGTTTGCAATTTCAAGTGCTTTTTTCGCATTCTGTTCAACCAAAAGTACGGTCACCCCGGATTGGTTGACATCGCGGATAATATTGAAAATCTCACCGACCAAAAGCGGCGAAAGGCCCATGGACGGCTCGTCAAGAAGCAGCATCTTCGGATTGCACATCAACGCGCGGCCGATTGCAAGCATTTGCTGTTCTCCGCCGCTGAGAGTTCCCGCAAGCTGTTTGCGGCGCTCCTTTAAACGCGGCAGGCGGTCAAACACATTGGTATAGTCCTGTGCGATTTTATCCCCGTCGTTTCGGATATAAGCACCCATTTCAAGGTTTTCCTGTACGGTCATTTTTGCAAAAATTCTTCTGCCTTCAGGAACCTGTGCCAGACCGAGCTTAATGATTTTGTGTGCCTCTGTGGTACGCAGATTCTGACCACAAAAGGTAATCTCCCCGCTCTTCGGTTTTACAAGGCCGGAAATGGAATGGAGCGTTGTGGTTTTTCCTGCTCCGTTTGCACCGATCAGCGTTACAATTTCGCCTTCCTGCACCTCAAATGAAATACTCTTAATCGCATGGATGGAACCATAATAGACATCCAGATCTTTAACAGAAAGCATTACTCCCATATTACTCACCTCCAAGATACGCAGCGATAACCTTCGGGTCATGGCGCACATCTTCTGCGCTGCCCTCGGCGATAATCCTGCCGTAATCCAAAACCACGATGTGTTCACAAATGCCCATTACAAAGTTCATATCGTGTTCAATGAGCAGTATGGCAATTTTAAATTTATCACGAATCAGCATAATCGTTTCCATCAGTTCCCTTGTTTCAGTCGGATTCATTCCGGCAGCGGGTTCATCAAGAAGCAAAACCCTGGGATTGGTTGCTAATGCGCGGGCAATTTCAAGTTTGCGCTGCTGACCGTAGGGAAGATTCTTTGCATAATCATGCGCATTCTCGTCAATACCGAAAACCTTCAGCAGCTCGTGGGCACGTTTGGAAATCTCTTTTTCCTCTTTGCGGTAAGCCGGCAAGCGAAAGATTCCGGACAAAACAGAATATTTCATCTCACTGTTCATCGCAATTTTAACGTTATCGATGACAGAGACATCTTTAAACAGACGAATATTCTGGAATGTTCTGGCAATTCCATTTTGTGTGATTTGATAGGTTTTTTTACCTACAATACTGACCCCGTCAAGCTCAATCACGCCCTTGGTCGGCATGTAAACATCCGTCAGCAAATTAAAAACAGTGGTTTTTCCCGCGCCGTTCGGCCCGATCAAGCCAATAATTTCACCCTCATTGATTGAAAAATGCACGTCTTCAAGGGCTTGGAGGCCGCCAAAGTTGATGCCCAGATTTTTTGTTTCAAGCACAGACATTGGTTAGCCCTCCTTTCCGACATTCTGTTTCTTTTTTACTCCGCCGGATTTAATTTTATCAACAAATTTTGTAAGTGAAAATTCGCTGCGTCCAAGCAACCCGGTCGGACGAAACAGCATGACGCAGATCAGTACTATCGAATAAAGGAGCATACGGTAATCGGCGAAGTCACGCAACGCTTCCGGCAGAATTGTGAGTACAACCGCTGCAATAATGGAACCCGTAATCGAGCCCATTCCGCCCAGAACAACCATAACCAAAATTTCAACCGAGCGGTTAAAATCAAATTTAGAAGGATCAATAATACCGATTTGGTGAGCAAACAGTCCGCCCGCCACGCCTGCAATAAATGCCGCTAAAACAAAGGCAAGCAATTTGTAGTAGGTGGTGTGGATTCCGGAAGCCTCTGCGGCAATTTCATCCTCACGAATGGCAATGACCGCTCGTCCATGACGGGATGTTCCAAATGTAAAATTAATAAATATTACGAATACCGCGATGAAAAATACATACGTAAACATTGGCGTAAGATTTTGGCGCGAATTGAGGGATTGGACTCCGTAAAGCCCTTTTGCACCATTTGTAATCGTCAAATTATTTGCAATAACACGGATAATTTCACCAAAACCCAGGGTGATAATTGCAAGATAATCTCCTCTTAAACGAAGCGCAGGAATCCCGATAATCATGCCGAACAACGCCGCCACCAGACCTCCGATGATCAGGCCGATGGGAAACGCCACCACAAGCGGCAGATTAATATGAAGTGTGAACAGTGCGGCAGAATAGGCGCCTACCAGCATAAAGCCGGCGTGACCCAGCACAAGCTGCCCGAGCAAACCGGTAACCATATTCAAACTAACCGCCAAAATCACATTAATACACACCATGTTGATAAGATCGGAATAATAGCTGTTAATGACTCCCTGACGAATCAAAAAGTAAAAAAGAAAATAAAGAATGAGGACAATTGCCAAATTTGTAACATAAGAAATTATTTTTTTCTTTGTCATACCAGCCACTCTTTACACCTTCTCCCTTACATTTTTACCAAGCAGACCCGTTGGCTTTACCAGCAATACAACAATTAAAATGCCGAAAACCACCGCGTCGGTCAGGTTACTGCTGATATAAGCATTGGTTAAACTT
>DAMDEB010000118.1:3957-4916 GCA_032090075.1 Caproiciproducens sp.
ACCCAAAAGACCGCCCATAATCGGTTTAATCTGCGGATAAGTATTGCAGTAAAGAACAGCACCAACTGCGGCAAGAGCCGAACCGATACCAAACGTAAATGCAATAGTCGTATTGGTATTGATCCCCATCAGCTTTGCAGCGCCCGCGTCCTCGGAGGTAGCACGCATTGCTTTACCGATTTTACTCTTATTAACTAACAGTTGCAGACCCGCCATCATTAAAACGGAAACAGCAATGTTTAAAAGGGTAGATGAAGTAATTTGCAGCGCACCCAATTGAAGCGGATTGAAAGTAAACATTCTTGGCATAGATTTTGCATCTGAGCCAAACAGAAGCTGGAAAAGGTTCTGCAAAAAAATGCTTACGCCAATTGCCGTAATCAAAAGCGAAATTCTTGGCGCGTCATGAACGAGAAGCCTATGATAGGCAACGCGCTCAATCACGACACCGGCAAGACCGCAAAATATAATAGAGCCAAGCACTGCAAGCCAAAGCGGAAGATTCAGTGTAACCAGAACAACAAATACGACGTAAGCTCCCACCATAATAATATCGCCGTGAGCGAAGTTAATCAATTGCACAATGCCATAAACCATGCTATAGCCCAAAGCGATCAGAGCGTATATGCTGCCGATGCCCAGGCCGTTGATTATCTGTGTAAAGAAATCCATAAATCGCACCCTCCTGCATCTATTGGAAACGCTGTTATTTCTAACATCCTAACCATAATCTGAAAAGAGGGTGAATTTCTTCCCCCTCTTTTCACGATTTTAATTCACATGTCAGACAATATTATTTTTTGTAGTTTTCTACAAATTTATATTTGCCGTCCGCAAGAGTAGTAATAACGGCTTCTCTGACCGGATTGCGATTTTCATCAAATGTTGTATTACCGGTAAGTCCCTTGTATTCCAATCCCTTCAGCGCGTCACAAATCTTTGCAGAATCTGTTGAGCCC
>DAMDEB010000118.1:4926-6826 GCA_032090075.1 Caproiciproducens sp.
CCGCCTTATTGATTGCCGCGGCCATCATTCCCATCGCGTCATAGCCCAAAACCGCGAACATATTCGCATCTGCATTATATACTGTTTTGTATTCTTTCAAGAAAGCCTGTAAATCCGGATTGGTGCTTTCTGCGGAGTACTGGCTGCAGAAATAGCTATTCTTAACAGCGTCCCAGTTGCTCTTGTCAATTTTCTCTAAAACGCCGTCCCAACCGTCAGCGCCAAGAAGCTTTGCGGTAATTCCGACTTCCTTTGCCTGTACGGCAATCAAAGCAACATCAGAATAATAAACAGGAACCATGATAATATCGGGATTTCCGGCTTTAATTTTGGTCAGCTGGGACTTAAAGTCCACACTGCCGGACTGATAAGCCTCTTTATTGGTGATCGTAACGCCCGCAGCCTTTGCTGCAGCTTCAAAAGCATCTGCAACGCCTGTGGAATAGTCATCACCGTTGTCATAAATGATGGCCGCAGTCTTTGCATTGAGCTTTTTGGCAGCATAGGAAGCCATCAGCTCGCCCTGGAAAGGATCAATAAAGCAGGCACGGAAAATATTGCTGCCGGCCTTTGTAATATCCGCCGCCGTACCGGTTGCGGTAATCATCGGCAAACCGTCTTTTACTGCCTTTTGCGCAACGGCTATGGTAGGCTTGGAGGTAACATCGCCAACCAGCGCAACAACCTTATCATTCTGGACAAGTTTATTGTACGCATTGACCGCTTCTGTTGCGTCACCTTTTTCATCATATGATATATACTCAATTTGTTTGCCAAGCACGCCGCCGGCTTTATTGATTGCGCTAACAGCAAGCTTAACACCGTTGTTCGTTGCAATACCGTAAACAGAAACATTTCCGGTCTGCGGTGCAAGGCCGCCAATTTTAATGGTATCGCCTGTTGTTGCAGCGGTACTGCCCGCCGCAGACTGTGTGGTTCCTTGTTGTGCGCAACCTGTCGCAGAGGCCGCAAGCATTACCGCTGCAAGTGCAGCTGCCAAAAAACGCTTTTTCATCATAATTACCTCCCAAGTATATAAATGTCTTTTAAAGATATTTGTGTCTAAAAATAGCCATATCAATGAAGTTAAGCGGCTTTGTTATTCTATCCACAAAATATTTTATTAAACATGATTATACTACTGATACCGAGATTGTGCAACCTCAATTTTATGATTATTCGTGGTATTTTGAAATATCGTCTAATTTAACAGTTTTGTCTATGTTTTACGTCGATGATCTAATGAATATGAAATATCCAATTCAACAAATTGCAAATTGTTCGCCTGTGTATCACTTTAAACCGATGAATTTAGCATCTGATGCAGTCCCGCACTTTTCATCTTCCAAAATGATATGCGCACATCCTACCACATAAAAAAAGAACGCCTCCTAAAAAGGAAGCGTCCCAAAATCAATTTTTTAATTAGCCAACTGATGCATACATGAAGTAGTCAAAACCATATGGGGACGAATAGTAGCCCTTAACATTAGGGTTGATCAACATGCTACGTGTACGGTACAGAATAGGAGCAACAGCCCAATCCTGCTTCAGCAGAATGTCTTCAGCCTTATGCAAAGCAGGCATTCTGACTTTATTGTCATCGGTTGATTTAACCAGTTTGATGAGTTTGTCGTACTCAGGATTAGAATACTTGGCGTTGTTGTTGCCGGAACCTGTCACAAACAAGTCAAGGAAAGTGACTGGATCGTTAAAATCAGCGCCCCAACCATCGCGTGCTACAGAGTAATTACCCTTGTTACGTGTGTCAATAAATACAGACCACTCCTGGGAAGAAACAGTGCAGGTGATTCCCAACGTTGTTTTCCACATGTTCTGAAGTGCTTCAGCAACTGCATTGTTGACTGAGTTTGTATTTGTAATATACTCGAATGATGGG
>DAMDEB010000118.1:6836-7319 GCA_032090075.1 Caproiciproducens sp.
GGCTTCAGCGAGAAGTTTCTTTGCTTCTGCAACGTTCTTGTCGTAATCCGCTGCTTTTGTTGAATAATAGTCGCCGCCCACTGTACGGAACTGTTTTGTAGAGTCCACATCGGTCGCGCCGAGCGGAACAAAACCGGTAGCAGTAGTCTGGTTCTCTTTTGTTACCTTTTCAACAATGTAATTACGGTCAATTGCAAGAGTAAGCGCCTGTCTTACTTTTGGATTGTTAAATGGTGCCTTTTGGTTATTGAAATCAACATAGGTAATTCCAAGTTCTGTATTCTTGTGGAAATCCGGCTTATCCTTCCAAGCATCCATTTCATCAACGGAAATTGGATAAGCAAAGCTAATTTCACCATTCTGATAAGCAGCAAGAATGGCTGAATCATCTTCAAGAAGTACGAACTTCAAAGAATCAAGTTTAACCTTGTCTGCATCATAATAATTCGGATTTTTAACAACAGTAATGTTTTCCTTATGATT
>DAMDEB010000118.1:7329-8487 GCA_032090075.1 Caproiciproducens sp.
CATGCCTGCATCTTGAAAGAGCCGTTGGAAATATAAGTTTTTGCATCCTGTGTCCATTTATCGTTTCCTTCTACAACATCTTTTCTAACAGGATAATAAGCTGTAAAGGAAAGCAGTTCAGTGAAGTAAGCGCATGGTGCCGCAAGCTTAACTTCAAGTGTTTTATCATCAACTGCTTTTACACCCAAAGATTTAACATCTTTGTTTTTTCCGTTGTAGATATCTGTTGCGTTAAGGACTGGATCAAAGATATATGCATATTGTGAAGCTGTCTTCGGGTCGACAACTCTCTGCCATGCATACACAAAATCACCGGCTGTTACAGGCTTGCCGTCAGACCATTTAATGTCGTCACGAAGTTTGATTGTGTAGGTAAGGTGGTCAGCACTGATATTAATATCCTTCGCTTGTGCGTTCACAATCTTGCCTTCTGCGGAATATCTGGTAAGTCCCTCAAAAAGATGCTGCAGAACTGATGTAACATCAGCTGCCTGATTTAAAGCCGGATCCATAGTTGCCGGCTCCGGGCCTACACATACTGCAAGTGATTTTGCAGCAGCAGGCGCGGTGCTTGCCGCAGTCGACGCGGTGGCGGTACCTGATGAGGCTGTCGTGTTGCTTCCGCAGCCAACAAAAGCGGAACCAATCAAAGCCATTGCAAGTACCAATGCTACGATTTTCTTTGTCATAATAAATCCCTCCATTTAATTTCTGAATTTCTCTTCTTCTATTTCAATCTGCTGCGCAGACTAAAATCAATTAAAACTCGCCGATGCGATGGCAGGCGGCGAAATGCCCGCTTTCATATTCCTTGAATTCAGGAACTTCCTCGGCGCAGTGTGCATTTGCGTAGGGGCACCGAGTACGGAACCGGCAGCCCGAAGGCGGATTCAGCGGACTCGGAACATCACCTTGCAGAACAATCCTTTTTTTGGAACGGCTTGCCTTTGGATCCGGAATCGGAATTGATGAAAGCAAACTTTGTGTGTAAGGATGAATCGGATTGGCGTAAAGCGTGTTGCTGTCAGCCAGTTCTACCAGTTTGCCCAAATACATAACGCCAATTCGGTTACTGATGTGTTTTACAATTGCAAGGTCATGAGCAATAAACAAATAAGTAAGACCCATTTCCTGTTGCAAGTCCTCAAACATGTTTAC
>DAMDEB010000118.1:8497-10454 GCA_032090075.1 Caproiciproducens sp.
AACCTGCGCTTGAATGGAAACATCCAGCGCGGAAATTGGTTCGTCGCATACAATAAATTCGGGATTAACCGCAAGTGCGCGGGCAATTCCGATTCTTTGGCGCTGTCCGCCGGAAAACTCATGCGGATAACGGTTTGCATGTTCGGAGTTCAGCCCGACTCTTTCAAGAAGAGCTAAAATCCGATCATTACGGTCGTTTTTGTTGGCCGCAATATGGTGAATATCAATCGGCTCCCCAACAATATCGCCAACGGTCATTCTCGAATCAAGCGAGGCATAAGGATCTTGGAACACAATTTGCATTTTTTTGCGGTACGGCGAAAAATCAACATGGGTAACATCCACACCGTCATATATAATTTTACCGCCAGTCGGTTCATATAATCTTAAAATCGTTCTTCCTGTTGTTGTTTTACCGCAACCGCTTTCCCCAACAAGACCGAAAGTTTCGCCCTTATTGATGTAAAAGCTTACGTCATCAACAGCCTGAACGTAATTGGTTTTGAACATACCGCCCTTTACCGGGAAGTATTGTTGGAGGTGTTCAACTTCTAACAGCTTTTCGCTCATTATTTGTCACCCTCCTTCGCATTTTCGAACTGCTCTTTTTGCAGCAACCAGCAAGCACTCTTATGTCCTTCTGAAATATCGGTATACTCCGGCATTTGTGTTAAACAGATTTTCATGCACTGATCGCAGCGGGAAGCAAACGGGCAGCCCGCCGGTGGATTTAACAAATCAACGGTAGTTCCTTCAATTGGAATCAACCTTTCATGCTCCTGCTCATTGATTTTCGGAATAGAGTTTAAAAGGCCCAAGGTGTAACAGTGCTTAGGATTATAGAAAATATCATCCGTACTGCCAATCTCGACAATTTTACCGGCGTACATGACTGCAATGCGGTCACAAACATCGGAAACAACACCAAGATCATGTGTGATGATAATAATCGACATATTAATTTTCTTTTTCAACTCAACCATCAGCTCCAAAATCTGAGCCTGTATGGTTACGTCGAGCGCCGTGGTCGGTTCATCTGCAATAAGCAGTTTCGGTTCACAGGCAAGCGCCATTGCGATCATAACTCTCTGACGCATACCGCCTGAAAATTCATGCGGATACTGCTTCATGCGCTTTTCAGGCTCATTCATTCCTACAAGCCCCAAAAGCTCAATTGCTTTCTCTTCACGCTCTTTTTTGTTCTTGTTTGTGTGAAGTTTGAGCATTTCCGTCAGTTGGTTACCAATGGTATAAACCGGGTTTAACGAAGTCATTGGATCCTGAAAAATAATACTGACTTCGCTGCCGCGCATTTTTCTAAACTCTTTTTCGCTCATTTTGTCAACGTGGTGTCCGTTAAAATCCACCGTACCGCCCACAATTCTGCCGGGCTCAGCAATAATACCCATCAGTGTATATGCGGAAACACTTTTTCCGCTACCGGATTCTCCAACAATTCCAAGTACCTCGCCGTGGTCAAGCGCGTAAGAAACACCGCTGACCGCCTTCACCTCACCGGCAGGGGTAAAAAAGGAAACTTGAAGGTTTTGTATGTCAAGTAAACAATTAGAATTCATTTTCAAATCTCCTATTTCTTTAACTTTGGATCAAATGCATCTCTCAGCCCGTCGCCAAAAAGATTGAATGATAAAATAATTAAACTGATTGCAACTGAAGGAACGACAAGACGATAAGCGAAGGATGTGATGCCGCCGACTGCTTCGGATGCCAGTGAGCCAAGACTCGCCATTGGTACCGCAACGCCCAGTCCAAGGAAACTCAAAAATGCTTCGGTAAAGATTGCCGACGGAATCTGTAAGGTTGTCATAACAATCAAAGTGCCAAGGCAGTTCGGAAGCAGATGTTTCCGAATAATTCTTCCGTTTGAAGCACCCAGCGCTCTTGCCGCCGTAACAAACTCTTGCTCCTTCAGCGACATAATCTGGCCGCGAACGAT
>DAMDEB010000119.1:0-401 GCA_032090075.1 Caproiciproducens sp.
TATGGTTTTGTTGCTTTTGGTATCCAGAATTTTAAACTGAGAAGAATTTTGCACTGCGGGTGTGGTACTGCTAACACCGGCACTGCTTGCCTGCTGTCGCTTTGAAGATGTACCGGTCTTGTCCGGAATCTTTGCACCCAATGACAGAAGCGGCACCAATAACATGATCAGAAACAGCAGGAGGGCCAACATTGCTTTACCTTTCATTTTATACACTCCCTTGCCAGATTTCCATATTACATTTTACATATGAGAGTTAGAAATTATTCATAATTTTATAGATATATTTCTCGTATCCCTAAAAACGACATAAAAATGAAATATTAAACAGTTTTTGCTGCAAAATCAACAACAAAGTTACTCGTGGATTACTTGACTTTACCTATTCTGTGTTATATGAT
>DAMDEB010000119.1:411-5036 GCA_032090075.1 Caproiciproducens sp.
CAAAGTAACAAATGGCCGCCGGTTCTTCCACGCGGAGCAGAGGCGGTGTTTTTGCGGTATGATTTTAATTTGCGTGGGGAAAATGGTGTGCAAAATGGCGGAAATTGTTCTTGAGCAAAACAATCCGGGTCTCGAGAGCCTGTGCAATGAATTCAGGGCGAACAACAAAATTCCTCAAGAAAAATTTGAACTGTATCAGGTGAAACGTGGCCTGCGCAATCCGGATGGTACGGGCGTAATGGCAGGGCTTACCATGATTTGTAATGTTCATGGCTACCTGATTGCCGATGGCGAACGCATACCTGATGTGGGTAAGCTGATTTATAGAGGAATTGACATTAACGATATCGTTGATGGATGCATTGCGGAAAACAGATTTGGTTACGAAGAAGTCGCCTGGCTTCTGCTGTTTGGCAAACTGCCGAATGCAGACCAGCTGAAGTCCTTTTGCACGGTACTGAACAGTTACCGTGAGCTCCCTGAATATTTTGCCGAGGATATGATTATTAAGGCGCCTTCAAAAAATATTATGAATAAACTGGCACGTTCCGTGCTGGCATTATATTCTTATGATAGTAATCCGGATGATATTTCACTGGAAAACAATATGCGCCAGGCAATTCAACTGATTGCACAGATGCCCACCATAATGACGTACGCCTACCAGGTGAAGCGCCGCCACTTTGACAAAAAGAGTATGTATTTCCATCCGCTTGACCCGTCTCATTCCACGGCGCAGTCTATTCTGAACGCCATACGGCCTGATCGAGTATTCACTGATGAGGAGGCTAAGCTTCTTGACCTTTGCTTAATTCTCCATGCGGAGCACGGCGGCGGCAACAATTCCACTTTTACGGCACGAGTGCTCTCATCCACCGGTACGGATATTTATTCCGCTATTTCAGCGGCAATCGGTTCCCTAAAAGGTCCGCGCCATGGTGGTGCCAATCACAGGGTTATGATGATGATGGATGATGTGATGGAAAATGTACATAATTGGGAGGACGAGACGGAATTATCGAACTACCTTGAAAAAATAGTACGCGGTGAGGCGGCGGACCGTTCCGGGCTCATTTATGGCATGGGGCACGCGGTTTACACGCTGTCCGACCCAAGAGCCGTCATCTTAAAGGAAAAAGCACGTAAGATGGCCGGAGAAAGGGATTTGCTCAAAAAATTTGAATTGTTTGAGAGAGTTGAAAAGCTTTCGCCCGACGCATTTGCAAAGGTTAAGGGGGAGTCCAAGGTAATTTCAGCTAATGTTGATTTCTATTCTGGTCTGATTTATGAAATGCTTGGGATACCCAGCGACCTTTTCACGCCCCTTTTTGCTATTTCCAGAATTGCGGGCTGGTGCGCCCACCGCATGGAGGAGATGGAAACCTGCGGCAGAATTATGCGCCCGGCTTACCGTTCCTTAACGAAAAGTAAACCATATGTGCCTATTGATAAAAGAAATGAACAGTAATTTTGGAAGGACTAAATTTTGTCATGAAGATTAAAAATGCATGGATTGTATTCGCAGTTACACTGCTGATCGCTTTGCCGACCAGAATTTATCAGGTTTTGTTTTTGGTGGAGCCGGATACCGGATTTTACACCGATGGGAATACAACGACCGTAATCATTTCTGCCTGCCTCGCTGTCGGCCTTTTGCTGATGATGGTGATCTGTACCATGGATAAGCAGAAGCGGGCCTACAGCCCAATTCGCAGCATCCCTGCCGCAGTGATCGGAACACTGACCGGTTTGGGTATTATTTTCCAGTATGCAATCAGTCTTTTGGCCGGTGGAGAGAAGCAGAATCAAATCCCATCTGTGATTCTATCCGCTTTCGGAATCTTAGCGGGTGCTGTTTTGATTCTTACTGCGTATAATTTTGCCACAGAACAGAATACGTTTGTTAAATTTCCTCTTTTGTCACTCATTCCTTCTCTGTGGGGTTGTGTCTGCCTCATCACACTTTTTATCACTTATGTGTCGGTGGTCAATATCTCGGAGAATATTTATGATACCTTTACCGTGATTTTTCTGCTTCTCTTTCTGTTTGCACAGGCCAAAATGCTTGCAGGAATTGAAACTGAAAAAAGCACCAAACGGATTTATGTATTTGGTCTGCCGGCTGTTTTAATGGCACTATTGACCGGGATTCCAAGCGCGGTGCTTCTTTTCAGCGGCGCGAGCAGGACAAGTGCGTTTCCGGTTGGACTACATTTGGTAAATATCCTGATGGCATTTTATATCATTGCTTTTCTTGCGGCGGTTTCACATCTTCCGGATATTGCATCAAAGCAGAGTGTGACTGAAACAGCGGGGCAGGAGCTTCATGAGGCCGAAAGCAAAACTACAGCCGGACGATGCACCAAGGCAGGAAAGCTGCATTGCGTTTTTGCGCAAAGCATACCTGAGCGAGGAAAAATTTACCGAACGCGGGAAAAGTCCCTTTATACAAAGTGAAAATAAAAATTGTTAGTTAAATTTATGTCAAATCACTTGTAAAATTGCTCGAAATGCTATAAAATATAAGAAGAATCATTAAAATTTCAGGAGGTAAAAATTTTATGTCTATTAAAATTGGCATCAACGGTTTTGGCCGCATTGGTCGTTTGGTATTCCGTGCAGCCGTAGCTCAGCCGGAAACATTTGAAATTGTGGGTATTAACGATCCATTTATCGATGTTGACTACATGGTTTATATGACAAAGTATGATACCATGCATGGTCATTTTAACGGAGACATCAAAGCAGAGGATGGCAAGCTTGTCGTTAACGGCAAGAAGGTCAATGTCTATGCTGAGAAAGATCCTTCCCAGATCCCATGGGGCAAAATTGACGCTGAATATGTAGTAGAGTCCACTGGTGTGTTCTGCACAACCGAAAAAGCTTCCGCTCATATCAACGCCGGCGCAAAAAAAGTTGTTATTTCTGCTCCTGCCAAGGATGACACACCAACATTTGTTTGCGGTGTTAACCTCGAAACCTATACAAAGGACATGAAGGTTGTTTCCAATGCTTCCTGCACAACAAACTGCCTTGCTCCTTTAACAAAGGTTATCAACGACAAGTTTGGTATTGTTGAAGGCCTTATGACAACAGTTCACTCCACAACAGCAACCCAGAAGACGGTTGATGGTCCTTCCAGCAAAGACTGGAGAGGCGGCCGCGCAGCAGCCGGTAACATCATTCCTTCCTCAACAGGCGCTGCAAAAGCTTGCGCACTTGTTATTCCTGCAGTAAAAGGCAAATTAACAGGTATGTCCATGCGTGTTCCTACACTGGATGTTTCTGTTGTTGACTTGACTGTCAGCCTTGCAACTCCTACCAATTACGAAGCAATTTGCGCAGCTGTCAAAGAAGCTTCCGAGAACGAAATGAAGGGTATCCTTGGTTACACTGAGGACGCAGTTGTTTCTTCTGACTTCCTTGGCGATCCCCGCACTTCTATCTTTGATAAAAATGCCGGTATCATGCTGAACGACCATTTCGTAAAGCTTGTTTCCTGGTATGACAATGAGTGGGGCTATTCCAACAAAGTGCTTGAATTAATTAAGCACATGAACATTGTAGACCATAAATAAGTTTGCTGAATAGCTTGTATTATGAAAACTGTTTTCATCAGTGAGTATTAAATTTGCTATCACAATATAAAATTTACACCCTTTATTAGAGTATTGTTTCTTTAATAAAGGGTGTTTTTATATAGCTAAAATTTTTTAGGATAAAATTAAATTGTTCTTCAAATATTTTTAATAATGTTAAATACGGGGATGGATCATTTCGATCCATCTCCGTAATAATTTATTACATTCGTGAAGTAAACTGATAAATCATCAGGTTCTCCTGACAAAAGGTCTGCTTGAAGCTCTTCAGGTGTTTTTCCTTGTTGAGTAATCATGTCTTGATATTCCTCAACATTTTCGGCCGGCTGTTTATTTACCTTGCGCGCATCATTAGACATTAAAAAAATCTCCTTTTCTTTGATGAATTTAGTATACGACATTCACTTTTACACAAAATTTTATGAAGTACCAATGAATCTATAATTTTTCTACATTGGCAGCTGAAAAGCCTTTTTGATCCTGAATGATATCAAAGCTTACTTCTTCCCCTTCATGAATATCCCTGTCATTGCCTTTTTCTTTCACTTGTGAATGATGCAGAAAGACGTCGCTGCCATTATTGGCAGAAATAAATCCATATCCTCTTTCATTGTCAAACCATTTCACAACGCCCGTATAGGTAGCCATATTCTATACTCTCCTATTATTCTTAAGCTTATGGAAAGGATGCATGAATAGTATTCGTCTTATTTTTTGAAAAATTACTCAATGACAAAGGAAATATATAATAAAAATATGACGCACGACAGTAATTCAAACATCTTGATGCAAACAAACACCTTTGTATCCGATTTTATGTGTGCAACAATAAAACGCGCCTTATTAACTCCGTTTGAACCTAATAAGAAGCGTTTTGAATATATAATTATGGCGTGGCGCACATATAGACTGATTTTCGTTATAAAGGGATGAATATATGAAGCAAATAGGAATGACCGCCAAACATTGGGATTCGTCTTTCCTCTGATTTTCTTGTTTACTGACTAATCACTATTTTTTATAAAT
>DAMDEB010000119.1:5046-5524 GCA_032090075.1 Caproiciproducens sp.
ATAATAACTGCGGTTTCACCACCAACTACAGAACCGGTTTCAAACTCTAAGCTTTTTAAGTCGTTAAGATTGGTAATAATACAGGGAGAAATCGTGTTATATCCTTTTGATTCTATGAATTGAATATCCATTTCCATTAATTTGTCGCCTGCAACAATATGTTGGCCTACTTCTACGTAACAGGTAAAGCCCTCACCATTGAGTTTAACAGTGTCGATTCCAAGGTGAACCAACACTTCCATACCATCTTCGCTTTCAATTCCGATTGCGTGAAGGGTGTGTGCGATTTGTGCGATAGTACCGGAAACCGGTGAAAAAACCTCATTACTGCTGGGAATAATTGCAATCCCATCGCCCAAAACTTTGCCGGCAAACACGGGATCAGGTACGTCTGTGATAACAACAGCTTCGCCTGTTTGCTGAGCCAGTACTACATTTTTCTTATCTTTGCTGAATAATTGCATGGTAGGCCTCCGTT
>DAMDEB010000119.1:5534-7566 GCA_032090075.1 Caproiciproducens sp.
AATTATTATGATGAATATAGTTTCCCTCCCCCAAATTACACAGGGGAGGGAAACAGATTATGTAAAATTAATTATGCAATTACGGAGGATTTTTCCGGTATGAATTTTTTCATAGCATCTACTAAAAGCTCAGCCTTTGTGCCTACAATAACCTGTGTTACTTGAGAACCGGCTTTCATCACACCGGAAGCCCCAAGCGCCTTAAAGGCTTTTTCGTCAAGTTCTTTGTTGCTAACAAGTACAAGACGGATACGGGTAATGCAGGATTCGATTTCCTTAATATTCTCTGTACCGCCAAGTGCCGCTATGTATTTCTTTGCTATCTCGTCAAAGCCCTGATCATCAACTAACTGCGAAAAGTTTGCTGTTTCGTCATCATCTTCACGGCCGGGTGTTTTCAGGTTGAACTTCTTAATGACAAATACAAACAGGAAGAAATAGACAGCTCCAAATGCCAGACCGATTGGGATAAGCATCCAACCATTTGTGGCGATATTCCAATTTAGCAGATAGTCTGTTAGTCCAGCTGAGAATGTAAAACTGTCATGAATACCAAACATACTGCAAACGACAAGGGAAACGCCGGTTAAAGCAGCATGAATAACAAACAACACAGGAGCCAGGAACATAAACATAAATTCGATTGGTTCTGTAATTCCGGTTAAGAAAGCGGTCAATGCAACTGAGAAAAGAGCGCCGCCCACCACTGCTTTATTCTCTTTCTTTGCGCAAACATACATTGCAAGAGCGGCTGCTGGAAGAGCAAACATCATAATCGGGAAGAATCCCGCTGTAAAATGACCTGCATTTGCGGCATCACCGTTAAAGAAGCGTGTGAGGTCACCAGTAAACACTTTTCCATCCGGTGCGGTAAATTTTCCAAATTGGAACCAAACGGCCGTGTTAATAACATGATGTAAACCGAAAGGTAAAAGTAAGCGGTTGAGCATTCCATAAAGAAATTCACCAATGCCTTGACTGCTGGTCATCCATGTGGCCGCTGAATCAAGACCTCTTTGGAAGGTAGGCCACACTGTACCAAGCAAGCCGCCAGCAACAAGAGCGCTTCCACCGGTTACAATCGGGACAAAACGTCTGCCGCCGAAGAATCCGAGCCAGTCAGGCAACTTCATATCTTTAAACTTGTTATAGCACAGACCCGCGATAATACCTGCGATAATACCGCCAAAATGCATCATTTTAATATCTGTTATTTCCTTCGGGAATCCGCCTGCCGGCAAAAAGATGGTATGAACCTGCAGTGCATAGTTGACTGCCTGACCGGCTGCGTTCAAAACAAAGAACGATACCGCTCCGGCTAACCCCGCCGCTCCGTGATTATCCTTTGCCAAACCGACTGCAATACCGATTGCAAACAATAATGGAAGATTGTCAAACAGGGCACCGCCTGCATTTGCCAGTAATGGAATGTTCAGTAAATCCGACTGACCAAACCTCAACAGTAAACCCGCGATTGGCAATGATGCGATTGGAAGCATCAAAGCCTTGCCCAATTTTTGAAGTGCCGCTAAAACCTTTTGCATTGTTTTTCCTCCCAAAATATAATATTTTTATCGAGTTCCCTCGAATGGATTACAATTGCTTTAGCTTTTCGATATCCAACGCGATGAACGCAACCGCATCCTCACTAAGTTGAATGTCCATTTCTTTCTCAACTAACTTTGCAACTTGCAAAGCGATTAGGTATGAACTTGATATATTCAGCTTTACCTGCTGTTTTAAGCTCATGATAATTGGATTGTGATGTGCGGTCAGCGTGACCAGGCAGTGAATCGAAAGTAAAAAACTTTTTGCAGGGGCGTGCGTATTGTCGAGCTTCTTACTCATTGAATTACCAACCATGGTTAAAATTTCGCTGTAAACCCGCGTGTTTTTCATGGCTGTTCGTATGTGTTTGTTTTTGCGGGCTGAGTAAAGATGCAGAGCAATAAATCCCGTTTCCCCGTCACCAATTTCCACGCCGATACGTTCTTTAATGATTTCGGCGGCAATTTGTGCCGTTTCATATTCT
>DAMDEB010000119.1:7576-10045 GCA_032090075.1 Caproiciproducens sp.
AAGTCAAGTTGCTTCATTTTCACCGCATTGACATTGTCATCCAGAATGTAGAATATTTTTTGATTATCTCCATAATCCATAATAAGTTCGCCAATATGCTTGCCAAAGCCGATCCCTTTGCTCATAAGAACAACTTGGGTTTCTGTTTCGTCCTGGGCCAAAACCGCGTTGCTGTTAAATACTTTGGCTACCCGATAATTCATTTGTAATCCCCTCTGCTTAAATACTGTATGATTGCATTGATTACTGGTAAAATGTAGTTTGCTGAACAGATTTTATATCAGTTCATTGCGCCGGATAATATTTAACTTAGAAACATAAGCTAATGCGCAATACCATCACAAATCAGTCCAACACGTCAATTTAAAATAATATGTAAAAAAAAGGCATAAACAATCATAAAAATCTAAATTTCATGAAAGTTTATGCCTGATCGAATCAGTTACACACTCTTTTATATTCACTTGACAATATTCATTATAAATATTATTAATGATTTGTCAATATATAATTCAAAAAAAATACACAATTTTTTAAATTAAAATAAAATAATTGTATTGTTTCACGATAGGAAAGGCAAAAGATTATTCTTCTTTTTGTAAAAATTAAAATTTTAATGAAATGATGAATTTGATTCTGCTCATCCCGTTCATTCTTCGTGATAATAACCTTGCACTTTTAAATAATCCATATCATTATTATTCACATTTGAACCCTTTTTTGTTTCCTTCCTGTATCCGCAAAAATCGACATCAAAACCGTGTTATACTATTGACGTTAGTTAGTTTGTTACAGTAAAAAAAGTGCGATTTTTGTAACAAACTAACTAAAAATCATAAGATGACAAGATAAATATTACAAATATATTACTAAAAGCTTGCTATTTTAACAATTTGTGATATTATAAATCTAAAGAAACTTAAGGAGCGATTAAAACCAAAAGGGAGTTGTTTAAAATGCAAAAGAATAGTGCATCAAATAACGGAAACCTGCCGCTTTATTTGTTCCATCAGGGAACCAACGTAAAAGCATATGACTTTATGGGGGTACATAAAGCTGTAGTGGATGGGAAAGAGTGTATGGTCTGCCGCGTGTGGGCGCCAAATGCCAAGGCGGTTTCCATTGCCGGTGATTTTAACGAGTGGAAGCCCGATGAAAATGTGCTCGAAAAAATCAGCGACGGTGTTTGGGAGTGCTACCTGCCGTTCGTTATTCAGCAGTACCAGACCTATAAGTTTTGTGTGGAGAGCGCCGACGGCAGACAAACCTTTAAAAGCGATCCTTACGCGTACCACTTTGAGACCCGCCCCGGCAATGCCTCAAAATACTATGATATTGAGGGTTACAACTGGAGCGATACTTCATGGATGAAGCATAAAGCGGCGAAAAAGCATTACAGTCAGCCGATTAATATTTACGAGCTGCATGTGGGCTCATGGCGCAGATATGAGGACGGAAATGCTTTTTCTTATGATAAGCTTGCCGATGAACTGATACCATATGTTAAAAGCATGGGCTACACGCACATTGAACTGATGCCGATCACAGAGTATCCCTATGACGGTTCGTGGGGATATCAGGTTACCGGATATTTTGCGCCAAGCTCCCGGTTTGGCGAGCCCAAAGAATTTATGAGTTTTATTGATAAATGCCATAAGGCTGGTATCGGCGTTATTATGGACTGGGTTCCGGCACACTTCCCAAAGGACGAATGCGGCCTTGCCAAATTCGACGGTACGCCGTGCTACGAATACGGTGACCCGCGCAAAGGCGAGCACAAGGAATGGGGAACGCTGGTATTTGATTACGGCCGTAATGAAGTGATCAGCTTTCTGATTTCAAGCGCGGTGTTCTGGCTTGAAAAATACCATATTGACGGAATTCGTGCTGACGCGGTTGCGTCCATGCTGTACCTTGACTATAGCCGCAAGGACGGCGAGTGGATACCCAATAAAAACGGCGGAAAAGAAAACTTAGAGGCTGTCGCGTTTCTGCAAAAGCTGAATGAATCTGTTTTTGAGCTTTTTCCGGACGTGATGATGATTGCCGAAGAATCAACCTCGTGGCCGATGGTTTCCAAGCCCACTTTCTGCGGTGGTTTGGGATTCAATTATAAATGGAACATGGGCTGGATGAACGATATGCTGCATTATATGTCACTTGAGCCGGTTTATCGTAAGTTTAATCATGACAATATTACCTTTTCCTTCGTTTACGCGTTTTCCGAAAATTTTATTCTGCCGATTTCACACGATGAGGTGGTGCACGGCAAGGGCTCATTGATCAATAAAATGCCGGGGGACGAAGCGCAAAAGTTTGCGGGCGTTAGGGCTTTTATGTGTTATATGATGGCTCACCCGGGCAAAAAATTGATTTTTATGGGCACGGAATTCGGGCAGCGCATCGAGTGGAACTATGAGCAGGAGCTTGATTGGCCTCTGCTCGATAAACCGCAGCATCAGATGCTGC
>DAMDEB010000119.1:10112-10368 GCA_032090075.1 Caproiciproducens sp.
TCTCGACACGCCGTCTCTTTGGGAGATCGACTTTTCATGGGAGGGATTTTCGTGGATATCCAATGATGATTACACTCAAAGCGTAATCGCTTTCCGCCGGATTGACAAAGCCGGCAATGAAGTGATCATTGTCTGCAATTTTCTGCAGGCGGAGCGAGATAATTACGCGATTGGAGTACCGTTTGAGGGAACCTATGCCGAGATATTCTCTTCTGACAGCGCTGTATACGGTGGAAGCGGGATTACCAACGGCAGC
>DAMDEB010000120.1:0-1351 GCA_032090075.1 Caproiciproducens sp.
GGATGCGATCATGCGGCCGTACACCGCTTTTTTTGAACGTTCAAAAGCTTCCGGGTTAAGACCATTTTCACGTACTTTTGCAATCTCTTTTTTAATTTCGTCCGCAACAGCGTCAGGATCCTTGGATTCACCGGAAAAAATAACCGACGCGTAACCCGGACCTTCAAAATATTCGTAAGAAAATGAAGATTCATTGATAAGCTCCGCGTCCAGCAGTCTGCGAAAAAGCGGAGAAGCGTCCGACGCCAGAAGATCAAGAAGAATCTCTGTTTCAGCAACTTCTTTTGCCGATAAACGTTCAGGCATAGTGTGCTCTTTAAAACCAAGTTGGAAAATCGGTGAGGAAACTGAAAGCTTTTGCTCTACCCTGCTTTCCAAAACTTCATCCGGTTCATTTTCAAAGATTCTTTCAAGGCTGACAGGCTTTGAGGGCTTTAACATCTTATCACATAAATCGAGTACTTTATTAAGATCAACGTTGCCTGCAACACACAAGACCATATTATTGAGATTGTAAAACGTATGATAACATTTATAAAGCAGTTCTGGGGTGATTTCGGCAATGCTCTCCACTGTTCCGGCAATATCAACTCTAACCGGATGGTTATGGTACATCGCACGCAAAAGGTTAAACATGACACGCCACTGCGGGTCATCATCATACATTCTGATTTCTTGCCCAATGATCCCCTGTTCCTTTTGGACAGTTTGCTCCGTAAAGTAAGGCGTCTGGACAAAATCGAGCAGAATTTCAAGTGATTCATAAACATTTTCGGTACAGGAAAACAAATAACAGGTTTTATCAAACGATGTGTAGGCATTTGCAGATGCACCGGTTTTCGCATAGCGCGTAAAAGCATCGCCATCTTCGCTCTCAAAAAGCTTGTGCTCCAGATAATGTGCAATACCGGCTGGCACCGCATTTGCTTCCTTCTCATCGGAGGTTTTAAAGTTGACATCGACAGAACCGTATTTGGTACCAAACACAGCGTAAGTTGAATTATTATTTTCCTTGGGGTAAATAAATATCTTTAATCCAGACGAATGTTCGACTTCGTAGTATTTATCCCCAACGCGTTCGCTTTTTATTTCTTTTATGATATTCATTCAGTTTCTGCCTCGCTTCCTAACAAACGATACACTGTGTCAAGCGTAACGTGATTCGCCGCATCAATAATTTCCTGGCGTGAGACTGCATTGATAATGGCAGCGGCTTCATCAGGACGTTTGACTTGGTTCGTAAAGGTTTGTGAAAGATACCATGCTTCAAGGCTGCCCAGTGAATCGGAAACAGAACGGTAACTGTTGCATATGCTTAATTTCGCTGCATTCACTTCATTTTCGTCAAAGT
>DAMDEB010000120.1:1361-3456 GCA_032090075.1 Caproiciproducens sp.
TGCCTTTTTTAACTTCATCAAGTTGGAACAAAATTTCCTGCTTTGCTTTTTCAACATTCTTTGTCTCAACACCGCTCTGGACAAGCATGATGCCCTTCATTGAAAGGTATTGTGCACTGCAATAGTAGCAAAGACTGAGTTTTTCACGAACATTTAAAAACAATTTTGAATTTGGCGTTCCGCCAAAAAGAGCCGTCATCAGTTTAACCGCTTCAACTTCCGCATCCGGCATGGCCACGCCAGTACGAAAGCCCAAAACAAGCTTTGACTGGGCAACATCCATCTTTTCTACAACATCGTTGACCTTATCTGCTTTTTTGATGTTTTTTGTCGGGCAGTCCACAGTTGATGTTCTGTTCAATTTTTTAAATGCATTGTAAAAACCTTCGAAAACCAAAGCGGAGTCACAATCACCCAAAACCATAATTTCAATTTTGGCATTATGAATTAAATATTGCCATGCCTGTGTCAGTTCCTCACGCTTTAAGTTTTTAATGGCATCCTTGCTGCCATATCGATTAATACCATACGGTTCTTCAGCACACATGATTTCCTCACAGCGCTGTTTGGCATAAGTGCGTTTATCATTATATTCAGATTCGATCAACTCAATTGTCTGCCGTTTTTCTTGTTCAAATCCATCCTGTGGGAACAATCCGTTTTCAAACGGAGGGTCAAAAATAATACTGCACAGCAGTTTAGAAAGCTCGGTGGAAATACTTTCACCACTTAGTGAATATCGGTCAGCAATACCTGAGGCAGAAAGCGAAAGCAGCTGAACGTCACCTAACTTTTGCACATCGGCATTAATCTCGGCACCGTAAAGTTCCTCTAAACGCTCACCTAATTTAGTAAAATCAGGATATTCGCTGCTGGCCCTACTCAACAAAAATGGCAGCAAAGCATTGGATGCTGCAGTCGACTTTTGAATCGGCAACATAAAATTAACGGACATACGGACCGTTTTAAACTTGGTATCTTTAATACTTCTGAAATTGACTCCGTCACAAACGGAACGCTGTTCAATTCCTATCATTAACTATTCATCTCCAAATCAAACTTGGTTAAATTCAAATTTTATTATATCACAATTGATTGCTTTAGCAAAGAAATATTATTCTAAATTATTTATGAACATACATTTTTTTGTTTTTCATAAACGCATAAACACAGTTTTATGTTGCGGTAAAAATACATCAATGGTATAATGCATAAGAATGCAAATAAACGAGGTGTATCGATTGAAAATTAAAAACAAATCGCTTGCCGCTGATTTGGGACTGCTGTTTATTACAATCATCTGGGGCAGCGCATTTGTCGTAGTGAAAAACGCAGTCAACACGGTTCCGGCAAGCTATATGATTGCTATTCGCTTTGGAATAGCAGCTATTCTGATGTGTGTATTCTTTTACAAAAAAATTCAAAAAATTGATTTTGCCTGCATTAAATCGGGTGCAATTCTCGGAGTGCTCCTTTTTATTGCATATTACCTGCAAACCATTGGTGTAAAATATACAACAGTTGGTAATAATGCATTTCTAACAGCTGTGTATGTGGTTGTGGTACCATTTTTGTACTGGATGCTTAAAAAGGAAAAACCAGATGGTTACAACATTGCCGCTGCATTTATATGCATTGTTGGCATCGGACTTTTATCCTTACATTCCGGATTTAAAATGGGTTGGGGTGATTTACTTTCCCTTCTTTGCGGTTTTGCCTTTACGTCGCAGATTGTTGCAATAGGTATTTTAACCGAAAAGAATGATCCTATTCTTTTATCTTTTACTCAGTTTGCGTTTACCGCAATCATTGCTCTTACTGTTGCTATCTGTACTGAAACTTTTCCAGCAAAATTGCAAAGCAGTTCAATTATGTCTCTCTTGTACATTGGCGTGTTCAGTACGTTTATCGCACTTTCACTGCAAACTGTATGTCAAAAGTATTCTCCTCCGGCAAGAGCCTCCCTGATCATGTCGCTTGAATCACTTTTCGGCACAGTTTTTGGAATCATATTTTTGGGTGAAGCGCTTACGTTGAAAACCTTAGGCGGATTTTTACTGATATTTGCTGCGGTTATTGTTTCTGAAACAAAACC
>DAMDEB010000120.1:3466-4965 GCA_032090075.1 Caproiciproducens sp.
TAAAATTACATATAAAGACCTCCCGATATGGATTATAATATCTGTAACAGGAGGTCTTCTTTTTATAAGACGAAAATATATTTGACGGATATTTATCGATGAAGCAATTTTTTCAAATATTGTCCTGTATAGGATCCCGGTGTTTTCGCAATCACTTCAGGAGTGCCCTTAGCAATAATTTCGCCACCGGCATCGCCACCCTCCGGTCCAATATCAATGATATAATCAGCTGTCTTAATCAAATCCAGATTATGCTCGATTACCACGACAGTGTTGCCGCTGTCGACCAACTTTTGCAGCACTTCAATCAATTTATGAACATCTGCAATATGCAAACCAGTGGTTGGTTCATCTAAAATATAGATGGTTCTTCCGGTCGGACGCTTTGAAAGTTCGGTTGCCAGCTTAACCCTTTGTGCTTCACCGCCGGAAAGAGTTGTGGCAGGCTGACCAATTTTAACATAACCAAGGCCAACATCCTGCAAGGTTTGCAGTTTACGTGCAATTCTCGGAATACTTGAAAAGAAGTCGAGGCCTTCTTCTACCGTCATTTCAAGCACATCGTAGATACTTTTTCCCTTATACTTGATTTCAAGGGTTTCACGATTATAACGTTTTCCTTTGCATACATCACACGGAACATATACATCGGGCAGAAAATGCATCTCAATTTTAATGATGCCGTCGCCCTGGCAGGCTTCACAGCGGCCTCCCTTTACATTGAACGAAAACCGGCCGGTACCAAAGCCACGCAGCTTTGCGTCCTGTGTGGAGGCATACAGGTCACGGATATCCGTAAATACTCCGGTATAAGTCGCAGGATTGGAACGGGGCGTACGCCCGATTGGCGATTGATTAATTTCAATCACCTTATCCAGTTCTTCAACACCTTTGATTGCTTTATAGGCGCCGGGGCGGCATTTTGCACCGTTCAACTCTGATGCAAGATATTTATATAAAATTTCGTTAATTAATGAAGATTTTCCCGAACCGGAAACACCGGTAATACAGACAAATTCCCCGAGCGGTATATCGACATTGATATTTTTAAGGTTATTTTGCGTCGCGCCGATTATTTTCAGCTTTTTGCCGTTTCCTTTTCGGCGTATTTTAGGAACCTCGACTCTTTTTGCTCCACTCAAATACTGCCCTGTAATTGATTCCTTGCAATTGACAATATCCTCTACCTTGCCGTTAAATACGACGTAACCCCCATGGATTCCAGCTCCCGGACCAATGTCAACAATATGATCGGACGCACGCATGGTTTCCTCATCATGCTCAACTACAATAACGGTATTGCCTAAATCACGCAGGTGTTTTAGAGTTGCAAGAAGTTTGTCATTGTCACGCTGATGCAGACCGATACTTGGCTCGTCAAGGATGTACAGCACACCCATGAGCGACGACCCGATTTGTGTTGCGAGTCGAATGCGCTGGCTTTCCCCGCCGGAAAGCGTGGCGGAAGAGCGTGAAAGAGACAGATACTCCAGACCGAC
>DAMDEB010000120.1:4975-5771 GCA_032090075.1 Caproiciproducens sp.
ACCGACGCTCTGCAAAAAGCCGAGTCGGCTTTTTACCTCCTTTAAAATAGCGGTTGCAATTAAAGTCTCACGTTCTGTGAGCTTCAGATTGTTTACAAAATCCAATGCCTGAACAACTGATTTTTCGCAAAAATCACTGATATTAATGCCGCCGACAGTGACTGCGAGGCTGACCGGAGAAAGGCGTTTCCCGTGGCAGGCATCACAGGGAATCGCACTCATATAGGATTCGATTTCTTCTTTGATCCAGTTGCTCTGGCTTTCGCGGAAGCGCCGTTCAAGGTTATTGATAATACCTTCAAACTCAGTTTTATAAATGCCGCTGCCGTATTCGTTGCTGCGTTCAATTTGAATTTTTTCACCTTTTGTCCCATATAGAAGAATATCAATAATTTCAGGTTGCAGCTTGCTAAGCGGAGTGTCCAGAGAAAAATGATAATGCTTTGCAAGAGCAGTCATATACATGGACGCAATCGTGCTGCCCTCCATTGCCCATCCACTCGCCTTTAAGCCGCCCTTATGAATGGACAGCGACTTATCCGGCATAATTAAATCCGGGTCAATTTTCATAAACACACCAAGGCCGGTGCATTTCGGGCACGCGCCATATGGGTTGTTAAAGGAAAACATACGCGGGGTAAGTTCCTCCACACTAATACCATGCTCCGGGCAGGCGTAATTTTGCGAAAATGTGATATCTTCTCCCCCTGCCACGCTGATCACGGTAATACCACCGGAAAGCGTTGATGCCGTTTCAATAGAATCGGACAGACGGGAGTGAATTGACGGGTTGATA
>DAMDEB010000120.1:5781-7285 GCA_032090075.1 Caproiciproducens sp.
ATTTTTTTCCAGTTGAATCGTTTCAGACAAATCATAAAGATTGCCGTCAACACGTACGCGGACAAAACCGCCCTTACGCGCGGCTTCAAACTCCTTGGTATGCTCCCCTTTACGGGCACGCACAACAGGAGCAAGCACTTGAATTTTTGTGCCTTCCTCAAGGTTTAAAACACGGTCAACAATTTGATCAATTGTTTGCTGTTTAATCTCCCTGCCACAAATTGGGCAATGTGGAATACCAATTCGCGCGTAAAGCAAACGCAGATAGTCATAAATTTCCGTCACCGTTCCAACCGTAGAACGAGGATTCTTCGACGTGGTTTTCTGGTCGATTGAAATTGCCGGAGAAAGTCCGTCAATATAGTCAACATCAGGCTTTTCCATCTGCCCCAAAAATTGGCGTGCATAGGACGAGAGTGACTCAACGTATCGGCGCTGACCCTCGGCATAGATGGTGTCGAAGGCAAGGGAAGATTTTCCGGAACCCGAAAGTCCTGTAAAAACAATCAGCTTGTCACGCGGTATCTCAATATCAATATTTTTTAAATTGTGCTCTCTTGCACCTTTTACAAAAATGTTCTTTGCTGTCATTAAAATATTTTCCTCCGTAATATAAATGCTGCTATTTCTCTCCGCTAAGTTGCTTGATTTTATCACGCAGATAAGCGGCATGCTCAAATTCAAGCAGTTTTGCAGCGGCCTTCATTTCCTTGGTCAGCTGTTCAATCATCTGCCTGCGCTCAATTGCATTTAAGTGCTTCTTCTTTTTGCCTTTATCATCATCTTTATGAGATGATATTTCCAATATATCCGATACTTTTTTGATAATCGTTTTTGGAATGATTCCATTTTTTTCATTATAGGCAGTTTGAATCGTCCTGCGTCGCTCGGTTTCCCGTATTGCCAGCTCCATCGACGGTGTGACGGTATCGGCATACATGATAACTTGCCCACCTACGTTACGAGCCGCACGGCCAATCGTCTGAATCAGTGAGCGCTGCGAGCGCAAAAAGCCTTCCTTGTCCGCATCAAGAATCGCAACAAGCGAAACCTCAGGAATATCCAGGCCCTCACGCAAAAGGTTGATTCCGACCAACACATCAAATTCCCCCAGACGTAAGTCACGGATAATCTCCATTCGTTCCACAGTATCAATATCGTGGTGCATATACCGCACGAGGATACCCATCCCCTCAAGATACGAAGTTAAGTCCTCCGCCATTTTCTTCGTGAGCGTGGTTACCAGGATACGTTCCTTTTTAGCAGCCCTTACATTTATTTCAGAAATCAAATCATCTATTTGCCCGTCGGTCGGTTTAACAATAATTTCAGGGTCGACCAACCCTGTCGGTCTGATAACCTGCTCGACGATTTGAGCGGATTTTTCTTTTTCGAAATCGCCCGGCGTTGCGCTGACAAACACCGCTTGATTAATATGGTTGTAAAACTCGTCAAAATTAAGCGGACGATTATCATAAGCCGACGGAAGACGAAAGCCAAAGTC
>DAMDEB010000120.1:7295-8181 GCA_032090075.1 Caproiciproducens sp.
AGCGAAGTTTTCCTTGCACGATCACCGGCGTACATGGAACGCACCTGCGGCAGCGTTACATGGGACTCATCCACAAACAACAAAAAGTCCTTTGGAAAATAGTCAAGCAAAGTAAACGGCGAACTGCCGGGCGCGCGGCCGGACATTACACGCGAATAATTTTCAATTCCTTTGCAAAAACCAATTTCGCCGAGCATTTCAATATCGTATTGTGTGCGCTCCTGAATGCGCTGTGCTTCAATCAATTTTCCATTATTTTTAAAGAATTCAACGCGCTCTTCCGCTTCCTGCTCAATTTCGGCTAAGGCTCGCTGCATTTTTTCGCGCGGAACAATATAGTGAGAAGCCGGATAGATTGCGACATGCTTTAATTCAGCTTTCAGCTCACCGGTTAAAGCGTTAATTTCGCTGATTCGGTCAATCTCATCGCCGAAAAACTCCACACGAATCACATTTTCGTTTGACTGTGCTGGAAAAATTTCGACCACATCGCCGCGTACGCGGAATTTATTGCGTATAAAATTAATATCATTTCGCTCATACTGAATTTCCACAAGCTTGCGAAGCAGATTATCGCGGCTCCACTCCATACCTGGACGCAGTGAGATTACCATGGTCCGGTAATCAATTGGGTCGCCTAAGCTGTAAATACAGGATACACTGGCAACAATAATAACATCGCGCCGTTCCGACAGAGCCGAGGTTGCCGAATGCCTCAATTTATCGATTTCATCGTTAATCGCGGAATCCTTCTCAATGTAGGTGTCGGTCGTTGCAATGTATGCCTCCGGCTGATAATAGTCATAATAGCTGACGAAATACTCAACAGAATTCTCCGGAAAAAATTCTCGAAATTCCGAGCATAGCTGCGCCGCAAGAGTCTTAT
>DAMDEB010000120.1:8191-9585 GCA_032090075.1 Caproiciproducens sp.
TAGCTTGGCAATAACATTTGCCATAGTAAACGTTTTGCCGGAGCCGGTAACGCCCAGCAAAGTCTGCTCCTTATCCCCGTTTTGCAGTCCGTCGACAAGCTGTTGAATTGCCTTGGGCTGATCGCCCGCCGGCTTATATTGTGAGACTAATTTAAAATCCATATTTTACTCCGTATCCAATTCGGAATCAAAAATTTCCGACATAATTCCACTCTTTGCCATAGAGAAAAAGTCACTGTCGCTGACAATGACATGGTCAATCAATTTTACTTCTACTGTTTTAAGTGCTTCATAAATCCACATCGTGGAGTTCATATCCTGTTTGGAAGGCATGCAGTATCCACTTGGATGGTTATGTGAAAGAATTGCGTAAGCCGCGTTATATTGCACCGCAAGCTTGACGATCTTTTTTACATAAATATTTGCAGTGGTAACCGTACCTTCATTGACTACATCACAATAAATCATCCGATTTCTGCTGTCAAGAAGCATGAGCACGATTACCTCATCAGTACGACCGATAAATTTATTAATCAAAAGTTTACCGGCTTCGTCATAACTGAAAATCCAGTTTTTATCCTTATCTGCATTTTCTTGATAGCGCCGGCAAAGCTGAGGAATGAGTTTAATGAGCGTCGCGGCTGATTTTCCAACCCCATCTACTTTAATCAATTCTTCAAAGGGAGCGTCAAATACGGCGGAAAGCGAACCGAATTTCTGCAGAAGAGCATGTCCAATAGGATTTGTGTCTTTGAGTGGAATTCCATAATAAAGCAGCAGTTCCAAAACAGCATGCTGCTCAAACCCGTCAAGACCGTCCTTTAAAAACTTATTTTTAACACGTTCTCTGTGTCCGTTATGCACAGGCTTGGCAGCGACTTTTTTTTGCGGTAAATCGACTTCATTCTTTTCCAACGCCGCCACCTCCATTCAAGCGAATTCTATTAGATTTTTCGGCTGCCCGGTTTGACCGGTGCGGGAGCACCTGCTTTACAAAGCGGACAATCCTGTGGCTCCCACGACTGAACGTCAACGGAAATCACTGCCTTAAATGGTACACCGAAATCAATTCTTCCCCCGGTACGGTCAACAATGGAACCCACTCCGACCACATCGCCGCCGGCTGCTTTCACAAGGTCGATCACTTCACGAACCGAGCCACCCGTTGTTACAACATCTTCAACAACCAGTACCTTTTCACCAGGGTTAACAACAAATCCGCGCCTTAAAGTCATTTTCCCGTCTTCATCGCGCTCAGTGAAAAAATTTTCGCAATGTAGCGGCCGGCTTACTTCGTAGGCCATTTGAACAGCTCCCATTGCCGGACCGATAACAACCTGCACATTGCTGTCCTGATACTGCTCGGCAAGTGCGGCACAAAGCTCTTCGCTGTA
>DAMDEB010000120.1:9595-10325 GCA_032090075.1 Caproiciproducens sp.
CGCTGTATTTTGTATTACGGAATATTTTAGCACACTGAAGATATTGATTGCTGTGCCGGCCGGATGTAAGCTTAAAATGGCCCTCCAGTAAAACGCCGGCTTCTTTTAAAATCTCTATTATTCTTTGTTGTGTAATCATAATCCGTTCTCCTTCAAGTTTTGTATTATGTTATATTATATACTAAATTATATTTTTTGAAAAGTATTTAAATCTTTTACAGTTTCTGTATTCATGGTATAATCTTTGCAAACACATAGATGGCGCCGTTGGTGCTATTTAATTACTGTCGAACATCAGTTTACAGAAGTTAGGAGCGGCTTTATTATATGAAAGAAATTACCATCGGTTTAAACGATGCCGGACAAAGGCTGGATAAATTTTTGACCAAGTCCTACAATAATCTCCCTCAAGCCATGCTGTACAAAAGCATACGGAAGAAAGATATTAAGTTGAATGGCAAGCGGTGCGAAATTTCCACGCGGCTTAATGTGGGTGACGTGCTGACCATGTACTTAAAAGATGAATTTTTTCAGCAGGAACAAAAAAAATATGATTTTTTGAAAGCGCCAAACAAGCTGAATATTATTTACGAAGATCATAATATTATGATCCTCGATAAAAAGCCGGGATTAATTGTGCATCCGGATGAAAATTATCATTTTGATTCTCTGATTGCGAGGGTACAGCATTATTTGTATGTGCAGGGCGAATATAATCCGGAAAGCGAAA
>DAMDEB010000121.1:0-846 GCA_032090075.1 Caproiciproducens sp.
ATACCGCTTCCTTCAGACGATCCATATGAATATTGGAATTCGGAAAAAATGGAGGGACGTGGCTTGATATCTATGAAGCATGCCGCTGTTCTTGCCGGGCTTGGAACATTTGGCAAAAACACATTGCTTCTAAACGCGGAATACGGTAATTTACTAACCCTGGGAGCAGTCCTTACAGATCTCGATCTTGAATCCGACCCACTGGCCGAGAACCTCTGTATTGATGAATGCAGTCTGTGCATTCAAAATTATCCATCGCAAGCCTTGAACGGTTACTGCGCAAATCAGGCAAAATGCAGGCCAAATACATATGGAACCAATGTCAGAGGTTTTAATGTCGTCAACTGCAATAAATGTAGAACGGTTTGCCCAATGAGATTTGGAACGGGGAAACAATAAAAAAGCGGCGCCATAGTTTAGCATGTCATTGCATTTATGACATGCTTCGTAAAATTTGTTAATTTATTTATTGCCATGTTAGTCACTTACAAGGAGATTGTTATGCTGAAATATGAGGAAAAACTTCACTTTGATAAATACTATAATGAATTGAAATCAAACAATTTCCCGCATAAAGTAATCAACTCGGCATGGAGTATCATCGGGTATGCTCTTCTTTTTTATTTTGTGAAATATATTCTCGCCTTCATCCCGGATTTTCAGCCTTGGAGTAACTTTAAAATTTGGTTTACACTGGGCGGAGTAAGATATATAAAATCTGATTTGGTTTATTTTGTTTGCGGCATTATTCTTACCTGTTACGGTACGATAAGACTCTCGAAAATAACGGTTCAAAATCACAGCGTGAGAAATGCAAAAGACAACGCTCCAAAAGAATTATTGGCA
>DAMDEB010000121.1:856-4442 GCA_032090075.1 Caproiciproducens sp.
ATCCCATGTATGGGACATTTATCATATTGCAGGCAGGCTTTATGCTTTCTCTTCGTTCCTTTGTGGGAATAATCATTGCGCTGATTGTTTTAATCTTTCAGTATGAAAATGCGGTCATTGAGGAAAAGAAGCAGCTGATACCGATTTTCGGGGGAGAATATAGACTCTATGTGAAGAACGTTAATCGAATACTTTTAACAAAGTCTGAGATTATAATCTTTGCATTAGCCACACTACTTAGTGTTCTTGGATTCGCGTTTTGAGCAAGTTGAGCAGCCTTGAGACAAATTCGAGCTTCCCATTATTTTTAATACATAACAATATTTTGATTTCTTACATTGCAAGTATTTTATAAAAATCTATTTACTATATGGGAGATGAGTCAATGTTGAATTTTGATTTTAAGGTTGGTGAAATAGAAATTCACGAAGTAGAATTTTACTTTAATCAATTTTGGGGTAATTTATATATAAAACTTGATGGCAACATTATGATTAAAACTATTAGGTTGTTTTCATTTAAACTATCAAAATCATATAGATTTGATGTGGGTGAAAAAGAAAAATATTCAATCAAATTAGAAATAGTAAGAAAGCTATTTTTAGCGGGACTCAGAGAACATGTAGGGAAAGTGTATATTAATGAAAAATTACAGCATGAGTTTAGAGGTGAATTAAGTATCAAAGATTTGTTAAATAAACAGACCTCTTGTACTCACTGATAATTATTGGATGGACGACATAAATTTGAACTTTGTATAATGTATAAACCGTTGTCATCTCCCCTATCTTTTGAACTGCACATTATGTTTATGACCTACTTGAACTCGAAGTAGATCCGTTTACAAACTAAAGGAGGAGTCATATTGAGATATTTAAAAAATAGAGCAGCTATGATTCTTTGTTGCGGCTTCCCCATCTTGGTTTATTAGGAGACGGGATTGCCTATTTAACAACAAAGAGCGATACAAGTCTTCATCAATTACCCCCGTTCTTAATTACAATAATGTTTATAGTGCTTGATTTACCACTTCTCGTTGCTTCTCTTCAATTTGTAGAATTAACAGATTCAAAGGTTATAAACTATATATGTAATATAAAAACATCTGAGATTAAATTATCAGATATAAAACAATGGGATTGCTATAGTAGTGCAACCACAAGCCAATATGGCGTTGCTCAATCTACCCCATTCATTTACATATCAACTGAGAGTTTTATGCATAATTTGATTTCACAAAAATCAGAGCAAGAAAATATAAATACATCAAAAGTTTCCCATACGATAATAGATTAAAAAATTGGCTTGAACAGAATGCTCCTGACTCAAAAGGCTACTTGCTGACTGCGGAAGATGTAAATAGCGAAAATCTGGTCCACCCTTCTGAAGAAGGAAAAAAAAATTCGGTTTAATAACCCTTTATTGTTAGGCCTTCCCCTAGGAGTATTGTATGGGCTTATGTTTAATCATTTGGTTATAGGGATAGTAGCTGGTCTATGTTTAGCTGTTGCTTTAAATGCTTTTAATAAGAAAAAGGAGAGCTAATTTTTCTTAATATTATACGCATACTGGTTAACCGCAAGGGTTAAATGAGATTCGCATAATGTTTATGATACTCATTGAGAACATGGTCTAATTATTTATAAAGCATGCAGGCAGACGAATTAAAAAATAACAGGAGGCTTTTATGAGCGAATTCTTGAAATTGGAAGATTTAATAGACTTTTCAGATACCGGCTACGAAGAAGCAGTCGTTAAACTCTTACAAGATAATGGAATAACAATTGATGATTTTCAATATGTCGGAAAGTGTGATTCTGAGTGCCCAAATTGCGAAGCGGAAAGCTTCAGCATTTGGCGAAGAAATATAGGTTTCATAAAAGAAAAAGAAATATTTACTTTCGACTTAGATACACCTGATGATATTTTAGACTTCGCGATATACTTGTGTAATAAGTGCGGAAAGTGGTCTACTTATATTGAGTAATGTAACTAAGCACTACCAATCAATTACAAGTATCATTATGAGCAAACCTAGCAGCTCGGAAGTTAAGGCGAGCTGCGCATTATGTTTACACCCTGCGAAGAAACTCAGAATATAAATATTTATATTCTGAGTATATGAACAAGTGAGGCGCAAAAAATTGAACGAATCGAGCTATACTGAAATCATTAAAGATGAGGCAAATCGTGCTTTGTGGGAAATTGAAAATGTCATTGCCTGTATTCCTGATGAACTTTGGGACAAATGCTATTGCGAAATACCTTTGTGGAAGCACATCTACCATATGCTGCATTCGCTGGATCAATGGTATACCAATCCGAGAGTGTATATTCAGCCCTCTTTCCACGAAAAAGATCTCAACAATCTGGACGTACGGAGCAATAAACAACTCAACCGAGAGGACATCGGGCGCTATTTCGACATGCTAAAAAGGAAGATCACTGACTACAATGATGCGCTAACCGATTATATTTTGCTGCAAAAGCCGGAAAAGTGTGAGTGGACTCGCTTCACGTTAATTTTAGCACAACATCGACATCTGCATAGCCATATGGGAATGCTGATGGGATTTATCATTGAAGATACCGGCATGTGGCCAAAAACACTTGGCTTAGAGCAACCAATCCCAGATGGTGATTTGGGTACGTTCTTTTAGCTAAAATAGAAAGTACTATCCGAATTGCCAACGAGCTTCGCATTTTGTTTAAATCTGGCAGCTGATAGAAAATAGTTTCAGTTAACATTCGTGAATACAATAATTTAAATAATGGAGAAATTTCCATGGCTGTAAGAAGTTTTTTATTGATTGGCATTGCAGTTATTTTCGCGGTTGTAATAGCCTTGATGTCCGTTTTCAAAATACCCGGTATAAAATGGCTGCGAAAGCTGCTAAAAGGCATTGGTATTGTAATATGCACGGCCCTGATTCTCGCGGTCATATTGTTTCCGGGCTTGCCAAGTGTGAAGACAACCGGTTCCTTCTCCTATGATTCTATTGTATTGCAGCTAGATGACGAATCAAGATTAGAGACTTATGTCAGCGATGGGAGCTGCCGCAAGCTATCCGTAATCGTTTATTATCCGGTGAAGAAATCCATTGAAAAAAATAGCTGTCCCTTAATTGTTTTTTCGCCCGGCGGAATCAGTCTGAAAACAAGCAACGTTTCTCTGTTTGAGGAACTGGCAAGTCTCGGATATATTGTTGTAAGCATTGATCATACCTATCAGGCGTTATTTACAACGATCGACAGCAGAAGAATATGGATTGATCCCGGTTATATGAAGGAATTGAATACGGAAGACTCTCATAAAGATATCGCTAATTCTTATAAGTGCTATCAGAAATGGATGGGGATTCGCACGGGTGATATTAATTTTGTCATCAATACATTCATTTCACAAGCGAAAAAATCGGATAACGGCTTTTATTCACTGATCGATCCACAAAAAATCGGGCTGGCCGGGCACTCTCTCGGCGGTGCCGCCGTTCTTGGCGTGGCACGTCAGAGAAAGGACATAAGTGCCGTCATTGCGCTGGAAGCGCCATATATGTGTGACATTACAGGCTACAGCAGAGACAAA
>DAMDEB010000121.1:4452-6296 GCA_032090075.1 Caproiciproducens sp.
AGACAAATTCACGTGGAATACCGAGCCGTACAATTGCGCGATTATGAATATTTACAGTGATTCTGGATATTCGTTGATCGGTCATGACAATAAATATGTTCAGAATGCAAACGATTTTTATAACGCAGGAAATATGGAGTATTATTATATCAAGGGAAGCAATCATTACTCATTGACGGACCTTGTCAGGACCTCGCCAATCCTCTGCAGAGTTCTTGGAGGTGGCTACTCAAAATCCGGTTACGAAACATTGAAATTCATCAATGAAAAATCGCTAGCCTTTTATGATCAATATGTGCGTTCTGAGAGAAAATGATTTACTCCTTTTTACTGTTTGCATTGTAAGTACAATATGTCATTTCCCCTTCGCTTTACGCTTCTCATTATGTTTAAACTATGTTAACGGGGTCATAGGATGTTTCTAAAACTGACATTTCTGTAAAAACGAAGAGGGGATTAGGTTTGGCAATCCATGATTTTGATTTTACTGCAAAGCAAATTTTTCGGAGCAATATTCTGCTGATCATCTGCTGTGCGTTATATCTGGCTTGGTGGCTTCTGGCGTTTAAACCAATTGGAGCTATTAGGGGTATGAAAACGGGATGGCTCCTAATTCCGGCCTTTGCTGCGGGATTGGTCGCGATAATTCTGGCGGTAAAGGGAATCCTGTCCTCATCTATTGGCGTAGCGCTGTTCCCAAGTGGGTTGCTTTTATGGGGTGGTATCGCCACGTATCTCATCTTACTGGCAGTCACACGCCTGCTCTTTAAGAGGTCTGTAACGACGGAACTATTTCTTATCGTCGGGTGGGCAATGCTGGTGCTGTCAGAGATCAACGTGCTGTATGGAATTGGTCGGTTCTCTCATGGGCTGGCGGCCATCTTCGCCGTTGTGGTCGGAGTTGCCGCGTTGATCAGCCTTGCCTGCTATGTTCTATATTACAATCTTGGAGATCGCGCAGGGTATTTTGACGGCATGATTCCGCTTTTAATGGTGTCACTGGTAATGGCTGGTATTTCCGGCGCCATGTTGATGGTTTAGCGGAAATCAAGAGCTTGAAGTGCTAAACTCACATAAAGTTCTGAGCATGACGAGAAATTGGTTAGCTGGCTGGGCTTCCATTTATCTATATAAGACCAGGTGTGTCCTGAATCATCGATATAATTGGTCATTCCACAGATAATAGAAAAGTAAAAAACACAGATACATAAGGGAGAAAAGCCATGGGACTTTTTGATAAAATCAGAGAACCGGTAATACTGAAAAAGGATAGCAATGCCAAAGATCAGTTAACGGAAATGGAGCGGCTTTTGACTGAGGTAACTGACCCGAAGATAAAAGCCTCACTGGAGCATGATATCGCAGCAATCAATGCCGGCATATTCGGAGAAGATATCATCTTATATGAACTTCAGAACAGCCATATCCCGATGTTTGTGCTGCATGATTTATATTTAGAATATGAAGGACTATCTGCACAGATTGATTTTCTAGTTATCACCAGAAAGCGCTATTTTGTAATCGAATGCAAGAACTTATATGGAAATATTGCGATTAATAACGCCGGTGACTTTGTGCGTACGGTTGGAAACAGAAAAGAAGGCATCTATTCTCCGGTTACACAAGGAAAAAGGCATTTGGAACTAATAAAACAAATTCGAGGTGCTGAAAAGGGTAACATTGTAATCAGATCAATGTTTGAACATGGTTTTTATGAAAATTACCGTTCTGTTGTTGTGTTGGCCAATGCGAAAACCGTTTTAGATGCTAAGTATGCCCCAAAAGAGATTAAGGAGCAGGTGATTCGTGCCGATCATCTAATCGACTATATCCGAAAGGTAAAT
>DAMDEB010000121.1:6306-10297 GCA_032090075.1 Caproiciproducens sp.
TTTCAAGCAGTGAAAGTGATATGGAAGAGTTGGCAAATTTCTTTTTGACCAGCCACCGAGCCTGTAAGACAGATTATATAGAGAAGTACTGAAAAGTAGTGTTATCGGTCGAGAAAGAACCAACTGAAGTAAAAAAGCCGCAACAGCAAATATCTTCTGATATCACAGAAAGCTCAGCAATGCCGTTATGTCCAAAATGTGGTGCACCTATGGTAAAACGCCGAGCTACCAAAGGAGAAAATGCAGGGTCGGAATTTTGGGGTTGTTCCAAATTTCCTCGGTGTCGTGGAATTATCAATAGGTAATGTAATTTAGATAATATCAGGTTTAGGGTTCTTCCTGAACTGAGTATAAGACCCATTTTAAATGATCTTAAAGCCATGGAAAAGGATGAATAATATGGATACAAATGGTGCTGGATCTTTTGCTGGAACTGGGATAAAATTTCCGAAGATATTGGATAACAAACGAAATGGAAAGGTCATCGATGAATTGAAGAATGACCTTGTCAAAGGATCCAGACTACCTGTTATCTCTGCGTATTTCACCATATAAGATTTATAGATTATGCAAAGTTTAAAGAACTCCTTAGCCGATAGATTTGAATGATAAAATTCTTACTGTAAAAGCAAATGCAGGAGTATCTTGCACCAGAATGTTTTTTATCTCTATCATTTGAAATGAAACAAATCTATGTATGAAGCAGAAAATATAAAACGCATTTCAGCGAGTTCCTAAATTTTGTATAAACCAGTATGTTATAAAGATTAGAACAATCTGTAAAGATACCTTTATTTTAGGCAGGAAATCTGTGCCGGCAACTAAGGCTGATAAGCCTGTGGCAGAGGACCTTCTGGACACGCTGAAAGCGAATGCGGATCGGTGTGTTGGCATGGCAGCTAATATGATCGACGTCAGTAATCGCATTATTGTGCTCAGCGTAGGGACGATGAACTTACCTATGATTAATCCAGTCATCATAAAGCATGCTGACTCGTATGAAACCGAGGAAGGCTGTCTGTCGCTGGACGGCGTGCGAAAAACCACCCGCTACCAGACCATTGAGGTGAAATTCCTCGATCGGAATTTTGAGAAGCAGAAGCAAACCTTTACCGGTTTTCCGGCACAGATCATCCAGCATGAAATTGATCACTGCAACGGAGTCCTGATCTGAATGCGGACAATCGATGAAGCGCTTGACAGGCTTAGAGGCTTCAAAGTTTCGAACTGGGTTTGCCATGAAAGAAAAAGAGAAGGTCTATATTCGCCGTCACGCACAAGACTTTGTCTGAGAATGGCTTGCTCCTGCTGTTATCCCAAATGACGGAAAGCAAATGCCGATGCACGGTCATCCGATATTTCTTGCACAGCATGCTTGCGCCCACTGCTGCCGGGGATGCCTCAACAAGTGGTGCACATTATCCACAGAACTTGAACAATGACATTGCTCTTATGAAAAAGTACAAAAATAAAGCACCAGGAGATAATTATGCTAAAATATGAGGAAAAACTTCATTTGGATGAGCACTATAGAAAGCTACAGTCCAGTAGTTTCATACAGGTAACCATGGGACTTGTATGGGGAATTGCAGAGTATGTTTTTTTGTATTTCCTTATTAAGTATGTGTTCTTGTACATACCGGATTTTCAACCTTGGAATAACTTTCAAACATGGTTTACCCTTGGTGGTGTAAAATTTGTAAAAGCTGATTTAGCATATTTTGTGTGCGGACTTATTATTAACTGTTATGGAACTGTCAGACTTACCAAAATAACGGTGCAGAATCACAGCGCAAAAAGTGAAAAAGGCAGTACGCCGAAATGTTTGCTAATTAATGGTTACTATGCCAAAGTACGCCATCCCATGTACGGAACATTTATAATTCTACAGGCAGGCTTTATGCTATCACTCCGTTCTTTTATTGGAATAATAGTTGCACTGATAATTGTAGTCGGCCGATATATTAACGCTGCTATTGAAGAGAAAAAGCAACTTATTCCAGCTTTTGGCGAAGAATATAATCTGTATATCAAAAACGTTAGTGCTGTGGTTTTAACAAGATCAGAGAGCATCGCTTTTGCAGTAGCTGTAATATTATGTACTGTTGGGTGCATATTTTAAGTCTAACACGCAGTTCAGGAATATGCGACTCAGTAGGAATATGATGGACTGGAAGGCAGCCGTGCTGCCCTATTCCGTGAAGATAGGGCAGATAATAGGTGTCTACCAGATGTTATTTCTTTTTTCTGAATGAATGCACCATAACTGTGTATCTTACAAATTGATTTCAAATAAATATAACTTAATCCGCTTGTCAATAAAATTATCATTAAAGTTATAGAGGAATATCTTATGCTTCTATAAATGAAATCAAAAAAGTATTTACAGATCACGGTGGGATGATGCGCACCGCTGAACTCTCTAATTCCAAAATCTATTATTCTGACATTCAAAAACTTATCGAAGATGATATATCGAAAAGATTCGGTATGGTTATTATCAGTGGATAGATCTGAATAATTCCAGTGAAGTGGTTGTGGTTAACAGGTTATTTCCTGATGGGATTCTTTGCATGAATACCGCACTGTTCTATTATGGTTACAGTGACCGCAATCCTTTGGAGTGGCATATTGCTGTAAGTAAGGACTCAGGTAAGTCGAGATTTAAGACGAATTATCCATTTGTAAAGCCATATTATGTAGAGCCTTCACTGTTGAAAATTGGTTTGACTGTTGGGGAGATAGATGGAAATTCAGTGAGAATTTATGACAAGGAAAGAACGATTTGTGATTGTATGCGCCATGCACACAAGATGGATAAGGAAATTTTCAATAAAGCTACGCAGAGTTATGTAAATGACGTTTAAAAGAATATTCCTCACCTTATGTATTATGCGAAGCAGCTGCGGGTAACCAAACGAATAAGGGATTTGATCGGAGTGTGGTTGTAATGCCGGATATTGGAGCGTCTATTCTCGCTAAACTAAGAAATAAAGTAAAAACTTCCGGCGTCAGTTATCAACAGTGTTTACAGCTGTTTTTTCAGGAAGAATTCCTGCGGCGGTTATCCAAGTCTTCCTATGCGGAAAATTTGGTACTCAAGGGCGGTTTGTTTATCTATACGCTGACAAATTTTGAAAGCCGCGCAACAGTGGACATTGATTTCCTTTTACGTTATCTACTCAATGATTTAGACAATATGAACCGGATCATTCAGGGCATCCTTGAGACACCTGCCGGAAATGATTTTATTTAACTTGAAGCAAAAGGTGTAGAACCGATTGCCTTGCAAAGAAAATACCGTGGCGTTAGCACACAAATTATTGGAAGAATCAAAAATGTATGAGTTCCATTCAATACCCGAGTATTGCAGCTTGTGGATGATGAGGATATGAAAATTAAGTGGCGCTACTTTTTGAAAAATATTTGTCGTTTGAAGTTGTCATGAGAACAATAGCTAATTTTCTGCAACCAGTTTATAAGGCAATCGTGACTTAGGATGAGGTTCTGCAAAAGTGGGACTGTAAGAAGCAGGAGTGGTCTAAACGGATTTGTGCAAATCAGCGACTAAAGAGTTCTTAACAAGCAACACCTCGGTAAGGTATTTTTTGTTTTTTAAAACTAACATCAGAGTGAGTGAGCATTAGTCGCCTTATTTGATCGATAAGATGGAAAAAGTATTCGTTGTGTGGACTGGGGGCAGTGGTTACATTTCAACAAAATCAATGTGAATGTTGGATCATTTAATTGATGTATCTACAAGATAAACACTAGTCTCATATGGTTTAAGTTGTAAGCCATTTTCGTCATTATTAATTTCATAATTTGAAATTAACTTATTCTTGTTTTCAGTCTGAAATTCCAGCGGGAGAACAAACTTCGCGGAAGTTTCACTGAAATTGCATATTACCAGCAGCTTTTGATTTCCTAAGAAGCGTGTATAGGCAAAAATTCGAGAATCATCCTCATAAATCAACTTATAGTTTCCGTA
>DAMDEB010000122.1:0-2571 GCA_032090075.1 Caproiciproducens sp.
TGGCAGCCTGCTTGATTCTTGACAAAATTCTTGTGTGGTAGTATCATAAACATACTTTATTTGAATCGGAGGTGAAACGTATGAATTGCAGCGTATTTAAGGATGAAATTATCTGGAATAATATCGGTGAAGTGGCAATCCAAACGGGTATAAAATCCCTTTCCTTGTATAACTGCGCCCTTTTGCGGCAAGCCATACGATCTTTCACCGGTGTTTCATTACTTTAGCTTTGCTTTGATTTTTTGCTAAAGTACAATTTTGAAACAGTTGCCCGAAAGGTGTATTTGCCGCCTTTCGGGCATTTTTATATCCATTTCTAATAAATTGCGCGGTTCCGTCAGCCAATTGGCTTCACGGTGCCGCGGGAAGGCAAAGGTTTTATTATGATTAAAAAATATTATGCTACCGCCTATATGTGTGCCGTACAGGCGTTTGACGGGAACTTTCTGTGTGTTACGGCGGAATATGCAGTACGGTTTCTTCGTCTATTTATTTTTATTCTTATCTGGCGTTCACTCGCGGCAGGCGGTGTGGACTTTAACGGCATGACGCTCCCTCGAATTTTAACATACATGATGATGGCCTCAGTTCTGCGCCAGCAGCTTGATATTATCACCCCGGCCACCTCCGCACTTTGGGAAGGTTCCATTATTGGACGGTACACACGGCCCATTCCGGTAATCGGGAGTTTTATCGTGGAAACAATCGGGCGTTGGTGGGTTCCGGTATTTCTGTTTTACTCTCTTCCGGTATTGCTTATCTCACCACTGATGGGCATCAATCCGCTGCCCTCTAATTATGTCTGTGGGCTTCTGTTCGCATTCAGTCTGGCACTCAGTGCATCACTCGGTTTCGCGTTTGATATCTTGTTTGCGGCATTTGCAATGAACTTAAAAAACGGCTGCTGGGCGGCAATGATGGTTCGTGAGGCGGTATCGTCCCTTTTTTCGGGCGCGCTGATTCCTTTCGCAGTGATGCCGTGGAATTTGGGCAGGATTTTTGAGCTGCTTCCGTTTGGCTCTATTGCAAATGCTCCGCTTTCCGTCTATATTGGCACCGGTGATTCTGTGCGGCTGATTGCGCTGCAGATTTTCTGGAATGCTGTGCTGTGGATTGCAGCGGTTTTGATTTTTCGAAAAAGTGAGGAAAGGATGATTTCATTTGGCGGGTAATTTCAAGAATAACAGGCATTTTCAAAATCTGAAAACCCTGTTTCGTTTATTGGGCGTTTACACCAAAATGGATCTTATGTGGTTTCTGCGTGATACACGATACTGCCTGCTGCAAATAGCAGCGGACACCATCAGCGCTGCCGCCGCTGTGTCCGGTGTGTTCCTTCTGTCAGTTCAATTCGGGGGTATCGGTGGCATGAATGAAAACGAAATTCTGTTCATGCTTAGTTACGCAACAATGGTTGACGGCGTGTTTATGATCTTTTTTGCGGGCAGCAACACGGGCAGCATCAGCCGGGTAATTGGACGCGACCAACTGGATCACGCCGTTATTCAGCCTGTTCCAATTTGGATTCAGCTTATAACAGGGGGATTCTCACCTGTTTCCGGCAGCAGTATGCTGATTTGTGGAATCGCTCTTAGTATTTATTCGATTCAGCATTTGCATTTGAGCGTTTCGACCATGTGGATTGCCGCTTATTTGTTCAGCGTGATCTGCTCAACTGTGATTATTGTTTCTGTCACCTATATTGTTTCCTGCCTGGCGTTTTACGCGCCGGCGGCCGCAGAAGAAATTTCTGAAGTTGCAAGAGATCTGTTCACATCACTGAAAAGCTATCCGCTCGGCGGGACGTCATGGCTCTGGCAGACGGTGTTCTGCACGATTATTCCGGTGGGCCTCGCAGCGTGGTTTCCAAGCAGCATTCTGCTTTCCCAAATGCCGAACGGAGTTTTTGGGGGAGTAAGGTTTCCTGCTCTTACGGTGGCTGTGGCAGCGGCCTTGCTAATCGCAGCAACTCTATTATTTAAAAAAGGAATGAATTATTATGCAAAAAACGGTTCGCCCCGATACTCGGGCTTTGGTCATAGATGATGTCAGTAAAATTTATATGCAGTGGCAAAGAAGCGGCAGGATACGGGATATTATCAAGAATTTGAGGCATCCGGAAAAGAAGGAAATCAAAGCGCTTGACCATCTTTCGCTTGAAGTTCAGCGAGGGGAATTCCTTGCCTATGCGGGTGCAAACGGTGCCGGGAAAAGTACTACAATAAAAATTTTATCAGGAATTCTACAGCCGACAAGCGGGAGGGTCGAAGTATTTGGCAGGAGTCCCTCAACAGAACGGATTGAATTGATGAAGCACATTGGCGTACTGTTCGGGCAGCGCACCGAGTTGTGGTGGGATCATCCGGTTATCACAAGCTATCAATGGAAAAAGTCAGTTTGGAATATTCCGGAGGAAATATATGAGCGAAATTTGAAGATGGTGACGGAATTGCTTGACCTTGGTGACATCATTCATACATTCGCGCGGGAACTGAGCCTTGGCCAACGGATGCGGGCTGACTTGGGTATGCTCCTCCTGCATGAGCCGGAAATCATCTTTCTTGACGAACC
>DAMDEB010000122.1:2581-3097 GCA_032090075.1 Caproiciproducens sp.
TTGGTCTCGATGTGCTCGCAAAGCGCCAGATGATTGCGTTTTTAAAGCGTTACAACCGAGAAAAAGGGACCACTATTGTGGCCACAAGCCACGATATGGATGACCTTGAAGAAATGGCACAGCGCATTATTTTGCTCTCAAACGGTAAAATTGCATTTGACGGAAGCTTTGACGCGCTGCGTCAGGCACAGAAAAGCCTTTGCCGCATCAATATTACAACCGGTGATTCGCAGCACCCGTGCTTGGAAGATATGAAATATATTCGTTCGGACGGTAATGTTCATGTGTTTGAGTTTGACCGCTCGCAAAATGGAATGCACGAAATCCTTGGTGAGCTTGCACATGTAAACGATATTGAAGACATTGAGATTAAAAAGGATCCCATCGAAGAAGTTATTGCAAATCTGTATCTCAGCTGGAAAAATCCGAAAAATCAATTGAATCAGTAAAGTGAATTTTAATTGCATACTTCCGATAACGAATAAGATTGGGGCAGCTTCAAAATGAAACTGCCCC
>DAMDEB010000122.1:3107-5403 GCA_032090075.1 Caproiciproducens sp.
AAGGCTGGAATTGCTTAGTTTTTTACTCGCCATTGGGTGCGGAATTTCATGAAACTGCAATTTGCAAATAAAAACAATTCAAACTTTTAAAAAGTCCATCATACCATCAGAATAACGATGATGTCTATTCTTTTGTTTTCGTATTTCAATGCCTCGGACGATGCCAAAGCAAAAATTTATAATTTCACCGCTTGACAGAGTTTCTATAGTATATTATAATAATTGCATAACAAAATAGAGGCTTTTATTACTGACGGATAATTGTGGACAAAACCACAGTGGAATAAAAGTCTAAGTTTAGCCGACCGTCTGGGCAGCATTTGGGTTTACCGAGTGTTGCTCTTTTTTTATTGAAAAGAGCAGCCGAAATGCTTTGTAGAATCAGAAGGAGTAAATTATGAGCAACGCGTGGGAAGATTTTAACAGCGGAGACTGGCAAACGGAAATTAATGTGAGAAGTTTTATTCAGACGAATTACACCCCATATGAAGGTGATGAAGAATTTCTCTCAACTGCAACGGAACGCACCAAAACATTGATGGGTAAGCTGAATCATCTATTGGAATTGGAACAGGTGTTTGGCGGCGTGTTGGACATTAATACCTATACGGTAAGTTCCCTTACAAGCTATCATCCCGGTTATTTGGACAAGGATAAGGAAATTATAGTAGGTCTCCAAACCGATCGCCCCTTAAAAAGAGGAGTCAATCCTTTTGGTGGGGTAAATATGACGCGCAAGGCATGCGAAGCGTATGGATACAAACTTTCCGACAAGGTGGAAAATGAGTTCAAATACAGGACAACCCATAATGAAGGAGTATTTCGCGCCTATACTGACGAGATTAAGGCCGCCCGCCATTGCGGAATTATTACAGGCCTTCCGGACGCTTATGGCAGGGGAAGAATTATTGGCGACTACCGCAGGATTGCGCTCTACGGCATTGATAAGCTGATAGAGGAAAAGAAAAAGGATAAAATGCTGATTGGCACACAAATAATGGATGCTGATCATATTCGTTTACTCGAGGAGTTGTATCAGCAAATCACATTTTTAGGGTACCTAAAAGATATGGCGCTTATGTATGGCTGTGATATTTCGCAGCCTGCGTCAAACGCAAAAGAAGCGGTACAGTGGCTGTATTTTGGCTACTTAGGGGCGATTAAAGAACAAAACGGCGCCGCCATGAGTTTGGGGCGCGTGAGTACGTTTTTGGATATTTACTTTGAGCGGGATCTCAAAAGCGGCGTGCTGACTGAAGAGCAGGCACAGGAGATTTTTGATGATTTCGTAATGAAGCTGCGTATGGCAAGACACCTGCGTACGCCTGAATATAACGAACTTTTCGCGGGCGACCCAATGTGGATTACGGAAGCCGTCGGGGGAATGGGGGAAGACGGCAGAACGCTTGTAACAAAAAGTTCCTTCCGAATCCTCCATACACTTTACAATTTAGGCTCATCAGCCGAGCCGAATCTGACCATATTGTGGTCAACGCAATTACCTGCAAGCTTCAAGCGTTTTACCGCAAAAGTATCCTGCGATACCGATGCAATTCAATATGAGAATGATGATATCATGCGCCCACAATTTGGTGATGACTATGCAATCGCCTGCTGCGTATCGGCAATGCGGGTTGGCAAGGATATGCAGTTCTTCGGGGCACGGGCAAATTTAGCCAAGCTGCTTCTGATGAGCCTCAACGGCGGCCGTGACGAAAAGAGCGGTCAGCAGGTTGCTCCCGCGCACGCGCCTTATGAGGGTGAATATCTTGATTACGATACCGTTTTACAGAAGATGGATGTTTACCGTGAATGGCTGGCCAAAATGTATGTAAGCGCTATGAATATCATTCATTATATGCATGACAAATATGCTTACGAAAAAACGCAAATGGCGCTGCATGACAGTTCCGTGCACCGCTTCATGGCATTCGGCATTGCGGGAATGTCCGTCCTTGCGGATTCACTTTCTGCAATAAAATACGCAAAGGTGAAATGTATCCGTGATGAAACCGGGCTGATTACGAATTTTGAAATCACCGGCGACTATCCGGCCTTTGGAAACGACGACGACCGTGTGGATTCCATTGCGCAGGAGCAGGTAAAACTGTTTTTTGAGGAATTGAAGAAAAATCCGACATACAGGGATGCGGAACACACGTTATCCATTTTAACAATTACCTCCAATGTTGTTTACGGAAAGAAAACCGGCGCGACTCCGGACGGAAGAAAAGCCGGCGAGCCATTCGCCCCCGGTGCGAACCCGATGCACAATCGCGAGAAAAACGGTGCCCTT
>DAMDEB010000122.1:5413-9910 GCA_032090075.1 Caproiciproducens sp.
ACTCAACTCCGTTGCAAAGCTGTCTTATGATGTTTGCAAAGACGGTATTTCAAATACGTTTTCCATTGTGCCGCAGGCATTGGGGCATAGTGATGAGGAACGATACAACAATTTGACATCCATTCTGGACGGCTACTTTATTCAGAAGGCGCACCACCTTAACGTCAATGTTTTGAACAAGGAAACCTTGATGGAAGCCTATGAGCATCCCGACCGCTATCCCAATTTAACAATTCGTGTATCGGGCTATGCCGTTAATTTTCACAAGCTTTCAAAGCAGCAGCAGCTGGAGGTTATTTCAAGAACTTTTCATGAGGTGATGTAATGAAGGGGAGGATTCACTCCTTTCAGAGCTTAGGGGCAGTGGACGGACCAGGACTGCGCTATGTCGTTTTCATGCAGGGATGTTCCCTGCGCTGTGCATACTGCCACAATCCGGATACATGGAGCACCTGCGGACAGGAATACAGTGTCGATGAAGTCTTTGAAAAGATTTTGCGTTACAAACCTTATTTTGCCGAAAGCGGTGGAGTTACCGTTTCCGGCGGAGAGCCTTTGATGCAATGGGAGTTTGTGTCGGAATTGTTTCAGCGGCTGCACGGGGCGGGAGTCCACACTGCTCTGGATACCGCCGGAATCGGTGACCTGAATGGCGCCCGCGCGGTGCTGCTGCATACCGATTTAGCCCTTTGTGACTTGAAATTCTCCAATGAGGCGGATTATCTGCGCTACTGTAAGGGCAGCATGACCAGTGTAATGAAATTTTTAAAACTTACTGAGGATATGCGTGTGCCGTTGTGGATTCGGCACGTTGTCGTTCCGGGACTGACGGACAGCGAAGAACATGTTTTGAAAATTGCATTCCTATCGGCACAGTTTTCAAATTTACAAAAGCTTGAATTGCTGCCATTCAAAAAAATATGCATGACCAAATACAATGCGTTAGGCATCGAATTTCCACTGAGCGATTACGATGAATGCACAGACGCTGCAATTCAAAAGCTTTATCAAACAATTGAAGATTGCAGAAAAGAGCGTTCGTAAAAATAAGAATATATGGATAAATAAAATCCCGTAAGACGATTTTCATCGCTTTGCGGGATTTTTTATAATGATTCAACTTTTTAAGACTATTCCTTTAATTTATATCGTTCAACACAATCATGCAGGTCTCCGGACGAATGAATATCTTCCTGAATTAATGCCTGCTGGGTCTCCTCAGGGAGGGAGAAAAAATAATCCCTCGAATTTGGGTCGTTGTTGAATAAAAGACCCAAAGCAAGGGGATATCCATAAAAATTATTATCCAAAATAATCACCTCTGATGATAGCTTTTACAAAAATTATCATTTTAGAAGATGAAAATTTTGGAACCTGCGTTTTAGAATTCTGCCGTTTTGCTTTTTTTGTTAAATAATCGAATCGCTGTGATGACAGCGCCTATCGTAGAAATGGAAGCAGCAGTAATAAATGCAATTCTCATTCCGAAAACAAACGCGTCGGCTCTTCCCACAACGTAGCCCGTTACATGGCGCCCAATTTTTGCGCTCATACCGCTGTATAAAATTGAGGTTGATAAGGCGATGCCTACCACCATACCAATATTACGAACCAGTGCGTTGACACTTCCGCCAATGCCTAATTTTTCGCGCGGAAGCATGGACATCACAAGCGAATTGTTGGGGGACTGAAACAAGCCGTTCCCAAGGGACATGATGGAAATGTATAGGCCCATCATGAAAAATGAAGGCTGTTCATTCAGACTGGACATCAGGAAAAGCCCGATGCTGGTCAGCCCCAGACCAAATAAAGTTAAAATTTCAGAACCGATTTTATCGGCAAGATATCCGCTGAACGGCGCGACCAAAGCCAATACAAGAGGATAGATGGTCATATAAAGTCCGGCATTTCCCGGGGTCAGTCCCAGTGCATTCTGCAAATAGAACGGCAGAATGATATTGCTGCACGAAATGGTAATAAACGAAGTGAAAGCACAGAAAATGCTGATGGAAAACCATTTGTTTTGAAATATCTGCAAATCCAACAACGGGGCTTCCATTTTCTTTTCAGCTTTAATAAATAATACGAAGGCAACAATTGAAACGAAAAAGCATATCAAGATCGTCGGGTTTGAAAAGCCGACAGCCTGTCCATCTTCTAAAGCGTAGGAAAAGGGCAGAATGGCTAAGATGAATAACGCCGTGCCCCGAAAATCCATTTTTTCATTGATTGTAGGTTCATCGCCGGAAAGCAATTTAAAGCTAACGGCAAGTACAGCAATTCCAATCGGAACATTAATCCAGAATAAATATTCCCAACTGGCAAAAGAGATGATAAAACCTCCGAGGGCAGGTCCAACAAGAGCTCCAAGCGCCACAAAGGCTCCGTTGATTCCCAATGCTCTTCCACGCTCGTTCTGCGGGAAACTGCGTGTAATAATACCCTGGCTGTTTGCCATGGTGGCTGCGGAACCGATCGCCTGAATGGCCCGCGCTGCAATTAGCAAGGGAACAGAATGGGTTACGCCGCAAAGGAAGGACCCGATTGTAAAAATTGTTAGTCCCAGTCTGAATATCTTGACCTGTCCTTTTAAATCGCCAAGTCTTCCAAAAAATAAAATAAAGATCGATACTACAATCAGATATGCGCTGACCACCCAAGCGATTACTCCGGTTGTCACATTCAATGATGTTGCCATGATAGGTAAAGCGACGTTTACAATACTGCTGTCCAAAGTGGACATAAAAGTAGACATCACAGTAATGATTAGAATAGCCCACCGATTGTCTTTTGCTTTTGTGTCTTGTATTTCCACTATTTTGCACACTGCCCTTCGCCGTATGTTTTATTTTCTATTTTTGTCAATGATTCAAAGACCAATTTTTTGTCAGGCTCATTTAAATCCTCGGTGATAAAATCAATCCATTGCTCAAGCCTCGTGAGAATTTCCGGAATACAGTCGTTGGCTTTCTCTGTTAAATACAGTTTACTTGCTCTTGAATCAAGTTCATCCGGTATCTTTGTTAAATATCCCAATTGCACAAGCTTTCGGATCGTTCTTGTTGACATTGCCTTATCAACGCCTAATTTTTTGCTGAGGTTCTCGCTATGAATCCCTTCATTGCCGCGCAGCTCCAGCAAATACGGATAAGAACCGCTGCTTAAATCGTATTCTTTTAATACAATGTCCATGTGCGCTTGCGTCTTTTTCACAATTCTGACGCAATTCCGTATTAATAATTTTTTATCATCCATAGCATTTCACCACCTGCTGTAATCGATACACTTTTATATAATAGTACATTATGGTTGATAAGTCAACAATAAGTTTTTAAGACGGTTTGGCACGGTTTTGGTTGATTTTTTTAATATATTTAAAAGATTGGCAACAAAATGAATTGCGCTATGTTATAATAAAAATAAAATGAATTGCAAATATGGAATGTCCTGTTTGCTAAGGTTTATACAATTGCTCACACTTAGAATTGATTTGATAATCCGATTCATATGACTTATAATATAAACAATGGATTAAAGTAAGCGAATATGTGCATAGTGGAAACAGTCGCGTACCGGCGGTTGTTTGTAATTAAAATAAAAAAGAAATTGAGGTGTTCTGATGCCTAAGGATAACCGTTTCGCGGTGTTGATTGATGCGGACAATGTATCCGAAAAGTACATTAAACTGATTTTAGATGAAGTCTCAAACGACGGTGTTGCGACCTATAAACGCATTTATGGTGATTGGACAAAGCCCGCGCTTGGTTCGTGGAAAAATGTTTTGTTAGATTATTCAATTACTCCCATTCAGCAATATGGGTATACAACCGGTAAAAATGCGACGGACTCCGCAATGATTATTGATGCAATGGATATTTTGTATTCAAACAATGTAGACGGATTCTGCATCGTTTCCAGTGACAGCGATTTTACAAGACTGGCGGTTCGTCTGCGTGAATCAGGAATGAATGTCATTGGAATGGGCGAAAAGAAAACACCGACTCCGTTTATATCTGCCTGCAATAAGTTTCGTTATTTGGAGGTTCTGGCGCAAAACGCCATGCCGAATATCTTGCCCACCGAGGACATTGAGTATGAGGAAGGTGCGTCGGTTCCCGTTACCGTAGAAATGACGCCGCTTGAAATCATCAAAAGTGCGATTCAAACCATTGTTCAGGAAATTTCTGATGACGATGGAAGAGCGTTCGTCGGTGAAATAGGGAACATGTTGGTGCGGCGCTATCCCGATTTTGATGTACGGAACTATGGCTTTCGGAAGCTGACACCGTTGATTCAATCCTTAAAGATTTTTGATATCGTTTCAGAACGTAACAGCGATGGGTATAATCGGCTTGTTTACGTTAAGGAACGAAGCGCGGCAGCACCGCAGCAGAACAAAAGAGACCAAAAATAAAAAATATTTAAAATAATTTCGGGCCAATGGCAATCGCCATTGGCCCGATTACTATGTATTGCAAATTATTCTTGCGTGGGTGT
>DAMDEB010000122.1:9920-10209 GCA_032090075.1 Caproiciproducens sp.
TTATTGCCGAGGTATGCCGCTTTTACTTCAGCGTTTTCGAGCAGTTCGCGCCCTTTCCCAGAAAGTTTGATGCGCCCCGTCTCAAGAACATGGCCTTCGTCTGCAACGCGCAATGCGAGGTTTGCGTTCTGCTCAATTAAGAGGATGGTAACGCCTAACTTATTAATTTCCTTTATGATTTCAAAGATGCCCTTTACGACCAGCGGTGCAAGCCCAAGTGACGGCTCATCCATCATAATCAGTTCCGGCTTGCTCATCAACGCGCGTCCAACAGCAAGCATTTGTTGTT
>DAMDEB010000123.1:0-359 GCA_032090075.1 Caproiciproducens sp.
TTTCCCGATAAAATAGACGAAAACAGAGCAGAAAACGGTGAACTTTATTATACCTATTGGCGCAACCCAGACGAAAAGCGCAAGGGTGAAAAAACTGGCGGCATCACGCTCCACAAAGATGAAGTCCTGCATATTCCGGGGCTTTCCTTTGACGGGCTTGTCGGTTATGCGCCGATTGCCCTTGCGAAGAATCCGATTGGCCTTGCAATTGCTGCCGAGGAATACGGCGCCAGCTTCTTCTCTAATAACGCGAGCCCCGGCGGTTTGCTCGAACATCCCGCCACTTTGAATAAGCCGGATTCAATTCGCGCCACATGGGAGGCGCTTTACAGCGGAAGCACAAAACACCACGGCATTGC
>DAMDEB010000123.1:369-3654 GCA_032090075.1 Caproiciproducens sp.
CCAGTGACTGTGCCGCCGGATCAAGCGCAATTTCTGGAAACACGCAAATTTCAGCTTTCGGAAATCGCTCGCATCTTTCGCATCCCGCCGCACATGATCGGAGATTTGGAGAAGTCCAGTTTCAATAACATTGAACAGATGAGTCTGGATTTTGTAAAAAACACACTGGAGCCATGGGTGGTGCTGTGGGAACAAGAAATGGTGCGAACCCTGCTCACACCGAGCGAACGCAAGCAGTATTTTATCAAGTTCAACATGGACGGTCTCCTGCGCGGAGATTATGAAACCCGCATGAAAGGCTATTCGACGGGCTTCCAGTCAGGATATTACAGCATAAATGACATAAGAAAGCTCGAAAATTTGAACCCGATTGAGAACGGTGACGTTCATTTCATAAACGGCAATATGCTGCCGCTTCATCTCGCCGTAACAGGCGCTTATGTCAAGCAACAGGGCGCGTCCCCGCCGGAAGAAGAGACAGAAGAGCCGAAGCAATCAGGCAAACGTGGTAAAAGATGAGGGGTGATGATATATATGCATAGATTTTGGAACTTCGACGATTCCGGCGGCGAGCGAACTTTGTATCTTGAAGGCGCAATCTCTGACGAGACTTGGTGGGGTGACGAAATCACGCCCCAGATGTTCAAGGACGATTTGTACTCCGGCACGGGTGACGTAACTGTCAACATAAATTCGCCCGGCGGGGATGTTTTCGCGGCGGCGGCAATTTACACGATGCTGCGCGAATATAGTGCTTCGCACGGCAAAATCACCGTGAAAGTCTCCGCGCTGGCAGCGTCAGCGGCATCTGTTGTGGCTATGGCTGGCGATACCGTGCTGATGTCCCCGGTTGCGATGATGATGATTCATAATCCGTCCACCATTGCAATCGGTGACAGCGAGGAAATGATACGGGCGAAGAATATGCTTGACGATGTGAAAGAGAGCATTATCAACGCCTACGCAACAAAGTCCGGGCAACCGCGCAACAAAATTTCCGGCTGGATGGACGGCGAATTTTGGATGGATGTGAACAAAGCAATGAAGCTCGGCTTTGCCGATGGGGTGCTTGAAGGCATGATACCGAAAACGCAGGACAATGCCGACGGCATATTATTCAGCCGTAAGGCTGTGACGGCATCGTTTATCAGCAAATATATCGCCTTGAACGCCAAACCGCCGAAGCCCGGAACGGCATATGACCAGTTAGAGACTCGCATCAATTTAATCAGATACCGAAATTAGGGGGGTTTTTATTATGTCAGCAATCGTAGACCTTCGCAAAAAATGCGCACAGACCTGGGATGCCGCCAAAGCGTTCCTTGAATCGAAGCGCGACAAGGACGGCGTCGTTTCGCCGGAGGACACGGCAGTTTATGAGAAAATGGAGGCTCAGGTGGTGGAACTCGGACACCAGATTGAGCTTTTAGAGCGTCAGCGCGATATGGACGACTCACTGTCCAAAATCGTCGGTGCGCCATATATTCCCGCTACGCCGGGAACCGAGGGAACCGGAACTAAAAAAACCGGGTTTGCCTCCGACGAATACAAGCGCGATTTCTGGGATGCCATTCGCGGGCGCAAGACCACAAACGCTCTGCAGGTGGGCACCGACAGCGAGGGCGGATATCTGGTTCCGGATGAATTTGACCGTCAGCTGGTGGAGACTCTTAACGAACAGAACATTTTCCGGCAGCTTGCCCGGATTATTCAGACCGCCAGCGGCGATCATAAAATCCCTGTTGTTGCAACCAAAGGCACTGCCAGCTGGGTGGATGAGGAAGGCCAGATCTCCGAGAGTGACAACAGTTTTTCTCAGGTAACACTCAGCGCTTATAAGCTGGCGACGCTGATCAAGGTCAGTCAGGAACTGCTGAACGATTCCATATTCCCGCTGGAAAGCTACATCGCGAATGAATTTGCCCGGCGCATCGGAGCCAAAGAGGAAGAAGCTTTCTTTGTCGGCGACGGCACGAAAAAACCCACCGGCGTTCTCGCCGCGACGGGCGGCGCGCAGGTGGGCAAGACAACGGCAGCGGCAACCGCCATCACGCTGGATGAAATTCTGGATTTGTACTACAGCCTGCGGTCGCCCTATCGGGCAAAGGCAGTGTTTATTACCAATGACACGACAGTAAAGACCATCCGCAAACTAAAAGACAGCAACGGGCAGTACCTCTGGCAGCCGGCGATTACCGCTTCCGCACCGGATACAATTCTGGGTAAACCGATCTATACCTCCGCCTATGTTCCGGCTATCGCGGCCGCCGCGAAGACCGTCGCGTTCGGGGATTTCAGTTACTACTGGATTGCAGACCGTCAGGGGCGCACCTTCCAGCGGCTGAACGAATTGTATGCCACCACCGGGCAGGTCGGTTTCATCGCCACCCAGCGGGTGGACGGCAAGCTGATTCTGCCGGAGGCGGTGCAGGTGTTACAGCAGGCGGCTTCGTGATATGGCGGATTTGCTTGAAAAAGTAAAGAAAAATCTGATTTTGGAGCATGATCAAGACGATGCCCTACTTCAAAGTTTCATCGCCGCCGCGACCTCATACGCTGAGAAGTATCAGCATGTTGCGGACGGTTTTTACGCCGAAAGTCCCATGCCCGCAACCACGGAGCAGGCGGTTATTATGCTGGCGAGCCATTTTTACGAGAGCCGCGACGGCTCCACCGGAGGCTTTTTCGCCGACAGCATTCCGGCGGGGCAGCAGGTGTGGGACACTGTGAATATGCTCCTGCGCCTCGACCGGGAATGGAAAATGTAGTGGTAAAAGTTATTTTGCGCACAGGCAAAAAGGGTGTCCTTCAGGGTCGAACATCATAACCCAATCCTTGCCGCCATACTGATTTTTCGCTTTGACTGCGCCGATTGCTTCTGCTTGCATTACCTCATTCGGCAAATCGTCAACCTGAAAATCAAAGTGCATTTGCTTTTGCTGTTTTCCGGGCTCTTCCGGCCACACGGGTTTTATATAGTCGAAATCATCTGCGGGCATAAACAAAAACACGATACCGTTTTGGCTTCGCACCGCTGGACATCCGTTCATTTCGAGCTTTTCCCAGCCGAGAAGCCCAACGTAAAAATTCTGAAGTTTTTGTGCGTCTTTGCAGTCAATCGCAACATTACCTAAGCAAGCGCCTTTTATCATAAGAAACACCTCACTGAATTATTTTAATATTTTTATGGTAATCTGTTAACTTGTCTTTGTCAATCTCAACGGCGGAGGTCAATCATGAGTTTCGGAAAAATCAGCGCCTTTATAAACATCGTTCGAACTGACC
>DAMDEB010000123.1:3664-7637 GCA_032090075.1 Caproiciproducens sp.
ACCAGACCAAAGACGCCGAGGGTTTCATCACCTCGACCGATACGATTCTGGCGAGCGTTCGCGCCTACCGGGAAGACCGCCACGGGAATGAGCTATGGGCGAACCGCGCTGCGTGGTCGTCGGCAACCAGCCTCTTCCGTTTTCGTAAAATCCCCGGTGTGGAGGTTCGTCCTTCCCTATATATCCTCTGTTCCGGTGAACGCTTTCGCATCCTCAGCGCGGAGGATGTGCGGAATCGCGGCATGTACATCGAGGTTCTGGCGGAACGGCTGGAGCCGAGCAAGCATTGAAGATGATTCAGTATGGCAAAAGTGAGTTTTACAATGCCAGACGATTTTTTGCGGAAAGTCTCCGCGCTCGGCGAAAAGACCGATGAGATTATTCCCCGTGTGCTGGAAGCAGGCGGTGAAGTTGCGCTTGAAAAAGTGCGCGACAATCTGGAATCGGTAATAGGCAAGGATACCAAACTTCCTTCGCGTTCGACCGGGGAACTCGAGTCGGCGCTGGGGCTATCTCCGGCGAAGATGGATAAGGACGGAAATTTCAACGTCAAGGTGGGTTTTTCGGAACCGCGCCCTGACGCCCGGAGCCTGGGTGGCAGTGAAAGCAATGCCAAAATTGCCAACATTCTTGAATACGGCAAGCATGGTCAGACGCCGAAGCCCTTTCTGAAACCCGCCAAAACACAGGCGCGCAGGTCGGGTATCGAGGCGATGAAGGATAAACTGGAGGAGGAAATCGAGAAAATATGAATATCCTTCAGGAACTGACCGCGCTCATCACCGGATTGGGGCTTGCGGTGGAAACCGGCGTTTTTTCCGGAGAGGCTCCCGCAGAGTATGCGGTCATCACGCCGCTGATCGACTCATTCGAATTATTCGGCGACAACCGTCCGGAGTACGAAACACAGGAGGCGCGCCTGTCGCTTTATTCCAAGGGGAACTATATCACCTTAAAAAGCAGCGTTCTCCATGCCCTGTTGGCTGCTGATTTTACCGTGACAGACCACCAGTATATCGCGCATGAGGACGATACCGGATATCATCACTACGCCATTGACACGGCAAAACTGTATGAATGGGAGGAATGAGGATGGCAACAATCGGCATGGATAAACTTTATTACGCAAAAATCACCGAGGGTACCGACGGGGATGAAACCTACGGGACGCCCACTCAACTGGCGAAGGCAATCAAGGCCGATCTTACGATTGATCTTGCGGAGGCAACACTTTACGCCGACGACGGCGAGGCCTATGTCATCAAGGATTTTAAGTCCGGTAAGCTGTCGCTAGGCGTGGAGGATATTGGCGTAAAAGCGGCGCAGGATTTGACCGGAGCGGTCGTAGACGACAACGGGGTGCTGGTTTCCGCCAGCGAAAACGAGGGCTCAGCTGTGGCGGTGGGCTTCCGGGCGCTCAAGCCGAACGGAAAATATCGTTATTTTTGGATGTATCGCGTCAAATTCGGCGTGCCCGCTACAAATTTGCAGACCAAAGGCGACTCCATCACATTCCAGACGCCCACCATTGAGGGCACCGTGATGCGCCGGAATAAGGTGGACGGTAAGGGAAACCACCCGTGGAAGTAACTGATGGCGACGCCGGAGTGGCCGCCGCTACCATTACCGGATGGTACGCGCAGGTTTACGAGCCGCTTTATACGACACCACCGTCCGGCACATAAAGGAGGATTTTTGATGGAAGATGAACGCGGCGCGCTGATTGAAATCGGCGGCGAGGAATACGAACTGATTCTCACGACAAAGGCGACAAAAGCCATTGCCGGGCGTTACGGAGGCCTTGAAAATCTGGGCGAAAAGCTGATGCGATCAGAAAATTTCGAACTGGCTCTGGATGAAATCGTATGGCTGATCACGCTTTTAGCGAACCAGTCCGTCCTGATTTATAACCTCAAGCACAAAGACGCCCCAGAGGATTTATTGACCGAGGAGGAAGTTGAACTGCTCACTTCTCCGCTGAAGCTGGCTACATATAAAAGCGCCATCACCGAAGCCATGTTCAGGGGCACTGCCCGGAACGTGGTCAGCGAAGGCGCGGATGAAGCATCAAAAAACTCGACAGCCGGGTGAGTAACGAAGCACTCTTCACCCGGCTGTACTATTACGGAACCGTTCAGATGCGCATGGAGCCGGAACACTTCTGGCTCACGCCCATCGGCTTTTTTCTGGACTTATGGGCATGCCACAAGCAGTTCCTGGGGATTGAAAAGGCGTATAGGGAACAGACAATAGATGATATTATACCAATTTAAGTAGCAGTGTTTTCTTTTCTTCCTAGGTACAAAAATTCCATGATTGAGTTGAATGCAATTTCGTCTTGAGTGATCCCGCTCAGTTTGCCATACTTTTTGTAATATAATAGAGCACTCTCAAAATCATTGTAAACGACCCTGTTAGCATCATTACTTACTTTATTTATTTTATCAATACATGAATCATACATAGTGGGAGATGTATCTATAATTTGCTGTCCGATTTCCTGCCCCAATTGGCTAATAATACTGGCTTTCCCTTCATTCGTCACAGACGACATACCATTAAAATGATCTTTATTTGACTCGACCCATGCTAGAGCATCTTCTTTACTATTTGCTTTCAAAATGGCAAGTGCAAGTTTATCAATAATAAAAATGTCTTCAGGGTTCTTCTCGTATAAACTGGCTAATACCTTATAGCGAATTGTTGGAGGTTGTAGAGAAAATGCAGTCATAATTGAAGTATTTGACTCCAAAGAATATTCTTCAAAGAACCGAATAAACAAATATGCTAACAAGTCAAAAAGACTATCAATTACTATTGCGACTTCCGCTTCTGTTTTTGCACTTGTATCTTGCGTATGTGTTGAGGCATTGCCTATTTCTCGAATATTCTTAACAGCGTTAGTTAAAAGTGTATTGTTTATTTCAGATATTTTTTCCCGAACAGACTTTTTTCCTAAAGTCATTTCATCACCGACAGGAATCGAAAGTATTTGGCGCACTATGATTTCTGCATACGCTCTAATCATCATTATTTTCCCACGATTTGAAATATCGGTATAAAAAGCATCGTGGATCAAGTCGCTGAGCAAAAATTCGTAAGCATCGTTGTTTAAGTTTTGCACTAAATCACTCCCAGATTAAAACATTTTATTTATAATTGTACTACGATAACTTACATATGGCAATCGTTATTTTGTGAATTTCTCAAAAAAGAGGTGACCGCACATCGCAGACGATTTTGGTTTGCGGATTGGCATTGAGGGCGAAAAAGCCTTCAAAGATGCCCTTCGCGACATCAACCAGAGCTTTAAAGTCCTCGGTTCGGAGATGCAACTGGTCACCAGCCAGTTTGACAAAAACGACTCTTCCGTGCGCGCCCTTGCCGCGCGGAATGAGGTTCTGAATAAAGAAATCGACCAGCAGAGAGGCAAAATTGAAACCCTCCGCAACGCCCTGCAGAACGCGTCGGACTCCTTCGGTGAAAACGACCGCCGGACGCAGAACTGGCAGATTCAGCTGAATCGGGCGCAGGCCGAGCTTAACGGCATGGAGCGCGAAGTCGAGCAGAACAGCCGCGCGCTCGATGACCTCTCGCGTTCCGCCGAAAATGACGCAACCCATCTCGGCGGCGCGGCGGATTCCGCCGACGATCTTTCCCATAAAGTCCGCGACCTCGGCGGTGAAATGGACGGCACGGGCAAAAAGACCTCCCTGTTTGGCGATATGCTCAAAGCAAACCTGCTTTCTGAAGCCATTATGGGCGGCGTACGGGCGCTTGGCAGTGCCATTGCCGGGATCGGCAAAAGCTTTGCCGGAGCGATAAAGGACGGCGTTGAGTATAACGCGCAGATGGAAAGCTATACCGCATCCTTCACCACCATGCTGGGCGATCAGGCAAAGGCGCAGAATCTGGTCACTGACCTGAAAAAGGAAGCCGCCGCCACACCGTTCGGGATGCAGGATTTGGCGGG
>DAMDEB010000123.1:7731-10164 GCA_032090075.1 Caproiciproducens sp.
CTGATGGGCTTCGGCATGAGCACCGCCGATGCGCAGAAGCACATGCAAGAGCTCGGCGATATTTCACAGGGCGACTCTGAACGGTTCAAAAGCCTGACACTTGCGTTCGCGCAGGCCTCCTCGGCGGGTAAACTCACCGGTCAAGACCTCCTGCAGATGATCAACGCAGGATTCAATCCTTTGGAAGAAATCTCACGAAAAACGGGCAAATCCATCGGCGAACTCAAACAGGAAATGGAGCAGGGGGGCATCTCGGCGGCAATGCTGGCGGACGCATTCACTTCGGCGACTTCGGAGGGAGGACGGTTCTACGGCTCGATGGAAGCGCAGTCCAAAACCTTCTCCGGGCAGATGTCAACCCTGAAGGACAATGTATCTTCCCTCAAAGGCCAGGTTTCTGAAGGCCTTACCACCATGCTTTCCGGCACGGTTCTGCCGATGGTGAACGGCTGGCTCGGGGAGCTTTCCACGGCGTTCAGTCAGGACGGTGTGGGTTTGATTGACGCGTTCGGCGGTATCTTACATGAGGCGGTGCAGTTCGTTGCTCAACAGTTGCCCGTGGTAGTTAGCATCGCTTCCCAGATCATCATTTCGCTGGTACAGGGGCTGACGGCGGCTTTGCCGCAGATCACCGAAGCGGCGGTAACCCTGCTCATGACACTGGTGAACGGCATCCTTGCGAATCTGCCCCAGATTGTAAGTGCTGCGTTACAGGTAATCGTTACACTGGCTTCGGGTATTGGCGCGCTTCCAAAGCTCATCCCTGCCATGATCGACGCGATTCTCACAATTGTAAATACCCTCCTGAACAGCATGGATAAGGTGCTCGCTGCCGCGTTCAAGATCATAGAAGGGCTGGCAAGGGGACTGATCAACGCGCTGCCGAAGCTGATTGACCGGCTGCCGCAGATCATCGACTCCATTGTGAACTTCATCATAAACAATCTGCCGCTGATTATTGAACTGGGCGTAAAGATCATCGTTGAATTGGCAGTCGGACTCATCAAGGCAATTCCGACGCTTGTAGCAAAGCTGCCTCAGATTATTTCGGCACTGGTGAACGGATTTAGTAAGCTGCTTGGTGCGTTCAACAATATTGGAAACAATATTGTGTCCGGCATCTGGCAGGGCATTGCTGGGATGAAGGATTGGATTTATAACAAAGTGAAAGATTTCTTCGGTGGTATCGTGGACAGTGTAAAGGGTATGCTCGGAATCTACTCCCCGTCTACCGTATTTGCCGGAATCGGCGGATACATGGCGCAGGGTCTCGGGCAGGGGTTCAGCAAGGCAATGAACGACATTTCCGCTGATATGCTGGAGGCGATTCCTACAAATTTTAACCTTTCACCTGCAGTCAATATGAACGGCTTGTCAAATGGTTCTGTTGGTAATTTTCCTTCGGGCGGCGGGTTTACCCTGCATATCGAAAACTTTGTCAACAACACGGAAAAAGACATTCAGCGCCTTGCCTATGAATTCGAATTCTACCGGCAGCAGGCAGCGGCGGCAAGGGGGAACGCGTGATGCTGAGCTTCACATTCGGTGCCAAAGACAGCTTTCGGGATTTCGGTATTTTTGTGGAAAAACGTCCGCACATCCCGTCGCCCGAACGCCGGGTAACGTATATTGACGTTCCGGGGATGGACTCGCGCCTCCGCCGCGACGAGGGCACTTACAACGATATTACACTTCCCGTGGAATGCTCGTTTCTTGGAGACCCTGTGTCAAAAATTAGTTTCATCAAAGGCTGGCTGCTGGGTACGGGCGAAGCTGACCTTACTTTCAGCCACATTCCGGGTCGGAAGTATCTCGCGCAGGTAGTGAACAGCATTGATTTTGAAATCGTGCTGAAAATCACCTCGCATTTCGTGATTCTGTTCAACTGCCAGCCGTTTCAGTATGCAACCGAGAATTCACCCATTACGGTCAGCGAAAACACGACGCTAACAAATCCCGGAACGGTGAAATCCCTTCCTAATATAAAGGTGATCGGCTCCGGCTCTGGAAGCCTTACGGTAAACGGAGGCAGTGTGTCTTTCAGCGACATTGATGAGAGCGTCGTCCTTAACTCCGAACTGCAGGAAGCGTACAAGGACACCGGCACAGTACTGGTCAGCAAGAATTCTACCAAAACCGGTGACTATCCGACACTCCTACCGGGCAATAACACAATCTCGTTTTCAGGTGGCATCGCTTCTCTTGAAATTACTCCGAACTGGCGGTGGCTGTAATGATTCTAGTCTACGATTCTAAAGCGCAGGAATTTACAAACGACGGGCTGGGGGCTGTTGCTCCTGGCTCGTGTGTCGTTTCGGAAGAAATTAATGGCGCGTTTGAGTTGGAACTTGTGCACCCTATCGACACTTTCGGTAAATGGAAACGCCTGCAGAAAAATAATATTATCCGGGTGAACACTCACCGTGGAATTCA
>DAMDEB010000124.1:0-594 GCA_032090075.1 Caproiciproducens sp.
AAAAAAGAGCAACGAAAGTTGTTATGGATATAATATTGATTATTTTGAGCATTACGTGGCTGTTCCCCGTGCTGTTCACGATATTTGGAAGTTTTAAGGGGAGGCAGGAGTACAGTTTGGGAAACTTTTGGGATATTCCCAAGAGCAACCTTTTCATTCAAAACCTGGTTTCTGCGATTAGCACGGTAGGTCTGGGCAGCGGCATGCTGAGCAGCTTCCTTTATGCATTCTTCGGTGCAGTGTTTTCTGTGACTATCGCTACACTGGCTGCATATGCGATCTCTCATTTGAATATAAAATTCAAGATGTTCTGGTTCATGTTTATTTATAGCGGTACCATATTTCCATTTCAAATCTACCTTATTCCGGTTTATAAAGGATATGCACAGATGCATTTGTACGATACAAGACTGGGTATGATCCTGTTTTACACCGCTATTTGCGTGCCGTTCAGCATGTTCGTGCTAAGAAATTTCTTTATTGGTATTTCAAAAGAGATCAGCGAGTCTGCAACAATAGATGGTTGTACAAAATTACAGGTTTTGACCCGTATTTTTCTCCCCATGGCGAAAGCACCTTTGTCCATTGTGTTTT
>DAMDEB010000124.1:604-9043 GCA_032090075.1 Caproiciproducens sp.
TCACGTGGTGTTGGAATGATCTGATGTTTGGTCTTACATTTACGAAATCGCCGGCAATTCGCTCCGTTATGGCTTCCATCTCTTTATTGGGAAAGGCCAATGTACCCCTATTACTCACGGGCTGTATTATCGCGTCCATTCCCACCATTGTGTTGTTCGTCCTTTTGCAGAAAAATTTTGAATCGGGCTTTGTTTACACAAGTAAATAAATTAATGATAAAGGAGTATTCTTATGGAACTCAAAAGACAATGGAAAATCTTTTTGATCCACCATTCACACACGGACATAGGTTACACGGAGCGCCAAGACAAAATCATCCGGTATCACTTCGACTATATCCGCCAAGCCATTGATATTTTGAATAATCTACATTATAATAACAAAAAGGAAACTACTGGATTTGTTTGGCAGTGTGAAAATTTTTGGCAAGTAAAAAATTTTTATGAACAGGCTTCGGAATCATATAAAAAGGACTTTGAAAAGTATGTCAGAAGTGGGGAGATTGGACTTTCCGGCAACTATTTGAACCTGACAGAGCTAATTAGTTACGATGTGCTTTTCTCGCGTTTAGCCAAGGCGAAAAGTTACGGAGAGAAAATCGGCGTGCCTTTGAAAAGTGGAATGACCGCCGATATTAATGGTTTTGCATGGGGCTATACGGATGCTCTGGCGGAAAACGGTATCGAGAACCTCTTCTCCTGCCTTCATCCCCACCACGGAATGTTCCCACTTTACAAAAAACAGATTCCGTTTTATTGGCAAAGCCCCAAGGGCCAAAAAGTGCTAGTTTGGAACGGCGAGCATTATCATTTTGGCAACGAGTTGTTTTTTTCACCACACGCAGGATCCAGTTATATGCTGTTTGATGAAATTCACAGAAAATCCGATGCCCATCAGTTGCTGACAAAAGACGCATCTGATACGGCAGAGGTCGAATTCAGCGCATTTTCCGAAAGAATTGAGCGTTATCTAAAAAATCTCGAGGATGAGGGCTATCCGTATGACTTTGTGCCTTTCATGGTTTCTGGCTGCATTACCGACAACGCGCCGCCCAATGAGCGCATTGCAGAGCGTGCAGCACAAATAAACGAAAAATTTGCGGGTCAGCTCCATGTTGAAATGACTACGCTGGATCGTTTTTTTACTCATGTAAAAGACAATTGTACCGATATCCCTGTCTATTCAGGTGACTGGGCAGACTGGTGGGCAGATGGTGTAGGTTCCACTCCTGCAGTGGTGAAGAATTTCCGCGATGCGCAAAGAAAATACGACCTATGCAAAAAGCTTGACCCGGACTGTACGCTTGGAAATACCGAATACGTTGAAAGCGCCGAGGAAAACCTTACACTCTATGCTGAGCACACATGGGGTTATTCCTCTTCTGTTTCGGAGCCATGGGAAACGCTGGTGGGTGACCTTGAACTAAAAAAATCCGCATACGCTATCAATGCAAATACCGACATATGCAAAAATCTTGACCGCATTTTAGAGGCGAAAGGCGAAGTCGCAATAAGCCGCGACAAACCGCAGCGCTATAAAATCATCAATGCTCACGATATTCCCTGTCGCACCACGGTGGTAGCGTATATTGAATTCTGGGAATATATGGAGGGGATTCCGTTTACCGCATCAACACCCATTGAGGTTATTGACGAAAAAACGGGTGAAATACTTAAGGCTCAGGCAAAGCCGGTTGCCCGCGGAACCTATGTGGAGATTCTGGTGGATATGAAGCCAGGCGAGGAAAAAACTGTGCAAATCCGTCCCACACATAAAGTTAAGAATCTTACAGTGAAAAATCACGCTTATATCGGTGCAGACGGCATTGAAGATATAATCCAACCTAACGAATTTCAGGAGAATACCGCCTGCGTCGAAACGGCTTACTTCAAAGTGCTGTTCGAACAGGAAATGGGTATTTCCTCAATCACAGATAAGCGTGACGGGCGTGAGATGTTGCGTGGCGAAATGGTAAACGCACCGTTCTCAGGTGTTTATGAGGTGACTGACATCCGCACCACTGCCTGTGACGAGCGTAGGAGAATGGGGCGTAACCGCAAGACTGTTTCAACAAAGCGTTACGCTTCACAGTTGAGCGATATCCAAATCGTCGAAAATGGTGATGTTTATATTGCGGTACAGCTTGATTACAAGCTTGAAGGCACCAAGTTCTATCAGGTATTTGTGAAAATTTATAGAGATTTGCCAAAGATAGATGCAATGGTTCGCATTCATAAGGAAAGCGTTTGGGAACCGGAGAATCTTTACATTTCGCTGCCATTCACCGCAGGTGAAGATGAAGTCAAATGGATCGACAAGACCGGCTGCGTCATTCGGCCGGGTATTGACCAACTCCCGGGTAGCAACGGTGAATTCTATATGTTACAAAATGGAATTGTTATGGAAGGCGAAAACATTTCGATGTATATTTGAGGGTGATAAAGTGGCATATATTTTGATGGACGTTGGAGGGACCCAGATAAAGGCGCAGTCATATATTAAATCCGGGTTCTCCTACGGCGGAATAAGAGCTTTTGACGCGAAATCTGGCTGCGGAAAGAACGAAATATTTGGAAATTTTGCAGGGATTATCAGCTCACTCTTATCGGAACTTCCAGAGAGGGAAAAGAGGCTCAACGGCATTGGTATGGCGTTTCCCGGCCCGTTTGACTACGAAAACGGAATCAGTCTTATGCGCGGGCTAGGAAAATATGAAGCCATCTACGGATGCAGTATCCCGCAGGAGATAAAAAAGATTCTGCCACAGCTGATTATAGATGATGTTCCTTTTGGTTTTTTACATGACGTCGAAGCCTTCGCCATTGGAGAAATCCGATTCGGGGTGGCAGCCCAAAGCCATCGTGCAATACATCTGTGCATTGGTACGGGTGCAGGTTCTGCCTTTACCGAAAATGGGCTGGTGCTCAAAGAACCCACTGCGGTCATACCGAAAAATGGCTGGATTTATAACACAGCCTTTCGCAACAGCATAATTGATGATTACGTATCCGTACGCGGGCTGGCAAAAATCTCGGGGCGCTTCTTTGAAAACGCACCCGATGGGGCGGCTCTTTCGGCGCTTTGCAATCAGGGTGACCCCCGTGCACTGGCGGTATTTTCTGAATTTGGCGAGGATGTGTGTGCGGCTCTCGCTCCACTGCTAAAGGCATTTAAACCGGATACCCTCGTACTTGGGGGGCAGATTTCTAAAAGCTTTTGCTATTTTGGCAAAGCACTGCAGGAACTTTGTGACAAATTAGAAATTAAGATTGCAACCGCTCCCAACACCTCCGACAGCATTCTAAAAGGACTGCTGTCAGTGTTGATGACACCCCCCAATGCTAAAATGACATAGGAAAAGAGTGAAACTGATGGAACTGAATCGTGGAAGAGGCGCACCCTCCTTATACATCCAAATTGAAGATATTATTAAAGAGCAAATTGAAAACTGCGAATACGATTACGGCGATATTTTACCTAGCGAAAAAGAGCTGGAAAGCATGTATAGTGTGAGCCGCGTGACTGTTAGGCAGGCAGTGAACGACCTTGTCAAAGAGGGGTACCTACAGTGCTCCCGCGGCATCGGAACGATGGTGGTTTTCGAAAAGATTGATGAAAATATAAAGCGCGTTATCAGCTTTTCCAAAGAGATGGAGCAGCATGGCATTAAAATGAAGACATCCTATTGCCACATTTCGTTGGAAAAAAGCGGGAAACATCCCGCTTCGAAGTTGAATATTAATGAAAATGATGAAGTATATAAGCTTGTTCGTGTAAGATGTGCTAAGAGTGCGCCCTTGGTTTATTCCATCACCTATTTAAAAAAAAGCTGCGAACTGCCACTTGACGAAACTATGTACAACGAGTCGCTCTATGACCTGCTGGAGACCCAATACAACATTAAAATCATCAAGGGGCAGGATACCTTTGAAGCAACATTGGCGAATAAAACAATTGCGGGTTTTCTGGAAATATCAGTGGGCGCATCTGTATTCAAAAGGTCACGTATCACCTTTGATCAGAACAATAATATAGTGGAATATACGATTTGTTATTATCCGGGCGATAAATATAAATATTCGGTGGAATTGTGAGCCAAAAGAGCAGCACCACGAAAGGAACTGAAGCAATGGCTGATAAGTATGCCAAATATGGCAATTACGATCTTTCCCCCCGTATGAGGGTGGAAGGACTTGACAGCGAAGCGTCTGAAGGTTACGATGCTCTGCTGTCTGAAATAAAGAAATGCGAGAAACAGGGGAAAAGAGTCTTTACGTTTGACTTGTACCCTGGTGTTGATAAATCTTCCCTCCTGGCGCAGCTGAAAACGCTGAATCCCGCTCTTCTGATAGAAAGCGAGGACTGCGCATTAACAAAAGAGGAACTTAGTCGCTTTTTTGAAAGTGATATGACTGACGACCGTGTTTTCGGTATAATGACCCACAAAAAACTAATTGATTGCTTTGTATCGCAAAAGTTGGTTGGTGCCCGTGAAAAAATTAAAAATGCCGATGGTATTGTATTCATTGTAGGGGTAGGAGCGGGGCTGATCAGCCATGGCGATACTTATTTCTACTTTAATATTTCCCGTTGGGAAATCCAGCTGCGCTATCGGGCGGGTATGCCCAACTGGCATTGCAGCAATGAAAATGATCCGATTTTGACGAAGTACAAAAGGGGATTTTTCATTGAGTGGCGTATCGCCGACAGGCATAAGAAATCCCACTTCGATGATTTAGATTATATGGTGGATGCAAACGCTCCGGAATGCCCAAAAATCATTACGGGAAATGCCTACCGTGCAGCGCTGGATCAGATAAGCCACCGGCCATTCCGCCTCAAACCGTATTTTGACCCCGGGGTCTGGGGTGGCCAGTGGATGCGCGATGTGTTCGGCCTTCCGCGCGATGTCCCCAACTACGCGTGGAGTTTTGACGGAGTGCCCGAAGAAAATGGCATTCAGCTTCAATTTGGGAATACGGTGGCGGAGTTTCCGTGTATGGATTTGGTGCTCTACCGTCCACGCCAGCTTCTGGGAGAAAGGGTTCACGGGCGCTTCGGTACTGAGTTTCCTATTCGATTTGACCTGCTGGACACCATGGAGGGCGGCAATCTTTCTCTGCAAGTGCACCCCCTGACGGAGTACATTCAGGAAAATTTTGGCATGCATTATACACAGGATGAGAGCTATTACATTCTTGATGCAGCAGAAGATGAGGATGCCTGCGTCTATTTGGGCCTTAAAGAGGGAATAGACCCAGATGCAATGATTGCCGACCTGCGATCAGCAGAGATAGGCGATGCGAATTTTTCTGTGGAGAAGTATGTAAACCGTGTTCCGGTAAAGAAACATGACCATGTACTCATTCCGGCCGGTACAATACATTGCTCCGGCAAAAACACTATGGTACTTGAGATCAGTGCTACACCCTACATATTTACCTTTAAGCTGTGGGATTGGGGACGTGTTGGGCTTGACGGAAAGCCCCGGCCCATTCACATTGACCACGGTGAGAAAAGCATCCAATGGGACAGAGACACAAAATGGATTTATAGCAACGTCGTAGGTCAAGCAAAGGTCTGCCATGAGGAAGATGGTATAATCGTGGAGCGAACGGGTCTGCACGCCCGTGAGTTTATTGAGACGTACCGTTCAACTTTTAATAAACCGATTATTTGCCACTGTGATGGCAGTGTTCATGTCCTCAACTTGGTGGATGGAGGTCAGATCACAGTTACCAGCCCAAAGGGAGAGTTTACTCCGTTTGATGCTCATTACGCCGAGACATTTATCATCCCCGAAAGCGTAAAGGAATACTGCCTCACACCCAGCGGTGTCTCTGCGGGAAAGACTGTAAAGGTGATCGACGCTTTCGTCAGGTAGTTTGCACATATAAGACCCATGTTTAGGAGGTTGACTATGGAAGACCGTTTTTTTACCGTGCATAAGTTTGAAAGGCGAATGCGTGAACTCGAAAATTTTCGCTTTACAGAGATGAGTTCCCTTTTTCCGATTCAGTCTAAAAAAGACAATGAACCCTCGGGTGCGGTGCACCGCGATATACCGGAGCAGATTGATGAGGAAGAAGTATTTGAGGGGGACTCCTTCTGTGGGCGTGACGATTACCTTTGGCTGCGCAAAACAGTCCGAATTCCGGTTGTGCGGGAGCACTGTAAACCAGCGGGACTGTTTGACTTCGGAAAGACGGGGATCGGTGGGAACAGCGGCTTTGAATCGCTGCTATTTGTAAACCGCCATCCGTATCAGGGGGTAGATACCAACCACGGCGAGGTGATATTTCAGGATATAGCCGGTCAGGAGGCAGAACTAACATTTCTTCTGTGGACGGGTTTGGAAGGCGGAGGAGAGCATAAGCGGCAGGAGTGCAAGCTGCGTCGGGCGCAAATCGGATATTTGCATGAGGATACGGATGAATTCTATTATTTGGCGAAAGCAATATCAAAGTCGCTCGAATACCTGTCGGAAAGCGACCCGAATCGATACAGCCTGATTGCGGCGCTGGATGCAGCTCTGCTGCTTATTAACTGGGATAGCGACAAATTCTATGCGACAATCGGGCAGGCGCTGATGTGCCTGAAAGAGCATCTGGGCAAACAGGAAAAGAGCAGCCCTGTGACTGTGAGCTGTGTGGGACATACCCACATTGACGTTGCGTGGCTGTGGCGGTTGAACCATACGCGGGAAAAGGCCATCCGCTCATTTTCTACAGTTATGCATTTAATGGACGAGTTTAACGAGTATGTTTTCCTCCAGACACAACCGCAACTTTATCGCTTTCTGAAAAACGACTGTCCAGAGCTGTACCAGAAGATTCATAGGAAAGCCGAAGAAGGAAAATGGGAGCCGGATGGCGGAATGTGGCTGGAAGCCGACTGCAATATCAGTTCCGGTGAATCGCTGGTGCGCCAGTTTCTGCATGGAATCCGTTTTTTCCGGGAGGAGTTCGGAAAGACCTGTACTTATCTTTGGTTGCCGGACGTGTTTGGTTACAGCTGGGCGCTTCCTCAAATTATGAAGCAGTGTGGCATCCGTACCTTTATGACGACGAAAATAAGCTGGAACCAGTTCAACTCTATGCCGGACGATCTTTTTACCTGGCGCGGAATGGACGGCAGTGAGACTTTAACCTACTTTGTCACCACACCCGAGGTGGGACATGACCTGCGGGACCGCTACTGCAGCTATAACGGGATGATGAGCCCGCGCAGCATTTTGGGGGCGTGGGAAAAATTTCATAATAAAGATATTTCTAATGAAGTGCTTGTGTCCTATGGCTATGGCGACGGCGGCGGCGGGGTAAACCGCAACATGCTGCAGATGCGTCGTGCAATGGATCAGCTGCCCGGGTTACCAAATGTAAAGCCGTCTAAAGCAGGTGACTTTTTCGATCGAATCCATGAGAGTGTGGAAAAGACAGACCGCTATGTACACACATGGGACGGAGAACTGTATTTAGAGTATCACCGCGGGACATACACTTCGCAGGCGCGCAATAAAAAGTGGAATCGCCTGATGGAATTCGAACTGGCTGAAACGGAGTGGCTTTCCAGCTTGAGCTTTGCAAAAGGCAATCCGTACGATTCAAAGCTTTTGCATGACGGATGGGAGATCATTTTACGCAATCAGTTCCACGATATTATTCCCGGTTCCTCCATTCATGAAGTTTACGAAGATTCCGCCAAAGAATATCAGGAGGCGTTGGAAAAGGCGGAGACCGCCAAACGCCGCGCGCTGGACACAGTCGTATCCCGGCAGGCCAACGCCTATACCATGTACCATTTCGGCTCTTTTTACCGGAAGGAGTGCGTCTTATTACCGGTAACTTCCTCCGGCTCTTTTTGCACGGAAGACGGCCTTGTTCTGCCGATGCAAAGAACAGAAAAAGGGTATTACATTCTGGCTGAACTGGAGCCGCTCGCATTCCAGACCGTTCACTTCGTTCCGGGCGTTGAAAAATCGGAAGAACAAAGCCCGTTCCGTGTCGATATAGCCGGCCGCCGGGTCGAAACACCTTATTATTCGGTTGAGTGGGATGAATACGGATATTTCACAAAACTTTTTGACCGGGAAAACGAGCGCGAAATACTGGCCTCCGGTGGGAGAGGAAATTTGTTTGAAGTCTTTGAGGACAAGCCCCTTAACTACGACAACTGGGACATCGATATTTTCTACATGCAGAAGAAAGAATTGATGAAGTTAGCTTCCGAGCCGGAACTTGTAGAGGTCGGATCATTGAAGCTGGCACTTAGCTTTCGGTTTGTCTATAACCATTCCGAAATCACACAGGATGTCGTGTTCTACAGTAAGAACCGCCGAATCGACTTTGAATCGAAGGCGGACTGGCACGAGGCGAATCGGCTTCTGAAAGTCGGGTTTGAAACGAATGTCCGCAGCACCCACGCGACCTACGACATTC
>DAMDEB010000124.1:9053-10106 GCA_032090075.1 Caproiciproducens sp.
ACATTCAGTTTGGCCATGTGGAGCGCCCCACTCATTTTAATACAAGTTGGGATTACGCCCGGTTTGAAGTTGTTGGCCACAAATGGGCTGACCTTTCGGAAGGAAATTATGGAGTCAGCCTGCTGAATGACTGCAAATACGGGTACAGTATCAAGGACGGCGTGATGAAGCTGTCTTTGCTGAAAAGCAGCAAGAACCCCGATACCGAAGCAGACATGGGCACACATACATTTACCTATTCGATTTTACCGCATGCCGCGGGGAATATTCCGGACAGCGGAACAATCGAGGCCGCCACGGCGCTTAATCTCCCGGTGCACGTTGTACCGGGTCGCACGGAAGACTGCCGCGCCGTCAGAATGGACCGGCAGGTTCTGTCGGTGGATGCGGTAAAAAAGGCGGAAGACGGCAATTACCTGGTGGTACGTCTGCATGAATGCATGGGCGGGACGCAACGCGTAACGATGACTTCAGATTTTTCGTTTCAGCATATTGAAGAGTGCAATCTGCTGGAAGAAACGACCGGCAGGGAGTATGCACCCGATTCATGGGTGACCACATGGAAACCTTTTGAAATCAAAACATTCCGACTCGTTTTTTAAATGATACAACGTATTAAATAGCTCCGGTGCTTATCGGCAGATAAAACAAGCCAGGCCGCAAAAATGCAGCTTGGCTTGTTCGCAAATTACGGAAGGATATTATTTCTGATTTAAATAGTATGGAGGTGTCTTCATGAAATACAATTGGGCATTTGTAGGCTGCGGTAATATCGCACATGAGATGGCAGAAGCGCTGCTTAAGGCCAATGGGGAGATTTATGCCGTTGGAGGCCGTACTCCTTCCAAAACGAAAGCGTTTGCGGAACGGTTCGGAATTAAACATGTGTATGACGACTGCGTCGCGATGCTACAGAATCCTGAAGTGGACATTGTTTACATAGCTGCCCCGTGCGACGTGCATTATGCTTATATGAAAGAAGCCGTTGGCAACGGCAAGCATGTGCTGTGCGAGAAAACTTTCACCGTGAATTCACAGCAGCTTGAAGAAGTG
>DAMDEB010000125.1:0-9252 GCA_032090075.1 Caproiciproducens sp.
ACCCCTGTCTCCGTCCAATTTTTATTTGACAGCGGCGTGGATGTCATTACTACCGGCAACCACAGTTTTCGCCGCAGGGAAAGCTATGAATTATATGATTCCTGTGAATCACTGCTTCGCCCTGCTAATTTTCCGCCGTCGGCGCCCGGCAAAGGCTTTTGCGTTGTGGACATGGGCAGAATACAGGTCGGAGTCATCAATCTGATGGGCGTGGTGTATATGGAAAGCCTCGAATCACCGTTTGACGCCGCGGATCGGATTCTTGCGAGCGGGATGCCCAAAATTACGCTTATTGATTTTCACGCTGAGGCGACGGGCGAAAAACGCTCTTTCGGTTACTATTTGGACGGGCGTGTCTCTGCTGTATTCGGCACTCATACCCATGTGCAGACCGCTGACGACTGTGTACTGCCGAACGGCACCGGCTACATTTCCGACCTTGGCATGACGGGGCCGATTCATTCTGTGCTTGGCGTTAAACCGGAAATAGTCATCGAAAAAATGAGAACAAAAATGCCGGTTCGCTTTGATTTATCCGACGGCGACTGTGAAATGGATTGTACCTTATTTCACATTGATGAAAAAACGGGAAAAACGACTTCAGTGGAACGAATCCAAATACAATAATTTAAATTTCGTTTGTTTTTACAATTTAATTGTAATAAATTAATTGTTTTTGGTAAATAATACTTGCAAATCTTTGTATTTCGTTTTATGATGATACTGTAATTTTGCTATAGTCTGGAGGATGCCTATGGAAATATTAAAAGTATCGTCAAAGTCAGCGCCTAATTCAGTTGCAGGCGCAGTCGCAGGAGTAATTCGGGAAGCTGGATCTGTTGAGTTGCAGGCTGTCGGCGCCGGTGCTGCCAATCAGGCTATCAAGGCTGTCGCTATTGCACGCGGATACCTCGCACCGGGAGGTATGGATGTAATTTGTATTCCGGCGTTTGCTACTGTAACGATTGAAGGAGAGGAACGCACGGCAATCAAACTCATTGTTGAACCAAGATGATATTTGCTTCTACCAATATCCTCACGTCTTCGTGGGGATATTTTTTAGTGTCCGTATTTTTATTGATACAGCAGACGGTGATTTTGTGTTTATGGTAATGCAGTTTTTCCGTATTGAACTTTATAGATAATTTGGAGATTGAAACTGCCATCACTATATGTTATAATTAGAAAATGAAAATTATGCAATGAAACGGTAAATTTTGGGTATGCCTAATGTTTGAATCGAGGGAGTGCTGACAAGTGATTAATGGAAATGGCCTGAAAAACGCGATGATTTCAGGTGCTAACAATATTTTAAAACACAAAACATCTGTTGATGAGCTGAACATTTTTCCTGTTCCGGACGGCGACACAGGAACCAATATGTCAATGACCATGGGTTCCGCTGCACGTGAATTGGAAAAGAGGCAGAGCGACAAAGCCGGCGAGGTCGCTCATATTGCCGCTTCTGCGTTGCTGCGCGGTGCGAGAGGAAACTCCGGAGTTATTCTTTCCCTTTTGTTCCGCGGCTTTTCCAAGGGCATTGAGGGCATGGACGAAGTCGGCGGCGCTGACTTGGCCAGTGCGCTGGGTGTTGGCGTGGAATCCGCATACAAGGCTGTTATGAAGCCCACCGAGGGAACAATTTTAACCGTTTCCCGCGTAGCTGCTTCCCGTACTGAAAAAAGCAGGTGTCGTCGATGCGGGTGGCAAGGGTCTGTGCTATATTTTCGATGGTATGCTGAGCGTATTTAAAGATAACATTATGATTGCAAATGATGTTGAATCACCGGCAGAAAAAACTTCGGAAAGCGAATTTTTCAGAAATGCCGCTGCCGAATTTGACCAGACTATCAATTTCACTTATTGTACCGAGTTCATTGTTGGACGCGATGAGGAATGTGAAAAAGATCCGCAGGAACTGCGTACCTTCCTCGAAACAATCGGTGATTGTGTTGTGGTCGTTGATGATGAGGAAATCATTAAGGTTCACGTTCACACTGAAAACCCCGGCGACGCACTGCAGGAAGCTTTGACTTTTGGTTCATTGCTGACTGTTAAGATTGAAAACATGAAAGAACAGCACCGAAAAGCTGCCGAGGCGAACGAAGAAGCCAAAGCAAAGGCGGCCTCCCCTTTAGCTCCCGCTGACCCCGTTGAAGAAATAGGGTTTGTTGCAGTTGCCGCGGGCGACGGGCTGAAAACCCTGTTTACCGACTTAGGCTGCACACATGTGGTTAGCGGCGGACAAACAATGAACCCGAGCACAAACGATATTTTAGCGGCAGTTTTGGCAACGCCTGCAAAGACTGTACTTATCCTGCCGAATAATAAAAATATTATCATGGCCGCCGAGCAGACGATTCCACTTGTCAGCGACCGCAAGGTGATTGTACTGCCGACCCGCACAATTCCGCAGGGTCTTTCCGCAATGCTCGCGTATGACCCGGACGCATCCGTCGAAGAAAATGCCATTGGCATGATGGAAGCCACAAATGGTGTATCAACCGGTTCTGTGACCTTTGCCGCACGCGATTCCGAGTTCGGCGGCCACAGGATTAAAGCGGGTGATATCTTAGGTCTGAACAACGGCAAAATGGAATTAATTGAAAAAGATATTGTGCATACTTGCAGTAAACTAACCCGCTCTATGGTAAACCGCAGCACCTCATTCATTACCATTATTTATGGCGCTGATGTTACCGAGGAGCAAGCAAACGACGCGTATAACCGCATCAAAAGCAAAATTGGCGGCGATATAGAAGTAACCCTTGTCAATGGCGGACAGCCGGTATATTATTTCATTATCTCCGTAGAATAATGGCCGCCCACTGTTCTATCTTTCCGCAAAATCAGCAGGATGCGTAAAAATAGAAATGTGCAGGTGTAAGCATGAGTTCTTTATTTGAAAAGAAGATTCAAAGTTTAAAAGGCGTCGGCGAGAAGCGAGCCAAGCTGTTTATCAAGCTTGGTTCGCCAACCGTCGGCGCTTTGCTGCGCCTATACCCCCGCGCCTATGAGGATTTGAGTCACCCCTACCCCATTCTTACCGCACCGCTCAATGAACCGTGCGCCGTCCGAGCTTCGGTTCTTGAACGGCCGAAGGAGACACGGATCCGCAGCGGTATGACCATTTATACGGTAAAAGTAACCGATGGTGACAGCGACATGATCCTTACTTACTTCAATAATCCATACATCATGTCCCTATTAAAAGAGAACGAAGAATACATTTTCTATGGAAAAATGAACGCTAATTTTTTAAAGCGTGAAATGAGCGCACCTGAATTCACCCGCGCTGCCGTTTGTCCCGCCGTTCGACCAATTTACCGGCAAACGCAAGGGCTTTCCAGCAAAATGATTGAAAATGCAGTAAAAAGCGCATTAGAATTGCTGCCCGATGCAATGCGTGACCCCATTCCCGAAAAAATCCGTTTAGAGTACGAACTGTGCCATCTGCACTTTGCACTAAAAGATATTCATCTTCCCGACAGCATGGAAAGCTTGGATATTGCACGCAAGCGGCTTATCTTTGAGGAGTTGTTGGTTCTGCAGTTAGGTCTGCTTCGTTTAAAGGGCCGCAGCCGTACTGTAAGCCATTTGAAACTTGTGAGTGATTACTCTTCCCAGTTTTATCCTTTGCTTCCATTTGAGCCCACAGGAGCGCAGAGAAGAGCGGTAAACGAGGCGCTTGGTGATATGATGAGCGGATATCCCATGAATCGTCTGATTCAGGGTGACGTCGGCTCCGGTAAAACCGCGGTCGCAGCGGCGCTTTGCTTTTGCGCGGTGAAATGCGGAATGCAGGCCGCTCTGATGGCGCCTACTGAAATTTTAGCACAGCAGCATTACGCATCCCTTAAGGAGTTGCTGTCCGCGGCAGGAATACAGGTGGCACTGCTGACCGGCTCCATGACGGCGGCAAAGAAGCGTGAAGTTTTGGGCGCGTTGCAATCCGGAGAGGTACAGCTGATCATCGGCACTCACGCGCTTTTGTCTGAGGGCGTTTCCTTTCAACGGCTGGGGCTGATCATTACGGACGAACAGCACCGGTTCGGTGTTGCGCAGCGCGCTGCGCTTGCCTCCAAGGGCGACCATCCACATATGCTTGTTATGAGCGCAACACCCATTCCCCGCACACTCGCGCTGATGATTTACGGCGATCTCGATATTTCCGTCCTTGATGAGCTTCCGCCCGGCCGACAAAAAATCGACACTTATGCCATTACGAGTGAAAAGCGGCAGAGAGCATTTCGTTTTATTAAAAAGCATATTGACGCAGGCCGCCAGTGCTATATCATCTGCCCCATGATTGACGAGGGCCAGAACGATATGGCAAGCGTCGTTCAATACGCGGAGCAGGTAAGGGACGAGTGGCTGATTGGCTACTCCGTCGGGATGCTGCACGGCAGGATGAAGCCGAAGGAAAAGGAGGCCGTTATGGCCGAATTTTCACAGGGCAAAGTTTCCGTGCTGGTTTCTACCACTGTGGTTGAGGTTGGCGTGGATGTTCCAAACGCGGTTATTATGATGATTGAGAATGCCGAACGTTACGGCCTTTCCCAGCTTCACCAGTTGAGGGGACGCGTGGGACGCGGTAAGGATAAATCCACCTGCATCCTGATATCCGACGCACAAAATGACGAAGCGGTGACGCGCTTAAAGGCAATGTGCGCGACAAGCGACGGCTTTCAGATTGCCGATCAGGACTTGAAACTTCGCGGGCCGGGTGACTTTTTCGGACAAAGGCAGCATGGACTTCCCGATCTTAAAATTGCCGATATGCTGCATGATATGAGCGTTCTGAAGCAGGCACAGGAAATTGCGCGCGGAATTCTGAATGAAGATTATGAATTAGAGTCAGACGACCATCGCGGTCTGCGCGCCGAAGTAAAGCAGCTGTTCGACGGTATGGAATCCTCCTAAAAATAAATCCGCAGAATGCTCGGCACTCTGCGGATTTTTATTCTTTTATATCATTTATACCGTTTTTTCTGCAACGGCTCGACAGGAAGCACATCATTGAACACTGCATAATTTTTAGCGGTTATCTTACGGTCAACATGGATTGCGCCAAAAAACCATTTGCTGAATTGAACCTGCTTGATCAGCTGTTCAAAATATGCTTCAAGCTGGTTGGTACTTTCCTTTGGGTTGACTGTGTTGGACATAACCCGTGGTGCAGGTTCATGGGTAACAATATAATCAACGGCCATGCCCGCATCGCTCAGGTTTTTTACACCGACGCGCATCTCGTCAATACTTGGCATCTCGCACGCCCACCATTTTCCGGCTGCAATACGCATCTGCTTCTCCACGCTTTCGCCGCCGCCGAACGTAAAAATCTTCTTACCTTCAATCGTATACAGTTGGCCGCGCATCAAATGATACAGATTTCCACAGATGTGCTGAACCTGGCCGCCATTCCAATCGGTCACCGGGTATTGATTCAGCAAATCAAAATTTTCATGCGTGCCGTCTAAAAATAAAATCTCAAACTTCTTTTTCCCTAATTTTTTAAGATTTTTTTCTTCTTTTTGCCCGCCGTCCCAGATAAACCCAAAGTCTCCGCATACAATAAGCGTATCGCCTTTTTTCAACTTCTTCACCTGTGGGGAGTCAAATCGGCACATTTCGCCATGCATATCACCGGTTATGTAAATCACTGTAATTCCTCCAGTATATCTTACAATTTACTAACTTTTCCAAACTGTACTTTATCTTTTAAAGGATTGCTGTTATACTTGATAAATAACACGCAATCCTCAATTAGCCATCGTAAGCAATACTCTTATCATATCACATTGGAGGCAAAAATTCTATGAAAAAAAAGCTTTTGATACTGTTTAGTCTAATTTTGACGATATGTGTCTCTTTCTCATTTATTACTGCAAGCGCTGCAACCTTTAACATTAATTTTCAGCCCACTTCGGCAGCAATTGAATTGGTGAATCTGGACACCGACACAATCGTTTACCAAAAGAACGCTGACGCTCGGCGCGAACCTGCTTCAACAACCAAAATTATGACCTTTATTATTGCAAGTGAACATATTAAAGATCTTGAAGGTACTAAAATAACAATAACAAAAGAGGTTATGAACACTCTTTTAGGCACTGGAAGCTCTATGTCCAACATTAAAATCGGCGACCAGCTGACCGCCCTTCAGCTCCTCAACTGTATGCTGATTCCGAGCGGCAACGACGCGGCGCTTTTTTTGGCAGATTATGTTGGAAAAGGCGATGTAGACTCCTTTGTTGATATGATGAACCAGAAAGCAAAGGAGCTGGGCTGTACCGGCACACACTTTGCGAACCCCCACGGGCTGCATGATGACAATCACTACACCACGGCAAGCGACCTTGCAAAAATAACGAAATACGCAATGAGTCTGCCGCACTTTACCGAAATTACCTCGCTGTCGCGTTACAGCTATAAGCCGGTGGGCGGCCCCGACGCGGGAAAAGTAAGACATCTTTCCACAACAAACCTGCTCATTGATAAAAATACCGGCAGCCAATATTATTACCAATACGCTAAGGGAATAAAAACCGGCCACACAGACGAAGCCGGTTACTGCCTGGTTTCTTCCGCGACGGCCGAGGGTTACAGCTACCTGTGTGTCGCGCTCGGTTCGCCGGACATTGACGCAAGTGGCAAAGCAATAAAAACACGTGGAGAAATGGTCGATACAAAGAAGCTTTATCAGTGGGCATTTACAAATCTAGAGCTAAAAAAGGATTTGGTAAGCAACGCGGACTCCATCGGCGAAGTCAAACTGAATAACGCGTGGAACAAGGACAAACTGCTGCTGGTGGCAGAAAAAAGCTATTCGGCAATGCTGCCCATCAATGTTTCACCAAGCAGTATTATTATTACAAAAGATATTCCGAAAAGTATTGACGCTCCTGTCAAAAAGGGGCAGGTGATTGGCACGGCAAAGCTCACCACCGTCAACCTTGTGGCCTCGGAAAGCGTAGAGCGCAGCGAACTTCTGCACTCGGCCAATGCGGTTAAAGCGGTTTTTACTTCAACCTGGTTTATTGTGATCGTAGCAATCATCATTCTGCTTGTAATTATTTATATTATTCTGGCTCTTATTTATAACCGTAAAAAGAAGAATTTACGAAAAGTTAAGAAGTACAGAAAGCTGTAATACTACTCTCCAATTAAAATATTGATTTCAATTGGAGAACGCGCGGCTACGCCGTGCTTGAATGTCCCATGAACTCATCCCGAAAGACAAAAAAATCCCTGCTGCCAGTGAAGACAGCAGGGATTTTATTTTGTGTAAAATAAATTACTTAACTTCTACTTCTGCGCCAGCTTCAACTAACTTTGCTTTAATTGCTTCAGCATCGTCCTTGGAAGCGCCTTCTTTAACAGCCTTAGGTGCATTGTCAACAACGTCTTTTGCTTCCTTCAGGCCAAGACCTGTGATTTCACGAACAACCTTGATAACCTGAATCTTGTTAGCACCGATAGCCTTAAGGATAACGTCGAATTCAGTTTGCTCTTCAGCAACAGCAGCAGCAGCTACAGGAGCAGCAACAGCTACAGGAGCAGCAGCGGAAACGCCGAATTCTTCTTCAAGAGCCTTTACGAGCTCGGAAAGCTCAAGAACGGTAAGGGACTTAACATCTTCAATTAATTTTACAACTTTATCTGACATTGATAGTTACCTCCAAAAAATTTTATTTTTTTATTTATTGAATCTAAGACTTATGCGTTGGCGGCCTGCTTTTCCGCAATTGCGTTAAGAGCAACAACCAAACCCTTGAGTGTGCCGTTCAGCACGGTAACAAAACCCGAAATTGGAGCGTTGAAGCCCGCCAAAACCTTGGAAACCAAAACTTCTTTTGAAGGCAACGCTGCTAATTCCTTAACTCCGTCGGCATCAATGACGCCTCCGTCGACGAAACCAGCCTTGATTTCAAACTTTTTGCTTGTTTCAGCAAACTTAGAGAGGATTTTTGCGCTGGAAACATAATCGTCCTTGCTGATTGCAATGGCGGTCGTACCTTCCAGAACATGGTCAAGACCATCAATTCCGGCATCTTTTAATGCAAGGCGCAATAAAGTGTTTTTGACAACCATATACTCGTCGCCGGACTCACGCAATTCCTTACGCAGCTTTGTATCCTGTGCTACGGTAATACCCTTGTAGTTCACAATGATACCCGTGCAAGAAGCTTTTAAGCTTTCGGTAAGAGTTGCGACTACTTTTTGTTTCTGCTCTAAAATCTTTTCACTTGGCAAATGTATTCACCTCCATCAATTGAACTATGACGCGGTAACAATAAAAAGCCCTTCCCACATTACCGCAGGAAGGGCGTAAGCACACTTTTCGTGTATCGTACAGCTCTATCCTCGGCAGGCTGGGAAAATCCCATTAAGCAAATGCGCCTGCTGTCTTTGAATAAAGAACAGCAAATATTATACTATCACAAGCCTTACAGCCTGTCAAGTTTTTTGTAATCAGCCAACCTTGTTCGGGTTGATTCTGACGCCAGGACCCATTGTTGAAGCAACAACACAGCTCTTAACATACTGGCCCTTTGAAGTAGCCGGTTTTGCTTTTACGATCGCACCAAGCAATGCGTCGAAGTTCTCACGAAGCTTTTGGCCGCCGAAAGAAACCTTGCCGATTGTGCAGTGGATAATGTTTGTCTTATCAAGACGATACTCGATCTTACCGGCTTTGGCATCTGTAATAGCCTTGCCGATATCACGGGTAACAGTACCTGCCTTCGGGTTAGGCATTAAGCCGCGGGGGCCTAAAACTTTACCTAAACGGCCAACAAGACCCATCATGTCAGGAGTAGTGATGAGAACATCAAAATCCATCCAGTTTTCAGACTGAATCTTCTGTACCATTTCTTCAGCACCGACAAATTCAGCTCCGGCCGCCTCAGCGTCCTTTGCCGCGTCGCCCTTGCAAATTGCAAGTACGCGAACATTTTTACCTGTGCCGTTTGGTAATACGATAGCGCCGCGAACCTGCTGGTCTGCATGGCGGCTATCAACACCCAATTTAACGTGAACCTCTACGGTTTCGTCAAACTTGGCTGTTCCGGTTTTGACACAAAGGTCAAGCGCTTCCTCTGTATCGTAAAGCTTTGAACGGTCGATGAGTTTCACGCCATCGACATATTTTTTACCGTGTTTCATTGGTTTTCCTCCCTATTGAGTGGTAAAATCGGAGTAGAAAAGTTCCTCCCACCCGGGTTGATCAATCTACGACTTCAATGCCCA
>DAMDEB010000125.1:9262-9759 GCA_032090075.1 Caproiciproducens sp.
ATGCTGCGTGCTGTACCGGCAACCATGCTCATGGCTGTTTCAACAGAGCCCGCATTCAAATCAGGCATTTTCATTTCAGCAATTTTTTTGATTTGCTCACGAGTAATTTTTGCTACCTTTTTCTTGTTCGGTTCGCCCGAACCACTCTCAACACCGCAAGCCTTTTTAATAAGGACAGCAGCCGGAGGAGTTTTTGTGATAAAGGTAAACGAACGGTCTGCATAAACCGTAATGACAACAGGAATAATCAGTCCTACATCATTTTTTGTGCGCTCATTAAATTCCTTTGTGAACGCCATGATGTTAACGCCGTGCTGACCGAGTGCCGGTCCAACAGGCGGTGCCGGGGTAGCCTTGCCAGCAGGTATCTGAAGCTTAATAAAGCCCGTAACCTTTTGAGCCATTTGTTTGCACCTCCAAAATTCGTGGTAGATGGCGGAGCGAATGAATGAATTTATCCGTTCCTCCCACAGGGGCGATGCCCCTCATAATAAGCG
>DAMDEB010000125.1:9769-10075 GCA_032090075.1 Caproiciproducens sp.
TAAGCGGTCTCCCGCAAATTATCCAATCAATATTCCACTGCTTCAACTTGATCTAATTCAAGCTCGACCGGTGTTTCGCGTCCAAACATAGATACCGTTACGCGAACACGGTTTTTGTCGACTTCGACTTCCTCCACTGTACCGACAAAGCCGTCTAACGGGCCATCGATAATGTGTACGGAACTGCCGACACTGTAGGAAACCTCAATCTCTTTCTTCTCAACACCCAACTTCGCCACTTCTTCATTGGTAAGCGGAATCGGTTTTGACGACGGACCCACAAAGCCTGTACAGCCGCGGATGTTG
>DAMDEB010000126.1:0-3085 GCA_032090075.1 Caproiciproducens sp.
CTTTTATTTTACATGCCCTTAAAAAATCTGTCTAGTTTATTGTAGCCTATCCATTTACAAAAAAATGAGATGAAACATAAAATAAGTAAATTGGAATGGGCCCATAAAGCATTTCAACATCCATCCACATGAATATCAATCTCTTTGTTGACTTTATAAAACAAAAATTTTATAATATAAAATTAGAGATTGATTTTATAAAAGGTGGTTATTATGACTATATCTGAGCAGATTAAAGTATTATGTGTTAGATCAAATATTAGCGTTGCCGAATTAGCCCGTCGTGTTGGAAAATCTCCACAAGCTTTTAACGCCAAAATGAAGCGAGAAAGTTTTACAGTCGAAGAACTGGAAATTATAGCAAATGCCGTTGATGCTAAATTTATCAGAGCTTTTGAATTATTGACTGGTGACAAAGTTTAATCTATCTGACTTTTAGAATGGGTGATTATGAATGAGTGATATAAAAGTATTTAGTCGCTCATTGCCGGAGATAGGATATATAGCAAGGACTACTACCAAAGGCGATGAGTTTGATATGGTGAATCGATATATAGAACATATATTGAGCAAATATAAATCTCTTGAAAAAAAGAAAGTTGCAATATTTATTGAACCTCAAATAGATACAGGGTATCCTGATATTGTGTTAGTTGAATACTTTAACTGTTCAAAAAATCTTTGGAATGAGAATCGAAGCAAATTGTCCAATGTTGACTTAAAAATATTATTTGAAATTCAAATGAGAAAGAATACTTCCATTGACAATCTATGCGAACTCTTAGGATTTTCACAAGCAGAAATTAAAAAAGCTATTGTACGACTTTATAAATGCAACTTGATCCATTTATCTAAAACGCAAGGATATGTGAGAAACATACAGTTGCATTCATATTGCCACATTAGCAAAATTATTTCTATTGAAGCAAAAATTGATAAATGGTCGGAGGCTATTCGTCAAGCAGCAAAAAATATTTGGTTTTCTACTGAATCTTATGTGTTAATGAATAAGGGAAGTTGTAATAAGGAAATTGTTCAGAAGTGCAAGGAGCAAGGAATTGGTATTATCCTTGTTAATGGTAAGGTTGAAAAAGTTCTTGATAGCGAACTACGAAAATTTCCAGTATCTTTTTCATCTCTCCAGTTTAACGAGTGGATACAAAGAGAATTACATTTAAAGGGGGAACAGCATTGACCGTACAAAACTTAAAAAGCCGCTATTGTTCTATCAAAAAAATAAAAAAAGGCGGGCAAAAAACTGTATACAAAGCGCAAACAATTTCGGGAGATGTTGTTGCACTTAAAATCATAGGTAACGTAAACGATCCACGAGTTTTGCAAGAAATCGAACTTGTAAAAAAAAATAAATTACATAATATTCCAAAGATTTTAGAAACCGGGATAGTGACTGACGAAACAGTCAATGAAGATGTTTTGTACATAATTGAAGAATATATTGACGGCATTTCTCTCCGTGATTGGCTGAGTGCCAGAAATAAATTTGACCTTAAAAAAGCATTTGACATATTGCACACTCTTTTAGAGATAGAAATTGAACTTGAAAAGAACCATATTCTGCACCGTGATATCAATCCTAACAATATCATTTTAGGAGCATCTGGTTTAACTTATTTAATTGATTTTGGATTAGCAAAAGACTTGGGTGGTTTATCCTTAACCAGAACGGCTGCGGTACATGGCCCGTTTACTCCAGGTTACGCTCCACATGAACAATTCGCTAATATGAAACTTGAGCAAGATGTAAGAACTGATTTGTTTCAAATTGGAGTGACAATTTATGAAGGCTGCAATGGAAAAAATCCATTCGTAGAACCTAACGAAACTCCACTCCAAATTATGTCACGAACTATGGCTATGATGCCACCTGCTTTAGATTTAGTAGGTGATTCAAAGGGCATGTTTTCCCAGTTTGTAAATATGCTTATGGCTAAAAATCAATCTCAACGACCAGATACAGCAGTTGACGCAATGAGATATCTAAACGCAATAAAATCCACACTGGAATTGAAGGGGTAAAAATGGAGTTATATCTACAGATGGGACACGGTATGCAGACCATGGCACAAGAATTGGTTAAGGTATGGGGCACAGGCAACGTAATTATTAGTCCTGTGAATTTTCTGCACCCTAATGCTGAAAGTGTTGAAAAGTTAGCCAAAAAGCTTCTGTCTGTTGGAGGAAACGTTTTATTTGATCCACAGATATTTTATCCCAAAGAGGGGCATACAAAACTAAGGGAATATGAATATTGGCCGCAGGAGGGTGTATCCATTACCTCCGATGAGGGCTATAAATCCATAGATAGAGAGTTGCTTCGAATGAATAATCGAATAGGCAGTTCTCAGATTATTCTTCCGGGCATCGAAATGAAGGAAGGTCAGCTTAATTATGGATTACAATGGATGACTGAATCAACAAAATACTTTTCAGAAAAAACAAATAAGCCGTTGTTGGCAACACTGTGCCTATGTCCTGAAACTATTCGTAACACAGATGTAATAGAAGCACTGGTTGAGAAATTAAAATCCATTCCTGTTAATGGATACTATATCATCCCTCATCCATCTAATAATGAGTACATAGTTTCCGATCCGCAATGGGTTATTGGCTTGATGAAATTGGTGACATGTCTTAAACTTGCTAAAAAAGCAGTTGTTGTTGGTTACTCAAGTCACCAAGGATTGATTTACTCTTTGGCCAATGTTGATGGAATTGCATCTGGAACTTTTATGAACACTCGCTCATTCGTTCCGTCTAAATTCAAATCACCCAAGGATGATGACATTAAGCATAAAAGCACATGGTACTATCAGCCATCGGCATTTAGTGAATACAAAGCTACACTTCTTGATGTTGCTAAGCAAAGAGGATATTTGGAAAGCTTTATACCACAAGGCGAATTTGCTAATGAGTATTCTGCAATGCTTTTCAAGGGCGCGTTGCCTTCATCTACAAACTACAATGAAACCAACTCTTTTAAGCATTATTTATATTGCTTAAAGGTTCAGTGCGATATGCTGACAAAAGGCTCTTATCAAGAAACTTACGATACTTATGAGTTCAT
>DAMDEB010000126.1:3095-7972 GCA_032090075.1 Caproiciproducens sp.
TGAATAATGCTGAAAATCAAATCAAGAATTTTAAAAAGAGAGGAATTAGTGGTCAAAATAGAGATTTTGCTCCTGCTATTGAAGCAAACCGCATTGCCATGTGTGCTAACGATGAAGACTATGGTTTAAAACTCAGGCTTGAATGGAAATAAAATATTTTCTATTATAAAACTGTTGTCAATACCACCGCAATAGCGGTTTAGTGCTTTGTTTATTTTAGGCGCAGCTCGATAAATCGGAATTTGAGGAGGGCAACCCATGGATAATAATGTGTATTTTGGCGATGAAATGCTTGATGAAGCTAAAGCTGATGTCAACATCAGGGGAAAGGAATTAGTAAAAATAGTTATAGATGCTGTTTTTGATTATTTCGAAGGTAAAGTAAAAGACCTTCCAGAAACAATCAATCAACTACGCAATAGTACAGAGATAGAGCAGAAAACAGCTGCTTTATGGTCTGAACATCTCTTTGAGGAAGGCCTCGTGCCAAAGGGCTATAATGGCTTGCCGAATAATCTTCTGATTTCAAACTTCCATCAGGAGGGATATTTAGCTGGACTATATGCAGGATATGTCCTTGCGATGATGGCTCTGGCAGACAACGATGCCCCCAAGGATATAATTCTTGCCGCAAGAGATTATATTCGCCCTAATTTAATGAGGCATCGTTATGATGATAGAGATGAATTTATCGGTCAGTACAAGGATGAGAAGTATAGCTGGATTGATAAAACCAGAGAACCGTTATCAGGCATCTAATCAAGAAAGCGTAAAATTCCCGTTTATCGAACTTCGCATAATGTTTATGATATTCTCCGAGAGCACAATCCAGTTGCATTTTCATCACCTATAACAAGCATGTCGGGTACTCTAGAACCTGAGTTTAGTGTGATTCTTTGAAATAATTCAGCCGGTTATCTATGTGCTTCCTTCGATATATTGTTGTAGAACTCATCCTTGTAATTTCAAAAATACTTGCAGTTGTGATAAAATAGATTGTTCGAATAAAAAATTCTTTCTGATAGGTTCTTGGAGGACATTATGATACATGACCTGTTCTTTCACATTCATTATTGCAATGGTAGTAAACTGATAGAAACCGGTAAATTCTCATCTGGGATTGTCAGAACACTGCAACATCATGAACTTATGTTTATTTGCTGCGGAAGCGGAAGCTGTATAGCTGGTGAGAAAAGATATTCCATAAAAAGCGGAATGCTTTTATACATTACCCCTAATGTGCCCTTTTCAATAGAACTGGATACTAAAGTGCCCGCGGGTTGTCTGACAGTACACTTCAGCTATGCAAGTGTAAGCTTCGACGACGGGAAATGGGACATCAAAAGAGATGCTCTGACACTTCCGTTGCATCCTGCACAGGAATTACAGGATTTTTTCCCCGTAGAGGAACAGTTTCAGAAATTGGTGGACAGTTGGAATGCAAAACTGCCGGAATACGAGTTTGTCGCCAGAACAATGCTTCAACAGCTGCTCATCACAATTACACAAAGCCTAAATAACCACTCACGGAATTATGCCATATCCTTAAAAGTAGAAAAAATTATCAAGTTTATGCACCAAAATCTATACGGGAAGGTAACCTTACCCGAGCTTTCAAATATTGTTCAGATGACGCCTTTTTATATGTCAAGAACATTTAAGGAAGCGACGGGATATACAATCATCGAATATTTCAATAAATTAAAAATAGATAAGTCAAAAGAGTTGCTGATTGAAGGTAATAAAAAGATTAAGGAAGTGGCTCAGGAACTCGGATTCGTCGACGAATTTTATTTCAGTAGAGTATTTAAAAAAACAGAAGGTATGAATCCGTCAGAATTTTGTAGCAAGATTGTTCATGATATTTAAAATTATCCATGGAGCAGAGCCCTTTTACTTGATATACTATACTTGTGAAATTTGCATGATCAAGAATAGAAGATAGCAGTAGGAGGGCCTTTTTATGCCGCTTTGGAAACGAAATTTATTCGTTTGTTGGTTCGGAATGTTTGTAACAAGTGTGGGAATGAGCCAGATTGCTCCCGTCTTGCCACTCTTTATCAAACATCTTGGAGTTAACAGTACGGGCTTAATCACTCAATTGTCAGGCGTCGCTTTTGGTATCACCTATATCGTTTCGGCGGTTTTTTCGCCAATTTGGGGTCACGCGGCGGATAAAGTCGGACGGAAACCCATGCTTTTGCGGGCAAGCCTTGGTATGGCAGTCGTTATATTCTGTATGGGCTTTGCACCGAACGTCTATGTACTGATTGGACTACGGATTTTACAGGGAGCTATCACGGGTTACAGTACAGCCTGCACCACGCTGATTGCAACCCAGACGGATAAGGAGCACGCAGGATATGCGTTGGGGACACTTTCAACGGCAAGCATCGCAGGTTCTCTGTTGGGACCTACAATTGGCGGTTTTATTGAAGACAGTGTAGGATTGCAACCAGTATTCTTTATTACAGGTGTGCTCGTATTTATTGCCTTCATAATAACTCTTTTGTTTGTCAAAGAAACCTTTGTTCGTAATGAGAATAAGCAGCAGAGTATCCGGGAAATATGGAACAGCATTCCTGAGAAAAGTCTGACAATTACCCTTTGCGTAACCTTTTTTATGATTACCCTCGGGCTATATTCGATAGAACCGATTGTAACCGTATACGTTACTCAATTAAGTAAAGATACGAGTCATATTGCATTGATTTCCGGACTTGTTTTCTCGGCTTCCGGACTTGCCAATATCATCGCCGCACCCCAGCTCGGAAAACTATCCGATAAGATTGGAGCGCATAAAGTCATTTTAGTCGCGCTTGTCGCAGCGGGAATAATCTACATTCCACAGGCCTTCGTAACGAACCCTTGGCAATTGATGGGCTTACGCTTTTTGTTAGGGTTGACTCTGGCAGGATTGAATCCTTCTGTGAATACCCTAGTTAAAAAAGTTACGCCAAATTCGATCACCGGTAGGGTTTTCGGGTTTACAATTTCTGCCGGGTATTTGGGGATATTTGGTGGTTCTATTATGGGTGGGCAGGTTGCGGCGGCCTTTGGTATCCGCAGCGTATTTTTTGTTACAAGCGCATTGTTGCTACTCAATGCGGTATGGGTCTACTTTAAGGTCTATAACAGGCTTAAAAACAGCAAACTCGTAGCAGTGAAAAACAAGGTATCATAAAAGGAGAATTCACAATGGAAAATCTGCAAACGAAAGAACCTTTGAATCCAGAAAAGACCGCGCTTGTCATTATCGATTTACAAAACGGAGTTGTTAATAACAGAAAGCACGCCCCTTACACGGGCGAACAGGTTGTGGCAAACGCAAGCAGATTGGCGGAAGCGTTTACGGAAAAAGGCGCATTTGTCGTGCTGGTAAGAGTATCCACGCATGACGGGAAGGACATGCTACGGCCAAAAACAGATTTCAAAATGCCTCCAGTCCAATTTGAGGAAGGCTGGGATAGGCACGTCCCGGAGATTGCCCATCATACAGGCGCTTATATCATCACCAAAAGGCAGATGGGTGCTTTTTTCGGAACTGATCTCGACCTACAGTTGAGGCGACGTGGAATTGATACAATCGTGCTCTGTGGTATTTCTACGCCGATTGGGGTGGATACAACCGCCAGAGAAGCTTTTCAGTTTGGGTATCACCAGATTTTTGTGGAGGATGCCATGACAGCAGATACGAAGGAAGATCATGAATACGTTTGTAAGCGGATTTTTCCAAGGATAGGACGCATTCGGACTACAGGAGAAGTAATTGAGATGTTAGGCTAAAAAGAGTTTTAGATTTATTAGGAAATACAAACATGGGATATACGCAGTTTGAGCATAATGGGACACCTTCCCTATCGCGTCGACTTCGCATAATGTTTGAGGCTGTGTGAAAGCGTAAAAATTTTCGAGGTGGTGGTGCACTATCCCATAAACCAATAAAAATCATGATATAATTGGTGATAATATCTTACTTTATTTGAGTAAATAGTATCGAAATGGCGATTCAAAAAATGAGCATTTCGTTTTCACACAGCCTGGTTTATAATATGTTTCTTGAGCACACGATCTAACTGTTGAAACTTTCGCTAAAATCTGTTATGCCCTGAGAGCTTTGACGATTATTTCACAACTATATTTTAAGTGAAAAGCCGAGGTAGCCAACACTTTTTTGTGTGGCTGTCTCGACTTTTTACTTTGGGTTGTTTTTTAACAGCCTCTTGCTTGTTCTTAAACTTCAACCATTGATACCACCTGCACATACGGAACGATAGACTTGCTACATTCGGCATGATATAATAATTTCAAACATTATTTTCCTTAATTATGGCATTCATTCTTACATAATTTAAGATTGATATGCCGCTTTGCAGGAGGTGTAGTCATGTTGCAAATTGCTGTCTGTGACGACCAACAGGGAGAGTTGGAAATCATCAACGAGTACATAATAGAATACCTTGCCACTCATACATTGGAAGCAGAGGTAAAAAAATTCTCTCACCCTGATCAATTGCTGACCGCCATTGAAGCAGAGGGCTTTCAGCTCTACTTATTGGATATTGTCATGCCCATGGTCAGCGGCATCGAGCTTGGCAAAGAGATTCGCCGTATTGACCGCGAGGCGCAAATCATCTATGCCACCACCGAGCCTCAATTTGCTTTACAGGCTTACGCCGCAAGCCCCACCAACTATTTGATTAAACCGATTGATAAACGGCAGCTGTTCGATACGCTCACTTTTGCTATCTCAAAAATAGACTTGACCGAGGAGCAGACGGTTACAATCAAGACCACGGATGGGATTCGGGTATTAAAGCTATCAGATATTCTTTGCTGCGAATACTGCAACCATGCCGTCCTCTTTACCTTGATAA
>DAMDEB010000126.1:7982-8534 GCA_032090075.1 Caproiciproducens sp.
GAGGTAATCAGCCGTACCATCCGGGAAAGTTTTGCGGAATATAGTATGCCCGTTTTAAAGGACGCACGTTTTTTACAATGTCATACCTCGTACCTCATTAATATGCGGCGTGTAGAGCGCTTTGCAAAGGATAGCTTCACCCTTCGCGGCGGAAAAGTTATTCCCATTGCGGCAAAGCAATACCCAGCGGTACGAGATCAATACATGAATTTTTTGATGGCAAAGGAGGCGCGCAGATGAGTGAACTTCTTCCCGACATATTGCGGGCGGTGATCTCCACCACAGCCAATGTTCTGCTGATGATGACGCTTTTACAGCCGAAATACTCCAAAAAAGTGACGCTGCTCACCATGCTTGGTATTCTTTCCGCTGATTTAGGCACGGCAATTTACTGTTATCTCAGCGGAAACTTGACCTTGCTTTCAAAGCTTGATATCGTTTTGTTTGCGGTGCTGTGTTTTGCTGTTCGGCCGCTGTTCAAAGACACTTTTATGCAGTGGCTGTTTTCCTATCTCACCGTCCAGAACATCAGCGACGTCGTCGTTATCCTCA
>DAMDEB010000126.1:8544-10053 GCA_032090075.1 Caproiciproducens sp.
TGCCATTCCCCGCCTACGCAAACTCGCTGCTGCGCGTGATTCTGTTCGGCGCATTTCTGTTGGTTTTGTCGCGTTATGTGCGGCCGCTTTATCGGCAGGCAGTGGAGCATTGGACGGCGTATTTCGCCGTGGCGCTGGGCATTTACATTACATTTAATTACTATGTCCTATCCTCGGATGACGTTGTTGCCATGCTGACTGAACAGGCTGTGCCACTGCTTTTAGTGATTTTTATCGGACTTGCCGCCTACGGCTCCATTCTCCTCTCTCTCAAAAATATTCAGCAAGAGTATCGGGTGAAAGAGGAAAATCAAAAAATGCAGACGGAGCGGGAATATCTGCAATTAGCTGCCGGCAATATGTCAGAACGGCTTAAACTGATGGAGGAGGTGTCGGTGCAGGACAGCCTTGCCGCCCATGACCGCCGTCATTTCAACAATATGCTGTTAGAGTTTTTGGAGAAAGGGGAAAACAAGGAGGCTGTCGCCCTGCTGAAAAAACAGAATCAGACCGTGCCCAAGCTTAGCAAGGTCTACTGTGAAAATCCGGTTGTCAATGCCGCTGTCTGTCATTACGCAAAGCTGGCGGAGCAGTCGGGCATTCCCACCATGATGGAACTGGATATTCCAAGCGGCCTTCCGGAGGATTCCCTTGAGCTTTCCATGGTGGTGTCAAATCTTTTGGAAAATGCCATTACGGCTTGCTTGAAGCAATCGGGCAGCAAACCGTTATATATCCATTTTATCTGCCGCAATTTGGGGCGACTGCTTTTGGAAATGGAAAATCCCTGCGCAGAGGATACTGCCCTTGACGAAAATGGCTATCCTGTTACCCATGAAAAAGGTCACGGCTTAGGCAGCAAAAGCGTCATCACCTTTGCAAAGAAATATGACGGCGAGTTAATCTATTCTGTGGAAGAGGGTATTTTCCGGGTTCGTCTGCTGGTGTAAAATCGGACAATTTTCGTTTGTCAAGAGTGAATTTTAAGTGAATATGAGTTTTTAAGTGTAAAAATGAGTCTTTTAAGTGTAAAGGCTCATTTTTTCTTTTTATATGGTACTCTTTTAGCAGAATTTAGCAGAAAATTCGCCATACATTTCAGCGCAAAGGAGCGTGATATTATGGATAGCCGCCGGCGCAGGCAGGAGGACGCGCTCCTTTCTGCCCCCAATGCCGAGGGCAACGTGTGGCCGCGCCAGGTTTGTCCGGCTTTTGAGCCGAGATCCGAGACTCCGGATGGAATACGGCAGTGCTGGTATTGCCGCTGTGCCGACTTTCATTTGGACAAGCCCCGCTCACTGGATGTGGGCGTGTGTTACTGGCCAAAAAAGATATTAAAATAGGAGATAAAAACAAGATGAAAAAAAAGGTTCTAAGTATTTTACTTGCGGTATGCATGGTAGTAACCATGATGCCCACCGCGGCGTGGGCAGATTCGCTCCCCACGGCGACGGAGTACGCAGCGGATGCGACCAACGCGAAAACCACCGGTGATTACTGGATTGACGG
>DAMDEB010000127.1:0-3320 GCA_032090075.1 Caproiciproducens sp.
TGAAATCCGGAATGGAATTCGCCATGAAGCTTAAAAAGAAGATTCAAGGGCCGATTAAAATTTCAGTCAGACCGGAGCAGTTTATTGTAAATGATCCCGACGGCATGGGAATTCCCGGTGAAATTCAAATGTATACTTTCCTTGGCGACTTTGCCAATTACGAAGTAAAGTTGGCAAGCGGCCAGGTTGTGGAAGCCAACGAGTACACAAAGGATATTGATTTTATACGGAATATCGGACATAAAATTTGCCTTCACTTCAACCCCGAAAATATCAGCGTATTCAGCGAAGATGGAATGGAGGTATTTTCATGAATGCCGAAAAAGCTTCCCGAAAAAGTATTAAAAGCTATTTCGACTTTTGGAACGTGATTAAATACGTATCCTTGCTTCTATTAATCGTGTTTTTAGTTTATCCCTTTTTCTCTATTATTTTCCGAAGCTTTTCCAATAATCACAACGGATTTACCTTGCAGTATTATAAGACATTTTTTACAAAAGCCTATTACTTCCGCACATTAAAAAACAGCTTGGTCACCTCGTCACTGTCTACTGTTTTTGCAGTTTTGATCGGTGTACCGCTGGCATACATAACCAGCCGGTTCCATGTTTACTGGAAAAAGGGCATCAATATGCTGATTATCATGTCCTTGATGTCCCCTCCGTTTATCGGTGCGTATTCGTGGATTATGATGCTTGGCAGGAATGGTGTTGTTACCAATTTATTTGCAAAGTTAGGTATTACCACCCCGTCTATTTACGGATTTGGCGGAATTGTGCTGGTGTTCACCCTTAAGTTTTTTCCGTATGTCTATTTATATGTATCTGGAGCTATGTCAAGCATCGACCGGTCTTTAGAGGAGGCCGCAGAAAATCTTGGTTCCAGTAAACTCAGAAGAATTCTCACCATTACTATGCCGGTTATCATGCCGACACTGGCCGCGGGTGCAATCATGGTGTTTATGTCTTCCCTGGCCGACTTTGGAACCCCAATGCTAATCGGAGAAGGCTATAAAGTGCTTCCGGTTTTGGTTTATGAGGAGTACATGAGTGAAATGGGCGGCAATGCCAATATGGCAGGCGCGCTCAGTGTTATCATTATTTGCTGCTCCACCGCCGTTCTTCTCATCCAAAAATACGTCGTTTCACGTAAGAGCTACACAATGACATCGATGCGCCCACCCATTGTTGAGGAAGTTTCGAAAGGAAAGAAATTCTTTCTAACCGCTATCTGCATGATTGTTGCATTCATTGCATTTTTGCCGCAGATTGTTGTTGTGATTACTTCTTTCATTAAAACAAACGGGCCGATTTTCGTGCAGGGCTTTAGTTTAGAAAGCTACGAAAAAATATTCTACAAGCTTTCTAAAAACATCATGAATACATTTTCATTCTCCCTTATCGCGATTGTTATCATCATTATTTTCGGTATGCTCCTTTCATACCTTGTTGTGAAAAAGAAAAGCAAAATCAGCGGCATCCTTGACCTGCTCCTGATGTTCCCCTACGTCATACCCGGTGCCGTTTTAGGTATCAGTATGCTGGTTGCCTTTAACAAGCCTCCGCTCATGCTGTCGGGAACAGCCGCGATTATGATTATTGCTTATGTTGTGCGAAAAATGCCATACACCATTCGTTCCAGCAGTGCTCTGCTGTATCAGATCGAACCAAGCATTGAGGAGGCTTCCATTAACCTTGGAGTGTCGCCCATGCGTACATTCTTCAAAATCACCGCGAGAATGATGGCGCCCGGTGTTCTGTCCGGTGCAATTTTAAGTTGGATTACCACGATTAATGAACTGAGTTCCAGCGTTATGTTATACAGCGGAAAAACAGCAACAATTTCAGTAGCGATTTATACCGAAGTTGTCCGTTCCAGTTTTGGCACAGCCGCTGCTCTGGCTTCTATTTTAACAGTTGCCACAATTCTGTCGCTGCTGCTGTTCAGCTGGGTAAGCAAGGGTAAGGTTTCTGTCGTATAGCACTCTTGCTGAAAAGCTATGGAATATAAGGGAGCAGGAACAATCTACCTGCTCCCTTTCATTCATTTTCGAGTAGACTGCCACCTGAAAAACATAGTATAATAAAACAAACCCTTTAACAATCAGATGGATGGTGATGAAATGCATTCCGTAAAGAAGAGAAGAATAAGTTTTTTTGCAAAGCTTTTTATTTGCTTTGCAGTAATCAGCATTGTTCCTGTCGCTTTGCTTGGAACGCTCACCTACATCATTTCATCAAATGTTACCATGCGCAATGTTGAGTATTTGGCAACAAATACCGTTGACAATGCCGCGTCCAGTCTGGACCGTACGATTGGGGAATATAAGTCTGCGCTTTCCTATTTTTGCACAGATGACGAAATCATCAAAATGATAGGTGCAGACAAAGTTACGGAAAATAGCCGAACAAGTATATATCAGAAGATGTACATCTTATTAGCGGGAAAATCCACCAAAGTAGCAATGCATTTAATCAAAGCGGACGGTACTTTCCAGCTTTCAACTTCTGTAATTCCAACAGTGTATGATATAAAAGATCACAGTGATTGGGGAGTGTTCCGCAAAATCGACTTAACGGATAGCACCGTTACTTATTCCAATCGGTATGTTTCGAGTACCGGAAAAAGCTATTCCATGGCGGTCGCACACAGCATTAAGAACCACGGGGAGATCGTCGCATACGCGATTATTGATATTCCGGCGGATGTGTTTCAAACCGCACTTGATGCGGTCAACGTCTCGCTTCCCATCCGTTATGCTGTTGTGGACGAAAACAACTACCTGCTTTACGACGAAATATTCACTGCGCTGGATGAAACCTTCTTGGATACGAATTTTCGAAACCAAATGGCTCAGTCTGCAAAGGACAGGAAACTTTACCTTCAGAATCCAAAGCGCTTTATAACATGGAATACAACAACAGGAGACTATCCACTTCGTGTCATGTCGTCTATCCCGGTGGAATTGGTGGTCATCAACAGTAACTATATTATGGTTACCACCTTTGCGGTTGCCATTGGAGCAATTTTATTGTGTTTGATTCTTTCTCCCGTCATTATCGGCAGCTTGACAAAACCGCTTACTTCAATTGTCCGTACAATGAATAAAGTGCAGGATGGGGATACCCAAGCGCGTGTCGCAGTTAAGAACGATGATGAGTTTGGGTACATCGGTAAAAGTTTAAATTCAATGCTTGATAACTTAAACGAACTCTTTGCAACCAACCTGGAAAAGCAGGATCGATTAAGACTGGCAGAATTAAAGGCGTTGTATGCGCAGATTAACCCGCATTTTTTGTATAATACATTGGATTCTATCA
>DAMDEB010000127.1:3330-6851 GCA_032090075.1 Caproiciproducens sp.
TCTATCAAGTGGCTTGCAAAACTTAATGGAGTGGACGACATTGTTCTGATTGTTTCGCAGCTTGGGAAGCTTTTAAAGAACAGCATTCACAATCAAAAAGATTCTGTGCGTATCTCGGAAGAAATCAGCCTGATCAGGAACTATCTTTCTATTCAGAAAATACGTTACAGTGATAAATTTGATGTGGATATACAGATAGAAGAAACTATTTTGAATTGCATCGTTCCCAAATTCATCATTCAGCCAATTGTGGAAAATGCGATTATTCACGGCATAGAAGATAAAGTTGGAAAAGCACATCTGATTATTAGAGGATGGCATGAAGGAAACAAAATTATTTTTGAAGTTAAGGATGACGGCGTAGGAATCAGCGGGGAAAAACTGGATCAAATCCGCAAATTGACACACGCGCAGACAGATAATAGTGACAGCATCGGCATTGCCAATGTTGATAAACGAATAAAATTGTATTACGGTGAAGAATACGGTCTGGATATTAAGAGTGCACAAAACATCGGTACGATAACATATATTACGATGCCGTTCTCCGATGCCCCGCTCACAGAAGATGAAGGGGGGACTGTCAAATCATGATTAAGATTATTGTTGTTGAAGATGAGACATTGGTTAAAAAGGGCTTGATTCTTACAACGGATTGGCAAAAGTATGGATGTGAGGTAGTAGGAGAAGCATCCAACGGACTCGAGGGTATAGACGCGATTGCAAAATTGAGACCGGATATTGTAATTACAGACGTTCGTATGCCCGGGCTGGACGGGATTGGCATGATTATGCAGGCAAAAGCGAACGGGTTTAAACCTGAATTTATCATTATTTCGGGCTACAGTGAGTTCGAGTATGCACGTCAGGCCGTAAAATTAGGCGTACGTGACTTTTTGATTAAGCCAATTGATGACGATGATCTTGATCGTGCACTTCTGAACACCTGTGAAGCGGTACGTGATAAACAAAGAATTGATAAGATACAGAATAAAATGGATGATATTTCTGACAGCCGCGTGATGCTTTTTAAAGAGTATATGTTCGACGAGGGAAATGCAGACGACTATGTAACCCGCGCAGTAAAACATATCAGTATAAACTACCAGAAAGACATCAGCGTGAAAAGTGTAGCGGATAGTCTCTTCATCAGTGAAAGCTATTTGAGCCGATTATTTAAAAATACGGTTGGGCAAACCTTTGGTGACTATCTTACCTATTACCGAATCAAAAAGGCGTGTGAACTTTTGAAGCGTCCGGATGGAAAAATTTATGAAATAGCCAATCAGATTGGTTATAAAGATCAGCGCTATTTTAGCGCAATTTTTAAAAAATTAGTCGGAGTTACTCCAAAGGAATTTAGAGAAAAATTAAATTAGGTGGGTAAAAAAATATGATTAAAAATATAGTATTTGATATGGGAAATGTACTCTTGTCCTATACACCACAGGAATACATTAAAACCATTACGCAGGATGAAGTGATTGCGGCAGCGGTACTGAAGGAGCTTTTCTATTCGCAGGAGTGGGCGGAACTGGATGCCGGAACCATTACAGACGAAGACGCCGTTAAGCAAGTAAGCGCCAGAATCCCCCAGTATGCAAGCTATGTGCAAAAATCGATGGACAACTGGCATTCCGATTTAACACCAATACAGGGCATGCCGGAACTTGTAAAAAAGCTAAAAGAAAAGGGGTTTAAAATTTATCTTCTTTCTAATACCAGCCTCAGATTCTTCCAGTATCAGAATAAAGTTGAAATGTTCCGTTCTTTTGACGGCTTTATCGTTTCGGCAAAAGAACGGCTGGTTAAACCGGATACTGCGATTTTCGACCGGCTTTGCAGCCAATATCATCTGAACAGCAGCGAATGTGTGTTTATTGATGATTTGCAGGCGAATGTGGATGGAGCTATAAAAGCAGGGTTTCACGCGCATTTATTTCAAGGTGCCCAGGAACTATCCTTCTTCTTTGAATCCAATCATATTCTATAACATACAAAATATAAGTATCCCCCAGCAGCTGAATCAATTTAGCTGCTGGGGGATGTTTTATACAGTATTTTCTTGTTGTCCATCATTTCTAAGGATGTATCCCTTTAGTAGTCAAACCGGCAGTTGCCGGTCTGGGCTTTTCATCACCTCTTATCCGGTAATGAATTATGCTTCTTCAACAATGAAATCCTTTAATTTATTTAATATTTCATTGTTGTCGGAATGTATATTCAGTTGAATTGGTTCCCTTAAGTCCATGCTGAAAATTCCCATAATGGACTTCGCGTCAATAATATAAACCCCTTCAATCAGCTCACACTCCACGCCCTCTTTGGAGATAATAGAAGAGAATTCTTTAACTTTATCAACACTGTTGATTAATATTTTTACAGTAATCATAAATTTTCACCATGCTTTCTTATTTATTCAACAGACTTCTGTCGTTTACACGATCAATAATCTTTTGTTTGTAATTAATTACTCTATGTTCATATTCCCGATTCATTAAGTCGGAATGGATCATAAAATCGGCAGTCGCTCTATTGTTTGCAATGGGAATATCATAAACCTGCGCGATTCTCAATAAAGCTTTTACGTCAGGATCATGTGGCTGTGCTTCCAATGGATCAGAAAAAAATATTACGAAATTAATATTTCCTTCTACAATTTTAGCCCCGATTTGCTGATCTCCTCCCAAAGGACCACTGTTGTAGCCTTTTACCGGAAGACCGGTCTTTTCCGCAACGAGTTTCGCCGTCGTTCCGGTTCCGCATAGAAAATGATTCTTCAGAATATCCTGGTTTTCCTCACACCACTCAATCAATTCCTGTTTTTTTCCGTCGTGGGCGATTAAAGCGATGGTCTTTTGTCTTTCAATTGTAAAAGTAATAAATTCATTATTCATTGTTTTTCTCCTAACTTATTTTAATACAGCTGTTATAAAAAATGAAAAAAATCATTGTTTGTCATATATTTATTTCTTATAGAATTATTTTCATGCAAAGTTAAAATGCGTCGACAAAATATGCACTTAACTATAATTTACTACTTAAGCGCTGTGAATGCAATAACGTGATTAAAATTGTTTGAAATACAGTCATTAAATCAATTGGTGACAATGTCTGGGTTCATACAGGCGGCAGTGTAATCAACCGCCTCCTTCGGAACAACGTGAAGGACTGAAATAAGAATTAGAATACATGAAAATACTTGATTCTTTCGTATGTGGATATTTTTTACTAAATGTTATTTATTCAGTTGTGTTATGAGAATATAGTGATATTATAGTATATATTGGGAATATTCTTTGACTTTTCATGTTTCTGTTTTGCAAATAAAAAATAGCTCTGTTGCTTGCATGTTTACCTATTACACAACGTTTGAGAAAACATGGATTATGCAACCCTTGGAAATTCAAATTGTAGTGTTCACATCATACGCATCAATATAGTTTAAAAATACAAAGGAGTGATTAAGCATTATGAAAAACACGGGTATTTGTACTAAATGTCATTCCAGTGAAATCATT
>DAMDEB010000127.1:6861-9956 GCA_032090075.1 Caproiciproducens sp.
ATCATTAGAATTCCCGGAAACGTCGGAGCATATGGTGCCGGCAATAACATTATAGCCGGCCGTACTAATTTTAGTGCAGTAAAAGTAACACGATATATATGCGCTTCCTGCGGATATACAGAGGAATGGATTGACAATCCAATTGACATTGAAAAACTAAAAAAATATTATTCTGATTGAAGCCCAACTAAACTTCTAAAATCTAAACTTCGCAATTTACTTATGATGTTCTTTGAGGTCACGGTCTGAACTGCATTTTAGACCAGTACTGTGAAATAGACTGAATAATTTGTAGCCTTAATTAAACCTTAATAAACTCGGTCACTTTATTAATAAATACAATCCCATCGAGATGATCAATTTCATGACATAGGCATTGAGCTAATAACCCCTCTCCATCGATACAGGTGGTTTCTCCATTTTCATTGATATATTTTACAGTTACTTTTTTAGGGCGATTAACTTTACCCCATATATTTGGGAAGCTAAGACAACCCTCATTTACAATTTGTACTCCTTCTGTTGAGACAATTTCAGGATTAATAAGCTTCAGAAGCCCCTTTCCCACGTCAATTACAACAAGACGGCGCAATATTCCTACTTGATTTGCAGCTAATCCACCGCCAGAAGCTGTACCGTACATCGTATCAGCCATATCACTTAAAATAGTCCGAATTCTATCATCGACACCATCGACAGTCCTACACTTTTTTCTAAGGATTGGATCATCAAATGTTCTAATTTCTCTTAATGCCATCGCTTTTCCCCCTGCTTATTTGTGCTCTTGATTTTCTTTCACTTTCTTCAAACAGAAAGACTTTCTCAATCGGTTCACAGAACACCTGAGCTATATCGTAAGCTAACCAGATTGACGGTTCATTTTTTCCCGTTTCAATTGCATTAATGGCCTGGCGTGATGTACCGACAAGTTCTCCCAGTTGCTCCTGTGTTAATCCCAGTACTTCTCGTAATATTTTAACTCTGTTTTTCATGTTATCCCTCTTTATGTAATGTTAACCTTACACAACAATAATAGAACTTTTCTTTTGTTATGTCAATCTAACCTTACAATTGGAGCATAATCCAATTATTTATATTTAAGGATGGTACCAATATGGACAAGAATTCCGTTAACAGAACGAACATTATAGGCGCTGGCGAGGTTAGCTGTGCCATCTCAGTCGACATGGACAAGGATGCCATTCATCAAACGAACTGCCTTTTTTGGGACACAAAAGGAAACGACCTGTTAGGAACTACCGCGCTCCCAAAATACGGAGCATTTGTCTCAGAAGAAAAATGTCAGCTTTTTGGCGATGTCTCCGGGAAAAAGGTTCTGGAGATAGGTTGTGGAACCGGTCATTCCTTGCAATATCTGGGAGAACGTAAAGCATCTGAGCTATGGGGTATAGATCTGTCAAAAGAACAAATCGAAAAGGCGAGTCAACATTTGGCGGAATTCGGTCTTTCAGCAAAATTGATCTGTTCCCCCATGGAAGAGGAATGTGGCATCCCATTGGATTATTTTGACTTTGTTTATTCGGTTTATGCAATAGGATGGACCGCTGACCTTGAGGGTACTTTTTGCCGGATTGCTTCTTACTTAAAAAAAGATGGCGTATTTATTTTCAGTTGGTCCCACCCTATACACAAATGTGTTGCTGTAGAAAATGATATGCTTGTTTTTAAAAAATGTTATTTTGATGAATCTTGGTATTCCGTATCATTTAATGAAGGTACACTCGCATTATCAGACCGTAAACTATCAACCTATGTGAATGCGTTGGCAAAAGCGGGGTTTGTAATCGAGCAAATGATTGAGCAAGCTGATGATGAAATGATGCAGTCGCGGGACGATGATTTTGCAAAAAAAGCAAAGATGCTTCCTGTAACTTTTGTAATTAAAGCAAGAAAATTATAAAAGTATAAATATAAGCACAATGTGGCCTCTTTCCTAATATTCTGAACTTCCAATGATGTTGATGAAGTACAATGGGAGGATAATTTCATTATTTATATTACAAGGATTGATAATCATGGTTCTAAAAAACGTTATTATATCGGCAGAAAGCCCATTTTCCTCTGATGCCGTATCGTTAATAGATGAGCTTTCGGAATGCCTTCAAGACATTACAGGTGATAGCGGCAAAAACTCATTTGACGCCAATGATGTTTGCAACAATAGAGGCAAATTCGTAATTGCCAGGGATCAAAGTGGTAAGGCAATTGGCTGTGGGGCTTTCAGACCGATAAATGAAACAACTGCAGAAGTGAAAAGAATGTATGCAAAGGAAAAAGGCATCGGAATTGGCAATAAGATTCTTTCCTATCTTGAGCATCAGGCATATGACATGGGCTATAAAACTCTTTGCCTTGAAACGCGTATCGTTAATGCTAAAGCCGTTTCATTTTATGAACGAAACGGTTACAAGAAAATACTAAACTACGGAAAATACGTAGGGCGAGCAAATTCTATCTGCTTTGAGAAAATCTTGTTATTTTGATTTATGCGCAGTATCACTTGCTCGTAAACTAAATTTATATGATGATCGAACTTCGCAGTTCGTTTGAGGCTATCATTTCTGCTTGACTAACACAGATAATGAGAACAAATAATGAAAAGGTAATTTTAAGATGAAAAAACTCGAGCAGAAATTTAAAAACAACTTCCCATTTTTCAAAGGTTTGCTTCCTATAAAAACAAATGAACTATATAAAGAGCTTTTTGCAGGTTTGACATTGGCGGTCATATCTATTCCTGAAGTAATGGGTTATACAAAGATTTCAGGGACTCCCATCATAACCGGCATTTATTCACTTTTGTTTCCGATGCTAATTTTTGCTGTTTTGGGAGCTTCAAGGCATTTGGTGGTCGCGGCTGATTCTGCTACAGCTGCAATAATGGCACAGACGCTTATTCCGTTCGTTGCGGTGGGTTCTGCAGAGTATTTGTCGTACGCATGCCTGCTCGCCATAATGGTTGGTGTTATTTTGCTGGTATGCTGGTTATTACGGCTTGGATTTATATCAAAATTTCTTTCTCATACCGTGCTTGTCGGGTTTTTAACCGGAGGTGGGATTCAAGTGGCATTAGG
>DAMDEB010000128.1:0-1786 GCA_032090075.1 Caproiciproducens sp.
ACGATGAGATGCTTGAACTTGCGACCCTCGGTGCGCAAGTGTTGAATAACCGCTCGGTTGAAATGGCAAAGAAATACGGTATTCAGCTCGAGGTGCTCTCAAGTATGACCAGAAAATCAGGTACAATTGTTAAGGAGGCTACAAAAGTGGAAAAAATGCTTATCAGCGGGATTGCAAAGGATGAAGATGTCGCTCGTATTTCAATTATTGGTGTGCCGGATAGACCGGGTCTCGCATTTAAGATTTTCTCAAAGCTTTCCGCTAAAAATCTAAATATTGATATTATTTTACAATCAGTCGGAAGAAACGGCACAAAGGATATCAGCTTTACAACCAATCAAGCAAACTTAAAGGAAACAATTGATATTCTCAATCCTTACGTTGAACTAATTGGCGCGACCAGTGTTGTTTATGACGAAAATGTCGCCAAGGTTTCCATTGTAGGTGCGGGTATGGAAACGCACCCCGGTACCGCTGCCCAAATGTTCGAAGCTTTGTACGAAGCCAATATCAATATCCAAATGATTGCCACAAGCGAAATTAAGATTTCCGTTTTACTTGACCGCAACGATGCCGACAAGGCGGTTACAGCGGTTCATAATAAGTTTTTCAGCGAAGCAATGAATGCCTGATTTTTTTAAAAGAAGAACCGCACAAAACAGACCTCAGCGGCCGTTTTGTGCGGTTCTTCTTTTGTTTTTGGTCGGAGCGTTATTATAGGACTTGGAGAAATGTAGTAATACCAATAGTTTGTATCTTTTCGCTTATAAAATAGGAAATCACAATGTAAATACGAATAATGAATTTACAAAAAATATTCGTTTTCACGTCTGTTCTTAAGCTTTTCTGAAAAGCTTGCTGCAAATGAAAGGTAGGCTTCTGTATCCATATTTTTTGCTTTCACCGGACAATTTCGAATACATCGGAAGCACGAAATACAATTATCATTGATAGCTCTAAAATCCGCCGCAATGGCCTGCGTTGGACAGTTTTCTGCGCAAAGGCCGCACGAAACACATGCTTTGGAAGTAAGCGGTCGAAAAGAGCCACCGTTACCACCATCTTTGTACGGTCTGTTTCCGCTTATTTGTATATTTCTATTTTTGTTTTCTTTGGCTTCGCGTGCAAATTTCTTATCTGCATCCAAATCGTTTAGATCGGGCCGGTTGGTCTGGATGTTACCGTATGTATGGCGACCAACAAGGGCAGCCGCACCTTTGATTACGAAACCCTGCGCTTCTGCCATATCTGCAAGCTCCAGGAGTGCATCGTCATAATGCCTGTTACCGTAAGTTACCACAACGATGCACGGGGTCTTATTTCCTTTAAAGAGGGACAGACGGGCTGCCGCCGCCTTTGCGATACGTCCCCCATACACAGGAGCACCTATAATTGCAAAATCGTCCGTGGTTAAAACGCATTGTGTTGTCTCTGCCTCAGAAGTTATGTCATAATCCTGGAATACGCTTCCAATTGAGGACGCCATGGCATCCACGCTCTTTTTTGTATTTCCGGTAGGTGAAAAATAGATTTTGGTGATTTTGTTGCTCATGCTATCCTCCTGAATATGTAGTCTATAGATTTATATGCTGATTATAGCATGTTTCGCGGCTCAAAACATAGCCATAAAATAAAAATCGTTTCTATAGATTGATTACTCAATTCCTATAGAAACGATTTTGGTCCGAGTGGCGAGACTTGAACTCACGGCCTCTTGACCCCCAGTCAAAGAGGAATTCAGCATTCATGCGGGTTCGTGGCCTGTTATGTGTCAAATACGTGCCAC
>DAMDEB010000128.1:1796-2455 GCA_032090075.1 Caproiciproducens sp.
AATCAGAGCAATAATCTCATAAGACACCGTAATTATATCATCATGCAATTGGCTTTGCAAGTAAAAATATTTCCGCTGGATTAATCTCCAAAGGGAATATCCTTACTTCTAATACTATTGGTATCACAATCAGCCGTTCCGGTTACATCGCCTTGTACTGTCTCGGTCGCCGTTCCCCGGCGTGCCTGTAGTGTGATCTGAACCCGCAATTCACCACAGAAAAGGCTGCCGCGTGACGATCTCTAAATCGCTTTGCGGCAGTCTCTTCGCTTGGTATTATGGGATCTCTTTTTTAAAAACTCACTAGATACAATGGCCATTATGGCGTCAAGTCAGTCATAATCTGAATCAGATTCATCCTATTATTTCAGCAATACATCCAATTTTATATGCGGCAAGTAATGAAAAATGAAATTTTGCCCTTTTGATATGTTTGAGTCGTTAATGCTTAATTAAGAAACTGAGATAATTTCAACTTCATTCCATATTTCTTGAAGATGTTTACCCTCAACCAGAGATTTCTCAAGCAGTTCCTTAGCTGACGAAAATACTTGACCTTTCTCATTCTCATCAGACAGATGGAAAACATCTTTATAATGAGCGATCCAGTACTCCATGTTATGATATTTAAACAGTATTTCGCCACCGTAAACAACCAA
>DAMDEB010000128.1:2465-6620 GCA_032090075.1 Caproiciproducens sp.
ATCGCCTCATAACTCAAATCGTCTTTTAGATCCAAGTTGATCATTTGGCAGGCGTCTTTAAGTGGAACATCACGAAGTTGACCAGTTTCCATTAGCTCTTCTAAGCTATTGAAGCTTTGACAATTCCCATTAGAATCGATAAGAATATAATGTTCTTCTTGAAACCTTTTTTTGATTTTTTGGATCGAAAAGTGATGGCCGAGATATGAAAATTCAAAAAATCCTCTAATTGAAAATACATCTGATAAAACCATCATAAATTCTTTTTGATCCATATACCATTCACCTTCTCTCCAAATATTTATTTGGCCGCTATGTCCAGAAGCAGCATACTCTTTACGATTTTAGAGATCAAACTCCCCAGTATCAATGCTATTGGTCGAGGCATCCGTGTTGTTAAATAGTTTGCCCCACGCGTCATAGGCGAACTCGACCACCAGATAACTCCTTCTTATGGTGCTTGATGATTCACATGGCTTTTGGCAGTAGGTTTAGAAATCGTTTTCTTAACTTTTTGTACTGTGTCACGGCGAATCCGTCCTTCTGCTTTGCAATATAGATAGATTTGTCTCCAAAAGAAACTCCAACGGGTAACCTATAATTTTTAAAACTCTGCTCAATATTGCTATTAACAAACTTTTGAAACGACGGAGTGATTCTATCTACGCATACCAAAGTAATCAAACTAATCTCATCCGTTATTCTGTCCTTCCCGTAATATTTCTTAAGAAATTCTTTCAAAGTCTCATCAAATAAATCAAGCGTTTCACTTGTCATTTCAGTTACTCTAATTATGCTAATACACCCCAGCGACCAGAATTTCTGCCTCGTAAATAACAATACCTCTGTTTGATCACCCGCATATATCACTCCTTGGTCCTTATAATCTTGTTGGTGTATAGGGAGTCTCAATAGACTCATAAAGTCATCATAAGTATCGATAGGTAGTGATAGTTTCTCGGCCGCTTGTGGTTTTAGTTTAGGTTTAGGTTTCAATGTAACCATTAAAACCATCATGACTATTCCGGAAACAATGAACAGAATAAAATCGAGAATCCAAAGCTTGTAAATAAAACTTGATTCGGAGTACCCATATACACCCATAAAAATTGGAATTACAAGTACAAATAATATTCCGAAAGTCGCTCCTAGCACAATGGTGCCCTTTACAAGCAATTCCTTGCTTTTGTCTTTAATAACTATCACCCCCGCGCGGAGATATAATCTCCTGTCCTGGAAACACCGTGACCACCGGACTTTGTCCCGTCTTTATTCTTTGCATAAATGAATCCATAAGACTTTCTGCTACAAATTGTGCGCTACCCTGTGCCACAGCCTGCAGTTCAACTTTAACTGCATATTTTCCAGTAAAGCTGCTCACAAACTTTTGCGGGGTAAACCATCCAGCATTTGTTGGCACCACTTTCCCAGCTATATTTCCCGTTACCGCCGCTACCGTACCATTTACAACAGTATCTACAGCAACCGTTTTCACTGAAGTCACAACATTCTTTTTGGTAACAGCTACTTGTTGGAGTCCATTAACTTTTGCTAAAGATGTATATGATAGAGTTTGATTTACTACTGATTCTGATGTAGCACCTGAATAAGCAGCAATAATAGAGAAAGCTCCAGCACCTCCCGTTGCCGCAATAATAGCACCGGCAACTGCGCCCCCAACGACCGCACCGATAATACCATTGTTCCACTCTTGCCCACTCGCAACATTGGTGATGGCCTTTGTTACTCCACCTACTACACCACCAATGACTGCACCCGCAAGAATCCACCATCCTTGACTACTGTCATCGGTTCGACTAACAGGGTTATTACCGCAATACGCAAATAGATTATTGCCAAGAATGTCATCATTCAATACACTATCCGCATTCAAAAATCTCCCAAACTGCGGGTCATAATATCTGCTGTTGAGGCAATATAAACCCGTTTCGGAATCGTAGTAGTAGCCCCTATAACGGAACGGATTCGCTTGGGCGATATCTTCATAACCGTTCTCATAGGTGTTACTGAGCAGCTTGCCCCGCGCGTCATAGGTGTACTCCACCACCAGGCTGACATTACTGTCGACGATACCGGTCACATCGCCCTGAACATTTTTCGTGTAATAATAGGCTGTGCCGTTATAGGTAAACCCAACTAAAGTTCTGTCGCTGTCGTACAGGAACCAAAGAATGTCATTGCCGGTCTGCTGAGCCATGATCACACTGCCATCGAGGAAGTAATTTGTCGTTACGCCGTTAATGGTTTTGCCGGTGCGGATTCCGTTGCTGTCATATGTATAGTCCACAGTATATTCTACATCTTGGCTGTTTGCAATGGAAGATTTTAACTGCCGACCTTCCCAAGTGAAGCTCATGCCGTTCCGGTAGGCAAGTGGGTTCCCGATTGTGTCGTAAGAGATATTGTAAATAACGTTCTGTTGTTTATAGCCGGTCAGTAAGTCCTTCCAGTTTGTATTGCCATAGTAATAAACAATGCTGTCGGTCGCCGTTCCCGGCGTGCCTGTTGTGTAAGCGTAAGTTGTGAAGGCCGTGATATTCCCGCCGATATCGTAGCTATAGACTGTGCTGACTCCAGCCTTCTGATCATCCGCTCGCACAAGCTGGTTTAGCTGATCATAGGTATAGGTGGTCATATTGCCGTTAATATCCGTTGTCGAACTGATGTTGCCGTTATCATCATAGGCATATTGATACTTGGACAGAACGGTGTTGATATTTCCAACCCTTCTGTAGTTGTAATAAGTATCTACCAAAGTCGTCGTTCTGGCATCTAAAACATTTACATAGCTGCGCTGCATGCGCAGGGTTGGGTCCTGCCCGGCAGCCGGATTCGTATCGGTGATATATTCACGGTTTAGCGTGTCATAAGAGCGGGTAATTGTTCCGCCTGTCGCTAAAGTAACTTTCGCCTTTCTGTTGTCCGCACCGTATGTAAATATCGTTTTCCTAGTTAGGCCAGCAAAGGTATGCACCGTGCTTGTTGAGCGGTTCATGTTATCATAATCATACCCGATGGAGGCGCCTTCGGAACGGACCTGTCTGATCAGCCGATCGCCGATGTCATAGTAGAAGTTGATTGATTTTACCGATCCCTGATCATATTCTGTGATCTTTGCAAGGTTTCCGCGCGCGTCGTAAAAATACTCATAGATCAAATTATCATTTTTCAATACCATGTTCACACGGTCGTAGGAATCATACAGATAGCCTAGCTTGAGCCCGTTTCCACAGGTGGAGGACTGCAGGTTTCCGTTGCCTGGAGCGAAGGTATTGGTAATCAGATTCTGCGTACCAACATTGATGACAGTAATATTGCCGTAACCATCACGCTGGAAAGTATAAACAAACCCATTGTGAGTAATCTGACTCAGCCGGTCGGCGGTATCGTATTCATAGGCGGTATCAACCGTTCCCGCGCTACCCTGCGCGCTGACCCCAGTCAGCAGATGGTTTTGCGTATTGTAGGCATAATGCGTCGTATTTCCCTTTGGGTCCGTCACAGAGCTGGTAAGACCCGTTGTAGTATCTATGCTATATGTTGTCCTTTTATCTCGCTGATCTGATGTGGCGATGAGATAATTTCCATCTGGGCTATAAAAATGCAACGAATATAAATAGGGAAAATCGTAATAAACGAAACCTTCTTCTCCTATGCTCCCCATAGCTGTATTTGTTGGGTTCCCGTAATTGTCATACAGATAAAAAAATCCAATTCCTGTCTGAGCGGAACGTGCGGAGACCAGTCTATGCGGCTTTTTAGTAGGGCTGCTGCTATCATCGGAGTCGTAGAAATAAATATAACTTTGATTGAAGTTTGCGGCATTATTTTTGATGCTTGCGTTTCTGAGTTCCTGCGCATCCGTATAGGTGTATATCCTTGTGTTCTTCGCGTTTTGTGTCGACGTGGTCAGTTTCCCATTATTGTCATAGGCAAAAGTGGTTCCCGTCTGATCCATATTCATCTGTAGAAACTTAAAGTTCGCTTCATTTGCATTCTTATAGTAAATGATGTGATAGATCACTTTGGAAATAATCTTGCCGCTGATCTGCCTATCTTGGGATGCGGCTACTGGACCGCTTGTATACTGTTCCCCGTTGGTATCAGGATTAAAAGGAACAACAACAAACTCTG
>DAMDEB010000128.1:6630-9903 GCA_032090075.1 Caproiciproducens sp.
AACTCTGAATCCCCATCCGTGTAATACAGCCCGACATCTATTGCATAGTAGCGGCCATCCCTGCCGGTGGGTACGGAGCTTCCCGTCGATTTTGCCGAAACAACGAAAGCAATGCTGTTGGCCGGTTTGTTAATGTAGATTTGCTGATAGAAATTCTTATTCAAGGTTGGGTTACCACCGATTCTCACATTGCCATTGGACATACCGTCCCCAGAAGTGAAATTCGTAAATTCCCAATTTGTAGGAAGATAGTTTGAACTGAGGCGAAAATCTCCGTTTTCCAGCAGATTATAAATATTTGCAATGCTTCCGGTTTCAAGTTGCAGACAGTCAAACCAAGCTGTGCCGTTTGCGTAACTCAAACCGCCGTAGGCCTCAACACGGGTCGTATTTTCAGGGACAGTAAACGTGAGGGAAGTCCTCTGCCAGTCATTCGTTCCGAATATCCCGTTCCCGTTGTAAACAGCAAGGCTGGTGCTATTGTTAAAACAGGCAACATAAAGATTGGCTCCCAAACTCCCACTGTCGGTTCTTACGACGGAGTCTGTTTTCACGTAACCCGACAGCGTATAAACCGTACCTGGAGTCAAATTTGTAACCTTCTGGACTGCACCGCTGCGCTGCGGCTGGGTTTGATTTTGTACTATTTTAAGCGATTTCATTCCAAGATAGGCCACCGTATTGTCCACACTGAACACGCCGCCCGGTGTTCCCCAATTAGAGCCGGTCCACGTTCCATCCTCGCGCTCGGCATTGTGATCGAGTAACAGATTGTTGACCGGAATGCTTGTCGCTGCCTGCGCTGTGATTTTATTTGCCGTTGCATTCTTTATGGATTCGTCCGTGTAAGCATAGGTTGCCGCCGAACCATCCATTTTCACAATGCTTGTTGCTCTTCCAAGAATATCAAAGGTATAGGTTTCCCGCTGTGCCTGCGCATCAGTCTGCCCGGCTTTATAATATTTGAATGTCGTAGTGTTATCAGCATTGTATGCAAAGGTGACTTTATTCCCGATGTCTCCCGTAGCAGAATATTCGGTCGCTTCCTTCACCCGGTTTTGGACGGACGGATCGCTGCTGTCATAATAACTGTATTGCATATAAGTGCCGTCAACATTGGTCACTTTCTGAAGCTGATTGCTGGAATTGTACGTAAACTGTACGGTTTTACTGTCCGGATAAGTGATGGAAGTCAAATTTCCTCCGATATAATGCAGCAGAGTTTGCCTGTCGTCCGGCGCGGTAACGATCGTGACCGCCCCTGAACCCGAATATTCGACATGGATTACCCTTCCTGCTCCGTCAGTAATTTGATTCATGAATGTCCCATAGTACGCAAGCGTAAGATAGTTGCCTTCACTGTCATAAATCCTGTATAAATAGCCGCTGCCGGTAAATGTCTTTTTCGAGCCGTCCGAATATTGAATGGTATAATATTCGTTTCCTGCCCCGCCAGAAGTAATTACAAGATTAAGTCCATCCTCATCAATAATTCTCGCGGAATTATTGGGGTCAACTTTAAAATAATGCTCGGTCCCGTCCTCATCCAAATAGACAAATCTATATCCGTTTTGGGCAAGAAGTTTAAATTTCGCTTTCTCAATGACATTCGTCCCTGATGCTTCGCTGACCGGATCGACACGCTGACTGAGATTGCTTTGCCATCCCCAGCCGTAAATGTCGCCTTTTGAGGAATCTTTAAAATGCGTACCGGAACGGAAATTGTTGTAGGTAATGAAGAAGTCCAACGGTACTCGTTCGCCGGTTGTGCTCATGATCGGAGTGGTAAAAACCAGATTGCCGGAATAATCGTTGACGTATCCGGTACCTGCCCGACCTACTGATTGCCTGTGATAACTCCAATAATCTTCCAACCCAGCATTATTGGTGAAATAAATGGCTATAGTCGGATAAACATTCGTTTGATCCGGATAATTTGAGGTATAGTAAACATTCCTCACGGCAGCGCTTTCGTTAGCCGCTTTCAGCACGATTCCGTTATTCGCAGTTCCGTTATACCAGCTTTTCACCAGCTTCGTAATGTCCCAAGTATTGAAGGTGTTTGCTGTAGACTGAGATGCGTTAAAATAATCAAAAACAGGGCCGCTGATTGCACTGGTTACAGCCGCCAGGGAATTATCCCAAGTAACGGTCGTCTCAGCCCATGCCGAATTCATCGCGTACGCATTGACCTGCATGCTTGCGATGGAAGGATTCAGGCCATCTGAGCGCTGTGCCAGATTGAGCTGTGCACCCGCAATCATGTCACCCTTGGAAAATGTCGGGAGTGTAAACTTCACCAATATACGGCAGACCTTATAATTGGTTGTCTCATTTCCAATATACATCGTTCCCATTGTATTGTTGATGCCGGCCTGGTTATGATACCCGGCTCCAGAACAGATAAAGGTATCCTGAATGGTAGAGGAGCTTTGAATTGTAAATACCGTAGGATCAATCGTTATGGGATATGCACGATTTTCCTCGTTCAGCCAGGTTTCATCAATATGTATCGCAGTTTTTAAAACTCCTTCATCTTGTGACAGGATGCTAAAGGAAAAAGAATCTCCGATTTCTCCGTTTGCATCAAATATTTGCGGTAAGCTGATTGTATAAATCGGGGTTTCCTGCTTTAAATCAGCTTCTTCAAACAGCACAATCGTTCTGTCATCTTTTTGCTTTGCAGATAACGTTCCGATTTGATAAGTTTCAGTAAACTGACTTTGCGCATCCTTCGTTTTTAAAATGATATTTTCTTTTACAGCGCCCGAGGTTATAAGATATTGCAGATCAACGCCGGGCAGCGCATCTTTATAAAGAATTTTGTTTTTGAGTTTTTTCAACTTTAAAAACTGATCGTTGTGGCTTTCGTTACTGGCGATATTTTGCCTCTCTATGATTTCCGATTCCGCTCCATCCGCGCCATCTAGCCCCCAATAATCGTCGGCTTTCAGGGTCACGGCTTTACCATCCTTTAAGCGCTTTTCAAGCCTCACTTTCATCTTCCCGGCGCTATTTTCAAGCTGCCGGGCATCTTCCGGCGCTTCGGCATCAGCAATGCTCAAAGTGTTGTCAATGTCCTGCCATGTGCCAATACTGTCCTTATAATGAATTGCTTCACCATAAGCAGCCTTCATAAAGGTGCCGTTACTCATCAGGAACGTTTTTGTGCTTTCTGTGCGCTTTTCACCGAATTCCGCCAGGATTTCCAATGTCTTCTCCATTTTTCTCCTTCTGTCGTAAAAACGACCATCAAGTTAAACAATTGTTGAT
>DAMDEB010000129.1:0-401 GCA_032090075.1 Caproiciproducens sp.
GTCCAGGCCGGGGTGGTAGAATACCCGAATTTCTTTACCGCTCATTCCATGAGTTTTGCAAGCACCGAGAAAGGAAAAGCCCGCCATGTGATGGAAGGGTACTTTGACCATATGAAAGCAGGGCTGCTCGAGGCTTTGCAGAATGACAGCAAGGTAACACCGGAGGCGTTTTCCGATGATTTTACAAAGCCTGCCTTTGTGGATTTTGTCTTTTCCAGTCTGCTTTCCCTGCTTGTAGAGCAGGAAAGCTCCTGTACCATGCTGATAGAAATTATCAAGCGCACTATTTATTAACGACAGCCTGCCCAAATGGCAGGTTTTCATTGAACCAAAGATGAACATAGTTCAATTACGAAAAGGAGATTTTTATGCAAGCAATTATGGAAACTCTATTCGATGCC
>DAMDEB010000129.1:411-1864 GCA_032090075.1 Caproiciproducens sp.
CCGTCTATTTGACGACTGTAATCACTATCGGTATCCTGATGACCAAAAAATGCAAGGGCAATCCACAATACCGGCTATTCGGTATTATGGCTGTCACCCTCGGATTGGGCGATTCATTCCATCTGGTGCCCAGAGCGATTGCACTTTGTACCACTGGGCTGGAGAGCTATACAGCCGTACTGGGTGTCGGAAAATTCATCACATCTATCACCATGACCGTCTTTTATATCCTGCTTTACTATGTGTGGAGACTGCGTTACAAGGTGAAAGGTAAGCAAGGTCTGACCATCTCTGTATATGTACTGGCTCTCCTGCGCATTGTGCTTTGCCTGATGCCGCAAAACGCGTGGACAAGTGCTAATTCACCACTGTCCTGGGGCATTTACCGTAACTTGCCTTTTGCCGCGATGGGAATTCTTGTGATCATACTGTTTTATCAGAGTGCAAAACATGCACAGGACAAGGCTTTCCGCTTTATGTGGCTGACAATCGTCCTCAGCTTTGCCTTCTATATCCCGGTGGTGCTGCTTGCAGACACCATTCCCGTTATCGGGATTTTGATGATTCCAAAAACCTGCGCTTATGTGTGGACAGTCCTGATCGGCTATAACGAGATGAAGGGATTGGAAAAAGCATGAAAAAACTCATCAACATCGCTTTTATCTATGCCATTGCGGCAATCGTCTGCGGCGTGTTCTACCGCGAGTTCACCAAGGCTATGGCCTTTGAGGGGCGTACAACCTTGGCGTTTACTCATCTGCACTTGTTTGCTTTGGGCACAGTGATCTTCCTGATTCTTGCCTTGTTCAGCCTCCAGACCGATTTGCTGGAGCAAAAGAAGTTCAAAGCGTTTTTTGTTACTTACAATATCGGCTTACCGCTGATGGTCGCGATGCTTTTTGTACGCGGCATTTTACAAGTGATGGGAACCCCATTGTCGGCAGGCATGAATGCTGCCATTTCCGGCATTGCAGGAATCACGCATACGATTCTGACCGTTGCGATTGTTCTTCTGTTCCTTTGCCTGAAAAACATATCGTTAAAAGAAGAAAAAAGTATAATTTTATGAAGTTGTGTAACAAAACCGATTCCCACAGGTCTTTTCCATTAACGTGAGGCAAGGTGGTGACCCAATCCGATCAAATCTATTGCGAATATTTTGAGGATGTTTGCAAGTATAGTTTTCGTAGTGCGGCCGTTGCCGAAGAGGTCACGCAGAAAACGCCGTAATTTCGCACAGCGAAAGAAGGAGAACTGGCATATGTTTCAGGTCAAGAAGAAAGTGCTTTTAGCTATTGCGGGAACCGTGTGGCTGATTGCCGGATTCAATGTGGCAAGACTTGGTGTGATCGCTTATGCGGAAAGCAAGGCAATTGATCTTTGGAATGGTTGTCTATCCGCAATTGTATTTTGCTTGTTTGGAGCAATGTTTTACAAAATGGCTGTCAAGCAT
>DAMDEB010000129.1:1874-8393 GCA_032090075.1 Caproiciproducens sp.
TACTAAAAGAATCATGAGTTACCAAGAAGAAAAGAAGCCTGTCTGGAATTTCTTTGATGTAAAGTCCTATTGTATTATGATCTTTATGATGAGTGGTGGGATATGGCTTCGATATTCAGGATTGGTACCAGTTGTATTTATCGCTATATTCTATACAGGGCTTGGATTTGCACTTGCTTTAGCTGGAGTCATATTCTGGTGGAAGTATGGGGAAGCAAGCACAAAGTGAAATATAGTATCTTTTTAGAGCAAAGCAAAATTAGAGCAAAGCAAAATCGGGACTCTCAAAAATATGTTTCATTTGACATAAGCAAAAAGGGTGTCCGGCGGGGTCAAACATAACTGTCCAACTGTCAGAAAATTGTTGACCTGCGATTGTTGCCCCGCAATGGATTGCGTATTGAACCGCTTTTTCTAAATCATTCACTGCGAAGTCGATATGTGCCATTTGCTGCTGAGCTTCGGGCTCTTCCGGCCACACTGGTGGTTTATACTCTGGGTTCCGCTGAAACGTTATACCGGGATACGCTCCCTGGTTTGTCCCCGGAGCACCCACGATTGCATATTCTTCATCGTAGAACGGTATTTCCCATTTGAGCAGCTCCGCATAGAATTTCGCTAATTCATGCGGGTCTTTGCAGTCCAGTGTAAATGCACTCATTTTGATTTTTAGTTCATTATCCATAATGTTAACCCTCCGATAATATAAATAATTGGATTGTGTTTTGTAAGAATATCACAAACAAACTGCGAAGTTCGGATAGCAATTTGAGCTACGTAATAAATTCGTTATTTTCAACTGCTGAGGCGATCATTTTCAGTTCTTCAATTCGAATACAATTGGGCGCCTTTTTGTTTTTCACCATGTCAAAACACATATCTAAATCCATCCACAAAACAGTATCTATTTCTGATTTCTGTAGAATCAACTCAGCATATTCTATATTTCTTCTTAGCACGTAAACATTGCTGACTTGATTGTCCCAAAATTCTTTTCCATGAAAAGTTTTATGATATTCAAATTGGCGGCGCCCACAATAAAGCAATTCATCTGCTACTGCATGAACTCCAAGTTCTTCTTTTAGCTCTCTCAGAGCTGATTCTATAAAGCTTTCTCCTGAAGGAATATGGCCAGCGCTCGATATGTCATAACAACCCGGATAGGAATCTTTGCTTATGCTCCTTTTTTGAAGTAATACCTGCGTTTTTTCATCATGCTTTCTTAGAATCCAGACGTGAGATGTGCGATGGCGAATTCCTTCTCTATGCGCGATTTCGCGTTCAACAGTTTTTCCGATAGGTATTCCGTTTTGATCTACTATGTCCAGCAGTTCCATTGCTTGCATTTTCCCTTCCGCTAATATTGATTTGCTATTTGCACTGTTTTATATCTATGGTTTAGTACTGGTCGAATGCGCAACTTACGAAAAGCCCAAGTTTCCCAGTTCGCTCATCATACGAGACAGTAAATCAAATGTGCTATAGTTCTCTTATTAATCATATACATATATTCTTTTATCATCATACTGGGTTCTGGCTTCAACTTTTTCATTAGGATAGCCAAGATGGATTAATGCCATAGGAATTATGTATTCTTCAAGTTTCAATAGTTCTCGTACTTTCTTTACAGGAGTTACCATTGGGAATAATCCACACCAGCAAGAACCAATTCCAAGCTCCACAGCAGTCAGCAAGATATTTTCAACGGCAGCTGAACAGTCCTGAATCCAAAAATCATTCACCCGGTGATTTAACGATCGCTTGTCATTTCCTGCAACAATAATGATCAAAGATGAATTCATATCAGAATATTTGCTTACATGTCGCATATGCTTCATGCTCTTTAGAATCCTGATAATCTGTTCTTACTGACCCGTTTCTTTATGTGAACGCTCTATCTGTATTTTATCATATCGTAGCTAACTTTTCTATTGTTCTGCCGGCACATTAGAAAAATTGGCAGATATAACCGGTGCAACTTAACTTGACAATTTATTTTCAAAATATTAAGCTTAGTGTAAAATAGAGAGATTTTTTGCAAGGATGTGAAAATATATGTATACATTAGCAATTGTTGATGATGATGAATTAATTAGATTAGGACTTAAAAGTGTCGTCAATTGGGAAAGGCTGGGATTTGAAGTGATTGGCGTTTATCCTAACGCGCTGGAGGCGTTGGAGGTTTTAAGAAAGACAACTGTTGATGTAGTTTTAACTGATATTAAAATGCCACAAATGAGTGGTCTGGAATTAATTGAGCAAGCAAAAAAATATAATCCACAGATCAGATCCATCGTAATTAGTGGATACAGTGAGTTTGAACTGGCACAAAAAGCATTGCAACTGGGGGTTGACGATTACCTTTTAAAGCCGCTTGGGCAGGAAAGAATTAATACTACTTTTAGTAATTTAAAATTATCCTTAGATAATAGTGATTTGGTGAGTTCAGATGACGGAAAATATTTAAAAGCAGAATATAAATTGATGAAGCTTTTAAGTCAAAAAATCTATGTGGAGCCTCTTTTTGAAAATGAAAATGTTTTGGAATTGGTGGCAATCAAATTTATGCCCCATTTTGAAACCGCGGGAGTGAGGGAACAACTGGGCATATGCATGGAATATGTTGCGAAAAACATGCTCCCTTATGTTCATCTCCTTCACCAGGATATCCTAGTTGTTCTACTTCCTCAAGAATTGCTGAATTCTTACCTCGTTGAAATCAAAAAAGAATTGCTCCACTATTCAAACATTTCCTATTGCCTTGCCGTAGGTAAAGAAGCCTATAGTAAGGAGGAAATTATATCATCCTATTGGACCGCAATGGAACTGATCAAAGAACACCAGGAACCTCAAAGAAACTGCATTATATATTATGAAACAAAAGATAGTATGAATAGAAAGGACTGGCAATTCGTTCAATCCATGCAGGAAGAACTGATCAAAGATATCGAAAACCGAATGAGTGGAAATGTTGAAGTGACTTTGAAAGCATTGAATGATAAGATGTTGACGTTTAAAACTGAGGATGTCTATTACTACTACAGCAATATTGTTGCAAGGCTAATTAAGTATTTTAAAATCCAGGGTGAACACAATTTTATTTACGGGGGCCGTCAATTCTATTGTGTAGAAGAAGAGAAAAAACTGGAGATTCTACAACGTGATTTTAACCAAGATATTGGGAACATCTTACGAATTTTGCATGAAAATTCAGATACCATGCAAAATTTTATAGTTAATAATTCAAAAAAATTATTTATGAAGAATATAGTAACAGCGAATTGACTCTGGCGAGTATAGCCAATAAGCTGAATGTAAGCTATGGGTATTTGTCCACTATTTTTACAAAGTCAATGGGAAAAAGCTTTAAATCGTTTTTAGTGGACGTTAGAATGGAAAACGCAAGGCAGCTTTTATTGTCACGCCAGCACAAGGTATATGAAATTTCGGAATTGGTAGGCTACAGCAATCCCAGATATTTTACAGATTCCTTTAAAAAATATTATCATTGTTCTCCGACAGATTACATTTCAAAATTTAGGGGGGAGTCTGAGTGGACAAGCAGCGACGAGCAACCAGAAAAACCTCTCTGAAGCTTTACCTGAACATTGTTTTTATTGCCTCTATCATTATCTCTGTACTATTTACTGCGATATTTATGGTACAGGACAATATTATAAAATCTACGGAAAGAATTAGGACAGAGGATTATTGGCGCATATCTCAGCTCTGCAAAAATGCAAGCTATTTGAGCCAACAAGCAAACAATCTTGCTTCGAATGTTGCGTTTTCCAGCCAAATCCAGTCTGCCCTTATTCAATATGAATACGGTGAAAAGCCATCATTAGAGCAACTGCGTATGCAAATCAATCAAAGCTTGGTTTATAATGGTCAATTCGGTTCTGTACTATATGACTGTGTTAATTTTGTTATATTTTCTAATGACGGGGAGTATATCGGAAGCAAAGAGCAGTACAACTCAAATGTAAACCTTAGTACATTTCAATGGTTTTCTCAGCTAAAAAGTTCCAAGGGGCAAAGTATGTGGTTGCCTTTAGGGTATGACGTGAATGGCAGCCAGACAAGACACACCCTTACCATCCCAATTGTTAAAAAAATATTTTCCACTCAGAGTTCTTCCAGCAATACTACTGATGAAACTGTTACGCTTGGGAAAGAACTGGGCTACACAATGACGTTTATTAGTTTAGATATGTTTTCAAATTTGATGGTTGACGATATAGATACATCCACGAAAGAATTTTTTTTGGTCGATAATAATGACACAGTAATCAATTGTAAAGATCAGAAAAAAATTGGGGAAAAACTAATTCTGGTAGATAAAAAAAACGGATATGTAGATTATAGTGGCTCTGACTATATAAAAACTACTAAAGAAATAAAAGATCGCAACTGGAAATATATCTGTCTAACAAACAAAACAGAAGTCAACCGTGAGGGCATGATTGCACTAAGAACCTGTATTATCATTTGCGTTATTTTAATATTTATCTTTTCAGCGGTAGGAGTGCATATTACTCATTATATTGGAACGCCTGTTAATATTTTAGAAAAATATTTCAAACGTGCAAAAGAGGAAAACGTGTCCATTTGTGAGGGATCTTCCATCTTGGAATTTGACAATCTCTTTCAATCGTTTAACAGCACGATGAACCAAATTCACGACCTTACCAATGAAATTTATAAAAACAAATTAGCTCATCAAGAATTGATAACTGCTGCTAAAGAAAGCCAGATTCAGGCCCTGCAGATGCAAATTAACCCACACTTCCTGTATAATAATTTGGACTGCATCAATTGGCGTGCCCAAATGGATGGAAGTAATGATGTATCCATTATGATTCAAAAATTAGGTGAATTTTTTCGTTCCAATACGGAGATTACGGGTGAGACCACCACTGTAAAGGATGAGATACAGAATATAGAGCTCTACATCTCTTTATCTTCGCTAAGGTTTGGTACCAGATTACGCTGTTTTATTGATGTTGATGAGCAGCTATATTCTTACAGTATTATCAAGCTCCTTTTGCAGCCTTTTGTAGAAAACTCCATAAAATATGGGTTGGAAATGGAAAATTCATGCGAGAGCATTTGGATTTGGATTGGTGAAGATGATGGTGAACTGGTTGTTTCCATAAATGACGACGGGGTTGGAATTGATTCTGCTACACTGGAAAGTATTCGCAATTTGTGGAATGGTATGGAGCGAGGATATGTGAAAACAAAATCGATTGGTATGTATAATGCAATGCGCAGATTATACTTGTGCTATAAAAACGAGTGTAATTTTGAAATATTTAGCGAATCTGGCAAAGGAACTCAGATTGTGATTACATTTCCCGCAGTAAAAATCTGAACAAATCTGAATAAATTAGAACATGATTTAAAAAATAATTTGTATACTATTAAAAAAACAGAACTAATATGAAAGAGGATGCATTGTTTCAAATGCATCCTCTTTTTATAATATCAATAAGGGGTCAAAGGCATACTAAAACATTATTTGAGGAGGAAAAAAATTATGACAAAAAAATGGCTGGCACTTTTTATGGCAGCAACCATGACACTGGGAATGCTGGGTGGATGTGCAACAAGCACGCAAAAAGCAGTTGATGGAACGTCCGGAGCACCGAAAACCGACAGTACTCCCAACACAGAAAAAGTGCAAATTAACTATTATGACTGGGCCAAGATGGATATGTCGATCATTGATGATTTCAACAAAGAGAATAAAGACATTCAAGTTGTATATCATGCAATTCCGGATAATGGGTCTGATAAACTCACTCAATTAGATGTATTGGCAATGGGCGGCGGCGAAATTGATGTTATGCCTGGATCTGACGGTGAGCAGATGCTCCGAATGAAAAACAATATGTATGCACCCATCGATGACTATATTAAAAAAGATGGGATTAATATGGAAACCAACTTTGGAAATATTTTGGATTATACAAGATACGACGGTGTCTACTACGGGTATCCAATCCGCTCTACCATTGAAGGCATTTGGTATAACAAAGACATGTTTGATGCAGCAAACATTGCATATCCCGACGGTTCATGGACTTGGGATGAGTACATGCAAATCGCAAGCAAGCTGACAAAAGGAAGCGGAACGAGCAAGGTGTATGGAACGTACACCCATACATTTAATGGGCAATGGGCTCCTATCGGAAATCAGGTTTCTCCTTGGTATACAGCTGACGGCAAGTGCAATATAAAAGCCGCAGGATTTATTAAAGCAATTGAAAACAGAAAAAAATTAGATGATGAAGGTATTCAATTGTCTTTTAATCAAATTAAAGCGACCAAAGCCAGCCAAGCCTCAAATTTTTTGGGCGGAAAATGCGCAATGGTTCAGGCTGGTTCGTGGATTGTATCAAACATTAAAGATACAAAGAATTATCCCCATGACTTTAGAATTGGTGTGGCACCGCTACCAAGGTTTGATGAAACAGTAAAAGCAAAAAATAATTTCTGCGTCGCAGCCACTAT
>DAMDEB010000129.1:8403-9845 GCA_032090075.1 Caproiciproducens sp.
TATTCTTGCTATTCCTGCCTCCTCTACAAAGAAAGACCAGGCATGGAGATTTATCCGTTACTTCGTTGAAAAAGGTGCTGAAAGAGTAGCTGCAACCGGGAACTATCCTTCCTATCGTCCCGCGTACAATGATGCATTAATTAAAACTTTTATCGAGGGTTCCAAGCTTGAGTTGAGTGATGCAAAGGTTTTATTCAATGATATTAATGTTTCTACACAAAAGCCAACGGGAATTGGATCGGCCGCTTATCAATTGGCAATGCAAGAACAAACGCAGTTGTATTTTAATGGCGAAAAAACAATAAAAGAAGTCACCGATAATATAGAAAAAGCTACAAATGTGGCAATTGAAAAAGAAAAATCAGAAAAAAAATAATCGGTAAATAAACTGCTAAAGACCTTGTATTGTGTGTGACCATTTAATTAGCTCGAAGGAGATAAACAGGTGGTTACACACAAGGTCTATGCAGCTTTTTATTATCAAGACAAAAGAGGGTTCGCATGGAAAATATAATTGTAAAACACCTTCCCAAAAAAATATCAAGCAGAGCACGTCGGGAAGAAAGAGCTGGGTATTTTTTTGTTATTCCTAATTTTATCGGAATTCTAATTTTCGTTGCCCTTCCAATAGTTTTTTCACTTGCTTTAGGATTTACAAAATGGAACCCAATGCTGGGGCTCAAGGGAGTCGATTTTGTAGGGCTTGATAATTTTGCCAGAATGCTCAGTGATGACAGGTTGCAAGCAGCCTTAATCAATAACTTGATTTATATGTTGACATATGTTCCTATCTCAATTTGCATAGCAATTGTTATGTCCTCTTTGCTAAATCGATTTGTATTTTTTAAAAAGTCACTTAGAATGATGTGCTTTATGCCTTATATTTCTGCTATGGTTTCTGTCGCGTATGTATGGCTGATTTTGCTAAATCCAGATGGAGGACCAATTAATTCAATTTTATCTGCCGTTGGAATCAAAAATCCCCCCGGCTGGTTTACAACGAGTGATTCCTCGCTGGCAGGAATTATCATTATGTCTATTTGGCATGATGTAGGATATTATATGATTATTTTTCTTGCGGCTATGCAAAGCTTATCCAAAGAAGTATATGAGGCGGCAAAGGTGGATGGAGCCAATTTTATCCAAACCTTCTTCAGGGTAACAATTCCCATGCTGTCTTCCACTATTTTTTTTGTTTCTATATTAGCCACCATAAATTCGTTTAAAGTTTTTGACCAGATCAATATTTTAACAGAAGGTGGTCCAGGTTATTCCACTAATCTACTTGTGTATTGTATTTACCATTATGCATTTAAAGAACAAGATTTTGGCTATGCATCTTCTGTTGCAGTATTATTGTTTGTTATTATACTGATCATATCTATGGTTGGATTGTCAACAGAAAACTAAACAACTTTTTTAAGGTTATTCGACTTGAATTG
>DAMDEB010000130.1:0-9805 GCA_032090075.1 Caproiciproducens sp.
TGTTCAGAATCGGCGGCATATTGCCGGTAACAAGCGCATATCCGGTTATTCCCGATGCGCCAACACCAAATATAATCAGAAATAGCAGTAGGAATTTACGAACTTTTGGATTGTTTTTCAAGATGTAAACCTCCTTAATAAACAGAAAAAGCGGAACTGGTTCCGCTTTTTCAAAACTTAGCGGTGTAACCCGCTTTTACTTTCATAGGTATTTCGAGTGGCGGCAGGCCTTGCCATCCGAATGATAAAGGAACTATCAATGTGTAATTCGCTATGCCGGTAAACTTTGTTTCCCCGCCCGGATTGCCGGGAGCAAGCGGCGTATTGGTCAGCTGGATGGAAAGATCTGAAATCCGGAATTCCATCGTGCTGCCGTTGTACTTTGCGTGACCGGCTCCGTCGGATTTTGTACCCAGCTGCTTGTCCATAATGGAGTATGCAGCGTCCGTATTGATTTCCTCCGTCCAGCTGCCGTTATTCAGTTTGTAGCCGCCGCTATACCCTTCACGCAGTCCGTTGTACAAACTGTCATAATTGTCGGTGCAGGCCTGCGTGATGACGGTTTCCATGCCATTGCGCGTTCCTTGTGCAATGACATTCAAACGAAGATATTCCAGTCCGCTTGCCACAATCACGATTAAAATCATGGCAACGACGACCGTGCTGATATTGCTGCTGCCTTTGTTACTTTTTAGGATTTTTCTGCATTTGTTCATTTCCAGTAAACCTCCGAGCGTCCCGCTTGTTTGGAGTGCAGGGGCACAGGAAAAGAGCCGAATCGGCCGAATCCAATATCTTTCGTAATGCTGCAGGTTACGGTGAACTCATCATCCAACTGTATTTTTCCGGTTTTCGACCAGGTAATATCCGGATTCAGGCCGGTTTCAGCTGATAGCTTCTGCGCTTTCTTCGTCGTTTCCGTTCCTACCATACCGGTTAATTCAGCCGTGCGTTTTAGTTCCGACGCATAAGTGTCAAGCTGCTGCTTTGCAATGATGGCCGGAAAAGAGTAAAGGCCGATTGCAATAATCATAATAGAGATGATCAGAATCACCGGTGCTTCAAATACGAGGCTCCCTTTCTGAGATTTGAGTAGCTTTTTTATTTTCTTCATGACGTTACCTCACATCATTTGTTTAATTAGGCTGACAAGGTAGATTGCGATCGGCGTAAGAAATGTAATGAAAAACCCGGCCAAAATCAGGTAGTTGAATACCTTAACTTTGTCCGGTCGTTTCTGTGCAATCATTTTTAACTGCTGTAGCTCCTGCTGCTTAAAGTCGTTTGCAAGCATGGCAAAGTGCATGACGCCGTTATCGCCGCGCATGACAGCCAGCAAGCCACGCACTGTCTGGCTCATCATGACAGTGTTCACACGGGATTCCAAATGGATCAGCGCCTGTTCCTGCGAGCCAGTTTTCATTTCCGCGATGGCGATTTCAAGTTCGTAGCGGAACGCTTGACCGGCGCTTCCCTTGTATCCATCTAATATTGCCAATATGTTGCCGGTGCTGTTCAGCTCCTGCTCCACCGTGGAGACAAAGCGCGGCAGCTCCTGATTGATTTCTTCATGGCGTTGTTTTACCTTTTTCTGTGCTTCGGAAATATCGTTGAACACACCCCATACCGCCCATATGATGATAATTAAGTCCATCAGCGGCGCAAGCAGGGAAAAGGGGATCAGAAGCAACAGCTTCATCAGCGTTTTGACTATACACCGGGCAAAATATGTTTCCGGCTGCATAGGGATTTCCGCAACAGTTAGCGTTGACTTCCATTCCTTTTTTCTGGAATCGCTGAGCCGGATGATTTTGCTGAACCGTGAAGCAAGGGACATTTCAATGGCTTCAAGGCTGAATACACGGCGTTTCTTAGGCTGCGTAATAGACATGACCGCCTTTGCAGCCGCAAGTGTCGGTATCCGGCACAAGTCACAGGCAACAAGGTAGATGCCAAACGATAGAAATATGATAAATATAAATTCCATAACTACCTCCTGTATTCGACGGGCCGCGTATTGCGTACTACCGCAACCAGAGAAACAATCAGTATCACCGCATCAATTGCGATGATGATCTTTCCGGCCACTGAATACATTATAATGTTATACCATTCCACATTCATGAATCGGAGCATGGGAATCTCGGCAATCAGCAGCAGTGCCATGATGACAAACTCCTGCATTGGCTTGTACATCAGATTGTTTAGTTCTCCGGATACGGTTCGCATATCCGACAGCTTGTTTACGATCGGTAAAAGAGTGCTTTTTAGATTCCGGTCATCCTGACACAATTTCATGGCGTCGATCCATTCATGAAACACATCACTGTCAATTCCGTCTTTCATTTGCTCGAGCAGTGCCGGAATATCCGGGCTGATCATTTCGGCCTGCACCAGGAATCGCTGAAACGTTGGCCGCACTTGCGGTTCAAGCTGCTTCAGATTCTCTGCGACCGCCGTGATGACGGAATCGGTGCGTAGATACGTCGAAGTAATGGTTGAAAGAGCGGTTTCCAGCGCGTTATTGAGATTCTTACGATTTCTGGCCGCCATGAGCAGCACATATAAAAATGGAAACAGAGCAAAGCCGATTGCTAAAACCGGAGTCAGAAACGGATTATTCACGGCGCTGGACAGCAGGATACCAACGATGGCAAAGATTAACGACAGCATAACCAGCTGTGAAAACCGGCTGCTTTGATTTTCCTGCCGCAGCGTATCCTGTGTTTCTTTTACGATTTTCCGAATACCGCGCAACTTTCTCGGCTTTGTACTTTCCTTTACGGCGCGTTTCAGCTTTACTTTTCTATGGGACTTGATCTGCGACAACCGATTAATAAGCTCCAAAGGGGATAAGCCAATTAGTACAAAAATACCGCCCACCATTAAGAAAAAGGCGACGGCATAAAAGAAGGTCAAGCTGCTTCACCTCCGATCAGTGTTTCAAGCGTCAGTTCGTCAAGTCCTTTTCTTCTCAACTTCGCCTGAAGCTTTTCAGAGATGGGATTGACTTTCTCGAACCGACCCTTAATTTCTGTTTTTCCGGTAATTGAATTTTTTGTGTTTTGGTATACATGATACCGATATAGCGTGTGAACACGATATTTGCCATTGCCAAGACTTTCACCCTCTGCAATTTCGACAATCCGGCGGACTCCGTCCTCCATCGTATCTACATAGAACACAACAGGAAAGGCTTTAATAATAAGATCCATCAGTTTATTTTCACTGAGATTGGTAGACTTTTGCACACACAATGTCAGGATGCGGTCGTAAATATCATCACAGGAGTCCGCGTGAACCGTACTCAGGTCGGCATGACCGGTCAATGCGGCTTCTACCGTTTCAAAGGCTTCCGAACCTTTCATTTCCGACATACAAATATATTTTGGGTGGAAGGTCAATGCCTGCTCCAAAAGCATCTGTGCGGTTACAACCTGTTTGGAATTGTTGGATTCCTTTGTGACCGTACTCATAACGCTGTTGATAACCTGTCCTAAGATATCCCTCAAAACCAGATCAAATTCCCGGTTTCCGACTTCAATGGTAAACAGCCGGTTCTTTTTATTGTTTGCGACAGCCGATAGGATATAGCCCATGAGTGTAGTCTTTCCCGCGCCGGTCGGACCGGCAAGGCACATCGAAACGCCGTGACGATACAATGTCACGAGAAAATCCAGCATCTCTTCGGTGGAAAGGCCGTTCTTCAAGAATGCGTCCTTACCCAATTTCTGCGGATTGACAAACCGGATAGAAGCCTGAATACCAATATCATCATCAATGACGCCGGGGCCGTTCACGGTTACACGGATGTTTTTATTCAAATGCCCGCGGACACATGGGTGCGCGCCGTCCAGAATGATTCCGGATTTTGAAAGGATGCGCTTGACCACGTTTGTCGCGTGGAGGGGAGAGTAGAACTGACCGTCTGCCGGTTCTACTCTGCCCCCGCTGAAATGCACTTCCACATCGTCCCAGGCGTTGATGTTGACCTCCTCTACTCCGGGTACCCGCATATCAATGTACTGTGAAAGGAAGGAAAAGCCGGCCATTTCATCGTACAGTTTTTCTACCAACTGGTCAAAGTCATACCCTTCCACGCCATACTCTTTTTCGGTTAGGTACTGCTGAATATATGACCGAAACTGTGTGCCGTTTTTATTGTCCAGGCTTGACATCAATTCTCGGTAATTGAATGACATATACTCCTGTATTTCGTCCAGCAGCGTAGGAAAAGGCAGCAACTTTTTTTGAGACGTAAACATTGCGGCATTTCTACTCATCCAAGAACACCTCTTTCACCAGCTGCTTCATAACCGGCTCAAAACGGCGGGCGTCTTTTCCAAACAAAGTATCCAACAGCTTCTGTTCATGAAACTGTTCTTCAATAGAGGGGCAGTGTGGGAATACATACGGTGCGCCGCCCAGCGATTCGCGGAACGGGTAGGTATCCTGATCGGGCATTACGTTGTTCAGCACATTGATGTGATCGCGGTAATGGAACTTTTCTTCCCGGAGCAGCTGCTTCTGCGATTCCAGATATACTGTGCTCCGAAGATTGGTATTGGCAACCTTGATGACTGCATCAGCAGCTTCAAGCGCGACCGCAGTTAAGATATTATCCACTGTATGGTGAGAGCAATCAACAAGGATGTAATCCATACTGGGAATTCTGCGACAAAGATTGAACAGATTTCTTGCTTCTTTATCGTTGTATTCGCGGTAGGATATGGCGTTCTCTCCCGGCTGATACCCTAAAAGGCTGATGTATCCACTGCTTCCGTATACCGCGCAGTGCTGCAGGACAGAAATCTGCGTCGGACTGGACATGGACAGCAAATCGCCCAATGACTGACCGCTTTCGGATACCGGCAGGAGCAGCGGCAGTACCGGCGTTTCATCATCACAGTGGATTACCAGCACATTCTTTTTGTTTGCGGATAGCTCCTTTGCGATTTTTATAGACAGCGATGTTTTACCGCTCCCACCGCTGCCCCACAATGCTACAAATCTGTTATTTGCCAACTTCGGTTCCTCCGTTCTGTGTTTGCTGACTCAGGTGTTGTGCCTGAATATTCAAAAACTTTTGCGTGTTTTCCTGTGTGCCACGGTAAACCAGAGCAGCGTGTAATACACCATTGTTTTCGTAGTCCACCAGCTTTTGCATTTGCGCCGGTGTAACCAGTACCGTCAATGTGGACGGCATATCTTCCTGCTTTGTGTCTTTGGTGTTCTGATCGGCTGCATTGTCCGCGCCGTTGTCGTTGGTCGCTGCAAGCAGTTTCACATAACGCAGCTCTTCCGGTGCAAGCGTCTGCTTCAGGTCACCGTAATTTGCAACATCAAGAGAGATAATATCGCCGGATTCCAATTTTCCAGATAGTCCTGCCGCAAAGTTTTTTATGCTGACGGATACGGCAACCTGTTTCCCATCCAGTTGTGACAAATACGCATTCGGAGCCTGAGCTGCAATTTTCGTATCCAGTATGCTGTCCCCCGGCTGCAGGGTGGCTGTCGCATACTTTCCGATGACTTTTTCAGGATCGATAATAACGTTGGACGGCAGATTATACCCACCGACTTTGACAGTCTGTACCATGTCTTTGGTGATGAGGGCGCTCTGCGGTATTTTCTTCGTTACCCGTACCACATTAACCTGTTTAGAGTTTGATGTACTCAGAGCCGGTGCAATCACAAGGCAGATCAGCACCGCAAGGATGATGCTGCCAATTCCCAAAAATGTTCGGTTTCGGAAAAGTTTTTTCATAGATGGATTCAACCTCCTAAACTAAAATGAATGCAAAAAAGCACCCAAGGCTTAAGCTGGGTGCAAACGCATAAGTAACTTTCTTTTTCTTTAAGCGCGGATATAGGTATCTGACAATGAAAATGAGGGAGCCAAGCAAAAGGCCTATAACTGCACCGCGTCCTATGACAAAACCATAGGCAGCGAGCAGCTTTATGTCCCCGCCGCCTATGACCTCTTTTTTTGCGACCAGTGCAGCAATCAAAAACAAGATGGCAATTGCGGTACCGGCAAACGATTCCCAGCTGACATGGATTAGACCAATCAGAACGAGCGGAATGAGCAATAGATCGGGAATCATTTCCGTCTTTGCGTCGCAGTAGCTAATCGCGATCATGCAAAGAGTAAATAAAAAGCCTTTGATGATCATCAAAGGATCAATAAAAGCAGAGAAAAGAATGAGAAACGCGCTGAGCGATATGAGAGATATTACGATAATCTCAACAATGCTTATGTTCGTAAAAATTCTCCTTATCTGCTTCATATCAGGTTACGGAAAAAATGCTTTTGATTTTGTCCTGAATTCCCGGAATAATCGTGTTTGAGAAAATCCCGGTAAAGGCATTTATGATGATCAGTGCCAGTACAACTGCAATGACGGCGGCAAGTGCAACCTCCACCGCTGATGCGCCGGACGTATCCAACAGGGTGGTTTGTGCCTTAATAAAAGCCTTTCCAACCATGTTTCTTACTTTGACCAACTTCCCCTGCAATTTTTCTTTCAGTTTCATTTGATTGTCCTCCTAAAATTTAATTTTTCTGTGTTCTGATACTTCGTTCTACCGGACTAAACTAACTGGAATCAAGAGTTCCCGTCTTCAACTCTGTGCTGGATCTATGGACGCACTGTCTGTCCAGGATAAGTCGTACCGGAACTCCTTGCTGACTACCAATGACCGTGATCAACAAGCTGCCGTTCGGATCTGCGTAGCTTGTCATGCGCTGGCTGCATTCCGAAAGCTCCATCAATTGCTGCGGTGTTACTGCGATGTTCACAGCAGCATGTTTCATTACTAACTTCACCCTTTCATTTTGATATTTTTATATAAAAACGCCTGTGATGTAAATTCACAGGCGCTAATTTATATTATTTCTTCAATTTTCCATTGATAAAATCGAACAGGTGTTCTATAATAACAATGCGTATATTAAAACAAGAGTTCGAAGGTGATAAAGTGGAACGTGTAATATTGCACAGTGACTGTAATTCTTTTTATGCAAGCGTTGAGTGCCTGCATCACCCAGAGATACGAAACAAGCCGGTTGCTGTCGGTGGTGATGTGGAGCAGCGGCACGGTATAATCCTCGCAAAAAATCAGCTTGCTAAAAAATATAACGTGAAAACCGGTGAAGCATTATGGGAGGCAAAGCGCAAATGTCCTGACCTCGTGATTGTCCCGCCTCATTATCACCTTTACGAGCGATTCTCGCGCATGGCTCGCAAAATCTATATGGATTACACTGATCAAGTGGAACCGTTTGGATTGGATGAATGTTGGGTGCGCCCGTAAGTCGCAGAAATGCGGCGTGGGCAGATTAGAAATGTGCCACAGCAAGGCACCGGGAAAAACACAAACGCCCGTCATCAATCGGCTTAACTGTGAGGGAAACCAACATCAGCGACAACAGCACGCCGGTAAAGGCGCAAGTCCGTCAATCAACAGGCGGCGACTGAGCGACTGAGATGAAAACTGTATATGAGGATGAAAGCTGGATTGCTTGAACGACAGCCAGAGGGGGTCTATCGTCACCCACAGCGAAAGTTGATTGAAACGCTGTGCAGCTCAGGGCAGGAAGCGTAGCCACAAGTGACCTGCAAGTGTTCCGAGCTGACCGCCGCAATAAGCGAGAAATGGCAAAAATCGCATCCGACAATACAGGCGCTACATTCTAATCTGTGCTAAACGGGGATTGCCTAAGTCAGAACGCACTTCGTGCTATGAGCGCAGGCTCTGAAAATCTGATATGGCAACGGAGTCTCCATAGTAGTCTGAGTCAGGGAAAGCCCGACACATGGCGAAGGGAGGCAGTTTACATCTCAATACAATACAGGGAAAGGTGCGCGAGGCATTGAGAAATCCAAGTGATGTATTGAACAGTCTGTCAAATAAAGCAAATACAGAAAACTACCATTACGAAAGATTGTACAGGAACCTTTTCAACCCTCAATTTTATTTGTTAGCATACCAAAATATCGCAGGGAATCACGGAAGCATGACTCCAGGAATTGACGGACTTACTATGGACGGTATGGGCATGGAACGCATTAACGGTATTATCACGAAAATGCGTGATTACTCGTACCAGCCGAACCCGGTCAGGAGACAGTATATTCCAAAAAAGAACGGCAAAAAGCGCCCTCTGGGTATACCGTCTACCGATGACAAGTTGGTTCAGGAAGTCATCCGTATGATACTGGAAAGTATCTATGAGCCGACATTCAGCAACCAGTCCCACGGTTTTCGGCCTAAAAGAAGCTGTCACAGTGCGCTGACGCAAATCCAGAAAACATACACAGGAGTGAAATGGTTTATTGAGGGAGACATCAAGGGATGCTTCGACAATATTGACCAGCACACTCTTGTAAACATCCTAAGAAGAAAGATAAAGGATGAACACTTCATCGCGCTGATATGGAAATTTCTCAGGGCAGGATATATGGAAGACTGGAAATGGAATGGCACATACTCAGGTGCGGCACAAGGTTCCGTCATTAGTCCAATTCTTGCAAACATTTACATGAATGAATTGGATATATTTATTTCCGAATACAAGGTGAAATTCGACTGTGGGACATCAAGGGCGAATGACCCGGAATACTCCAGACGAAAAACACGATGGTACAGCTATAAACAAACAACAGAGAAAAATTGGGACAGATACACAGAGGAAGAAAAGGAAATTCGCACAGAAGAAATCCGAAGACGATTTGAAGCATGGGCAACCATGCCGTCCATGGATCAGATGGATGAGCAATACAAACGAATCCAGTATTGCAGGTATGCAGATGATTTTCTCATTGGAGTGATTGGCTCTAAAAAGGAGGCAGAGGAAATCCGTAGCGCCATTAAGGACTTTCTAGCAGAACAGCTCCGTTTGGAGTTGTCGATGGAAAAGACCCTTATTACAAACGCTACAGATAAGGCCAGCTTCCTTAGCTACCACATCACCGTATCCAAACGGAGCAAACAGTTCATCAAAAGAAAACAAGGCAGTTTCCGCATGGCGGATGGTATTGTAAAGCTGTATGTTCCAAAAGAGAAGTGGATGAAGCGTTTGCTCGACAATGAGAACATGGTTATTCTCCGGGACGAAAGCGGAAAAGAGGAGTGGCGTCCGGTCGCCCGAAGCTGCTTCGTAAACCGCGCCCCAGTAGAAATCATTGGCGGGTTTAATTCTGAAATACGAGGACTGTACAACTACTATGCACTGGCAAGCAACGTTTCCGTGCTGAACAAGTATTACTACATCATGCAGTATAGTATGTATAGGACACTTGCGGCTAAATACCGATGCCCAATGACTAAGATCATTGAAAAATACAAGATAAACGGCGTATTCGGCATGGACTATGTAACGCCAAGCGGCCAGCAAAAGCGCATCGAGCTCTATCATGAAGGTTTTCATAAGAAGGCCCCGTCCTATTTTGCGGAAATCGACAACATTCCAAAGCCTGTCACAATATACAACCACAAGCCATCGGAACTCATTGTTCGTATGCTTAGAGGCAAATGTGAACTGTGTGGAGCAAATACAAATGTGGTTAAGGTACATCAGGTGGCGGCTCTAAAAGAGTTAGACCCGTCCAAAGAATGGGATGCAAAGATGCTCAAGATGCGAAGAAAAGCTCTTGTAATGTGTGATGATTGCTTTAGAAGAATTCAGGCTGATATGTAAATGGAGAGCCGTATACAGCGAGAGTTGTAAGTACGGTTCGGTGGCGAGTATCTGGAAACCGACCATGGCAACATGGTACGGCGCCGGGTGCTTAGCCTACCT
>DAMDEB010000131.1:0-348 GCA_032090075.1 Caproiciproducens sp.
GTTCCCCTTTCCGAGATGTTTGGTTACGCTACAGATATGCGTTCTAAAACACAGGGCAGAGGCCAGTTTGTTATGGAGCCTTCGACTTCTATGGAAGTTCCAAAGTTTGTTTCGGAGAACATCATTTCTTCTCGGAACAAAAAGTCCGAATAACTTGAAAAATATGCTTGATTTTTCTCATGGTTGTTGATAAAATGATATGCATAGCTTAACTCATAAAAAATTAATATTTGTATAATAAAAAGGAGGAATTCCAATGGCAAAAGCAAAATTTGACAGAACAAAACCACATGTAAACATTGGTACCATTGGCCACGTTGACCATGGCAAGACCACCTTAACCGCAGC
>DAMDEB010000131.1:358-4756 GCA_032090075.1 Caproiciproducens sp.
CGTTGATTACGCGAATATCGATAAGGCTCCTGAAGAGAGAGAGCGCGGTATTACGATTAACACAGCACACGTTGAGTATCAGACTCCATCTCGTCACTATGCTCACGTTGACTGCCCGGGCCATGCTGACTATGTTAAGAACATGATTACCGGTGCTGCTCAGATGGACGGTGCAATTCTTGTTGTATCCGCTGCTGACGGCCCAATGCCTCAGACAAGAGAGCATATCCTGCTTGCCCGTCAGGTTGGCGTGCCTCACATTGTTGTATTCATGAATAAGGTTGACCAAGTTGATGATCCTGAGTTGCTCGACCTCGTTGAGATGGAAATTCGTGACCTTCTGAATGAGTATGAATTCCCGGGCGACGATACACCGATCATTCGTGGTTCTGCTCTGAAGGCACTTGAATCAAAATCAACTGATGACAATGCTCCTGAATACAAATGCATTCATGAGCTGATGGACGCTGTTGACAGCTTCATCCCAACTCCTGAGCGTAAGTCTGACTTACCGTTCTTGCTGCCTGTTGAAGACGTTTTCACCATTACCGGCCGTGGTACAGTTGCCACCGGTAGAGTTGATCGCGGCAGAGCTAAGGTTGGCGAAGAAGTTGAAATTATCGGTTTGACAGAAGAGCGTAAGAAATCCGTTATTACAGGTCTTGAAATGTTCAAGAAAACTCTTGACTTTGCTGAGGCTGGCGATAACGTAGGTGTTCTTCTCCGTGGTATTCAGAGAACTGAAATTGAGCGCGGCCAGGTTCTTGCAAAGCCGGGCACAATTCATCCTCATACAAAGTTTCGCGGCCAGGTTTATGTATTGACCAAGGACGAAGGCGGACGTCATACTCCTTTTTTCAATAACTACCGTCCTCAGTTTTATTTCAGAACAACAGATGTTACCGGCGTTATCTCTCTCCCAGAAGGCGTAGAGATGTGCGTGCCTGGTGATAATGTTGAAATGGACGTTGAACTGATTACCCCTATTGCTATTGAAGAAGGTCTCCGTTTCGCTATTCGTGAAGGCGGCCACACAGTTGGTTCCGGCGTTGTAATTAAGATTAACGCTAACTAATTTGTTTTTTAAAGACCTCATCCCATTGGGATGAGGTCTTTTTGCGTATATATGGCTTTTTACAGCTGTTCTATGTTATAATATTCAATATTATATTTCTTAAAATAGGAGTTATTACATGAAACGCTATCAAAAAAACAATAAGAGGCAGATTATATTTCGGGTGTCGGTCGCTGTCCTTTTGGTTGGTGTCTGTGCGGTTGCACTTGGATTGATTCTTTCTCGAATGAAATTGAGTACAAGGCAGGTTGCTTCAGGAACATCTTCTGTATCGGTATCGTCTACTGCTTTCTCGTCGGGACCAGAGTCAAAAACGGTGAAAAAACCTGTTTCCATTACGATTTTAGGTGCGGGAGATGATTTAATCCACGATGTTATCTATCAGCAGGCACAAAAGCGTGCAGGCGGGAGCGGATATGATTTTAAGCCAGTTTACGAACGCATAGCCAATGTCATTAAAAGCGCTGATATTTCTGTTATCAACCAGGAAACGCCGCTTGCAGGCAAAATAGCAGCACCGTCTGGCTATCCTCGCTTCAATTCACCAACACAGGTTGGTGATGAGCTTATAAATTTAGGATTTGATGTCATTAATCATGCAAATAACCATGTACTTGACATGGGTGAAAAAGGTTTGGCCGCAACACTTGATTACTGGGATACAAAACCGTCAGTTAAGGTAGTGGGTGCTTACCGGAACGATGAGGACTTACAAAACATTCGCATTGTTGAGGCCAAAGGGATTAAAACTGCACATATTGGCATTACTGAGATGACGAACGGACTTTATCTGCCCAAAAATTCCAATTACAGACTAATTTATGCAGATAATACAGCACTGATAGAGAAGCTGATTAAAAAGGCCAAAACAATGGCTGACGTAGTCGTTATATCTGTTCATTGGGGAAATGAGAACACATATACCCTAACAGACAAACAAAAGAAACTTGCGCAAAACATGGTGGATTGGGGTGCTGATATTATTTTTGGAAACCATCCCCATGTTGTGCAGCAGTTAACCGTTCTTACCCGAAAAGATGGGACGAAATGCCCGGTCATATTTGCCCTTGGTAACTTTGTTTCCGCACAGCAAAGCGGGCAAAACATGATCAGCGGTCTATTGACAGTAACGATGACAAAAGATTTCACTACGAATAAAACAACTTTTACGACAATGCAATTTAAGCCAATTGTTACGCATTATGGTAAGCGATGTGCGGATATTACGGTTTATCCTCTTAGTGAGTATACGGATGCGCTTGCGGCTGTACATGGGGTGCGCAAATACACGCCCAATTTCAGCTTAAAGTACATCAACGATATTATTAATAAAAATATCCCACAAGAATATCTTTCAAAGGATTGACATTGTAGGAATGCAATGTTATACTATTAACGAATTAAATAATTGTCTTCGGGGCGGGGTTTAATTCCCCACCGGCGGTAATGCGGCGTAAGCCGACGAGCCCGCGAGCGAAAGCTGATTTGGTTAGATTCCAAAGCCGACGGTATAGTCCGGATGAAAGAAGATATGAACAAAGGCGCCTCGATATTTAATATATCGAGGTGTTTTTAATTTTCATTCATATCTTAATAGGGAGTAATCATGAGCACAATGTCAAACACACAAAAGCAAACAAAAATCTTTGATGCAAGAGGGATCGCGCAAATTGGTGTTCTTTCTGCAATCTCGGCTATACTGATGATTGTTGAAATCCCGCTTTGGTTCGCACCGAGTTTTTATAAAATTGATTTAAGTGAACTTCCGGTTTTAATTGGCAGTTTCGCAATGGGGCCTCTGGCGGGTGTTATGATAGAACTGATTAAGGTTTTATTGTACCTCTTTATTCATGGCAGTTCCACGGGTGGTGTAGGGGACATAGCCAATTTTATCATTGGATGTTCGCTGATCGTTCCAAGTGCATTGATTTATAAACGTAACAAAACGAGGAAAAGTGCTATCATCGGTATGGTTGTAGGTACCGCAACATTAATCATTGTGGGCAGTCTTTTAAACGCGTTTGTATTGCTTCCAATCTACGCAAAAGTGTTTCATATGCCAGTAGACGCATTGGTACAAATGGGTAGCGCGGTTAATTCCTCCATTACAAATCTGAACACTTTTGTGATTTTTGCGGTTGCTCCATTCAACCTTTTAAAGGGTGTTATTGTTTCAACTGCAACAACCTTGATTTACAAAAAAATCAGTCCTCTCTTTCACAATAAAATGCAAAAAAGATAGAAATTTGTTTAAAAGGGATAGTTTATTCTATTAAGAAGCTTACACTTTGCTGGTTTTGTATATTTACCGTATCGAAACCATATGTTATAATATATTCATAAAATTTAATATATCCTTATCAAGAGTGACGGAGGGAACAGGCCCTATGATGTCCGGCAACCTACAATGTGTAAGGTGCCAAATCCTGCGGTAAAGCCGATAGATGAGGTAGTTATACACGCCGCTCGGACTTTCCGGACGGCGTTTTTATTTTATTAATAACTTTTTAATTTAGGAGGAATATTTATGTCAAAGCATCTCTTTACATCCGAATCCGTAACAGAAGGGCATCCGGACAAGCTATGCGACCAAATTTCAGACGCTGTACTTGATGAAATTATCGCGCAGGACCCACAGGCCCACGTTGCTTGCGAGGTTACAGCAACAACAGGTGTCATTCACGTAATGGGTGAAATTTCCACTGATTGTTATGTTGATATTGCATCGATCGCACGCCAGGTAGTCAGGGATATCGGCTACAACGATCCCGCTTATGGTTTTGATGGCAATACCTGTGGCGTCATCACTTCAATAGATGTGCAGTCCCCTGACATCGCAATGGGCGTCAATCAGTCCTATGAGGCTAAGAATGGCGCCACCGATGAAAATGACGTAATCGGTGCAGGCGATCAGGGAATGATGTTTGGATACGCCTGTGATGAAACACCGGAGTTAATGCCGCTCGCAATTTCACTTGCGCACAAACTTTCAAAACGTTTGAGCGAGGTTAGAAAAGACGGTACACTTTCTTATTTAAGACCGGACGGAAAAACTCAGGTCACAGTTGAGTATGATGAGGATGTGCCGGTTCGCGTTGATACAGTGGTGGTTTCTACACAGCATGACCCAGACGTTACTTTAGCACAAATCAGAAAAGATATTATTGAAAATGTTATTGAAGCGGTTATTCCGGCAAAATGGCTGGACGAAAAAACAAAAATTTATGTCAATCCGACAGGCAGATTTGTAATCGGCGGCCCGGTGAGCGACAGTGGACTGACCGGCAGAAAAATTATTGTCGACACTTACGGCGGCTACGGCA
>DAMDEB010000131.1:4766-5800 GCA_032090075.1 Caproiciproducens sp.
ATGGTGGCGGTTCCTTCTCCGGCAAGGATCCGACTAAGGTTGACCGTTCAGCAGCTTATGCGGCACGGCACGTTGCCAAGAACATCGTTGCAGCAGGACTTGCAAAAAAATGTGAGGTTCAGCTTGCTTACGCAATTGGTGTTGCAAGGCCTGTGTCTATTATGGTGGATACGTTCGGTACCTCACAGCATAGCAATGATGAGCTCGCGTTGGCTGTATCCAAGGTGTTTGATCTGCGGCCGACCGCGATCATCAGGGACTTGGACCTTCGTAAGCCGATTTACCGTGCCATTTCCAACTATGGTCACATGGGCCGGGAGGATTTACAGGTGACATGGGAAAAACGTGATAAGGTCGATGCCTTAAAAGAGGCATTAAAGAAATAACCATCGCATATTATCACTTCATCACATAAACTGTGGTGAGGTGATTTTTATGTTGGAAATAATAGCGAAAATAATTTTTGTGCTATTGTCTATTGTGGGCATCGCTGAAATTTTTCGCATATTCATGTTCTGGCTGCTCAGGTCTGACAATCATGGTAAGCTCTATTTGATTATATCCATTCACGGTCACGATGAGGGAGCAGAAATAACTTTGAGCAGCGCAATAGAAAGGTTAAAATGGATAAAAGGGGAAGATAAAAAAATAATCTGCCTAAACAAAGGGATGGACGAGGAAACCAGAAAAGTGTGCGGGATTATCAGCGCGCAAAATCCGGGTATGGAGGTCTGCACTCCGGAGGAACTTCCCGATATCTTAAATCAATAGATTTGCAAATACATAGCTCATGTATTATACTAAAACTATCAATAAAGTAATGCTGAGGAAATTAAATGCAGGAAGAAAAGCTGCTCGAAATGACCGGTTCTGTGGAACAGGTCATTTTTAGGAACGAAAAAAACGGATACTCAATCATTGAAATAAACAACGGCGAGGAGTTAATTACCGCTGTTGGTACCATGCCGTTGGTCAGCGCGGGGGAAGAATTGCGTGTAGTTGGCAATTGGATTAGTAATCCGAATTACGGCACC
>DAMDEB010000131.1:5810-6615 GCA_032090075.1 Caproiciproducens sp.
CCCAGTTTAAAGTGGAGGCTTTTGACCGTTCTAAGCCTGCCACAGCTGCCGCTATGCTCAAATATCTTTCATCCGGCGCAATTAAGGGCATTGGTCCGGGGATTGCCGCCAAGATTGTGGATACTTTTGGAACGAATGCCCTTCAAGTGCTTGAAAATGAACCGGACCGTCTGTGTGCCATTAAAGGGATTACAAAGTCAAAAGCGCAAAAAATGAGCGACGAGGTTCAAAAGATACATGGAATTAAGGAAATTATGCTTTATCTGAGCAGTTTTGGTATTTCACCGGAGGAAGCCGTCAGGGTGTGGAAGCTGTTCGGGCCGCAGTCGGCCGAACGCGTACAGGAGGACCCCTACTGCCTTTGTGAGGATAGTTTTGAAATTGGGTTTGAACGTGCCGACAGTATTGCTGCGTCGCTCGAACGCCCGCAGGATGATAATTGCCGTGTAAGAGCAGGCATACAATACGTTTTAAAGCATAACATCAGCAATGGTCACACTTGTCTGCCTGCCAATAAGCTTCTGGCAGCGTCGGCCAGAATGCTTGACGTTGAAATGGAGCTTGTATCCGAAACTCTTGAGATACTTAAAGCGGAGGCCTCTGTTGTATCGGTCTGTTTAAATGGCAGGGAATATATATTTACACCGAAAATGTATCGTTCAGAACTCTATTCTGCAGGCCGTTTGAATATGATGCTGCGCTTTCCCGCACAGTCTATTATCGGAATTGATAACTATATCATCAATATTGAAGAAACTTTTCAAATTCAGTATGCCGATGGCCAAAAACTGGCGATTAAAGAGGC
>DAMDEB010000131.1:6625-8189 GCA_032090075.1 Caproiciproducens sp.
TCCAAAGGTATTCTGATTTTAACCGGAGGCCCCGGAACCGGTAAAACAACGACGCTGAACGCAATTATAAAGATACTCGAGCTAAAGGGTGAGAAAGTACTGCTCGCTGCACCAACGGGCAGAGCCGCAAAGCGCATGTCCGAGTTGACGGGGCAGGAAGCAAAAACAATCCATCGACTGCTTCAGGTTGAATGGGATCAAAATGACCTGCCTGTTTTTTCAAAGAATGAAAAAAATCTCTTAGACTGTGACGCATTGGTGATAGACGAGTTATCAATGGTTGACACAACTATTTTTGAAGCTGTTCTGCGCGCGCTGCCGCTTGGCTGCCGCCTTATCATGGTGGGGGACTGCGACCAGCTTCCCTCGGTAGGGCCGGGCAACGTTTTGGGTGATTTGATTGCAACGAAACGCCTGCCTGTTGTGCAGCTGAATCAGATTTTTCGCCAGTCAATGCAAAGCTTGATCGTTACCAACGCCCATAAAATTGTGGATGGCCAAATGCCGGATTTAACAGTCAGAAGCAGTGACTTTTTCTTTTTACCTTATAGTAATCCAGCTGAAATAAGCTCGACGATTGTTGACCTATGTGCTTCACGTCTGCCAGCAAGCTATGGCTATTCCCCGATGACAGATATTCAAGTGCTGTCCCCTACAAGAAAAGGGGAACTTGGCACTGTTGAATTGAATAAAAAGCTTCAGGCAGTGATTAATCCACCCGATAAAAAGAAGAATGAAATTACAATTAAAGGTGTTGTTTTTCGCGAAGGGGATAAGGTCATGCAAATTAAGAATGATTATAACCTACCGTGGACAAAGCTTGATGGAACAAGCGGGGAAGGCGTTTTTAACGGTGATTTGGGTGTGTTGTGCGGCATTGACCGCCGTGCGTCTATTGTGACGGTACAAATGGACGACCGTATTGTGCTTTATGAGCTTGAAGCCGCCGCAGAGTTGGAGCTTGCCTACGCGATGACTGTTCATAAGAGTCAGGGAAATGAATTTACAGCCGTTGTGATGCCGATGTATCCGGGTGCACCGCAGCTTTATTACCGAAATTTGCTTTATACTGCCATTACCCGTGCAAAATCGCTTTTGATTCTTGCGGGCACACAGAAAACAATTCAAACCATGGTCGAAAATGATAGAAAAACGCGCCGCTATTCCGGGCTGTATTACTTTTTGACCGGGAGTGCTGAAAGTGAAAATTAAAAGCCTTTTCTATGTGGTTATGGATTTAATTTTCCCTCCGCGCTGCGTCTTTTGCAGCAAAGTTGTGCCGTCCGGCTCACAGGTTTGCGAAAAGTGTGACGCTGAAATTTTGCGCATCGATGCGGTAAAATGCATTTATATATCGAATATGGGGGAAACTATTTTATGTGCCGTACCATATTTATATCAAGACAAGGTTAGACAATCTATTATACGTTTTAAATTTTATGGACAAAAACAGTTTGCAGCCTTTTACGCTGAAAAGATGTCGGAGCATATTCTGAAGAGTTATTTACCCTTACGATTTGATGCAGTGACGTCTGTTCCTATTTCTGCCGAAAGGAGCAAGCTC
>DAMDEB010000131.1:8199-9805 GCA_032090075.1 Caproiciproducens sp.
AGCAAGCTCAGGGGCTATAATCAGTCTGAACTGATTGCAAGAGCTGCCGCGAAACAGCTAAATCTTCCGTATTATGAATATTTAGTTAAAACGGCGGATAATAAGGAACAGCATAAACTGAATAAAAAAGAGCGAAACAAAAATGTAAAAGGCGTTTATAAGGCGATTGATGGAAGAGATATTGCAGGAAAAAACATTCTTTTGATTGATGACATTGTCACTACGGGAGCGACCCTTCGTGAGTGTGCCTCTGTTTTGCTCCAAAGCGGTGCGCAAAAAGTTGACTGTGCGGCAATCGCAGAGGTTCTGGCCTAAAAAGTTGAAATGTTTTGCATTATATAATATAATGATTAGTAATATAGAATGGGATGTGATTATGTGCTTGGTACCGATATCGCGATTGACCTTGGTACATCCGCTGTAAAGATATATCTTGACGGCAAAGGCATTATACTTAATGAACCGGCTATTGTTGCCGTTAACGTAGAAACCGATGAAGTTGTGGCCACCGGGAAAGAAGCTTATGCAATGGTGGGACGCACATCAGATAAAATTGATGTTTGCCATCCGCTTTGCAATGGCGTTATTTCCAATTTTGATATGGCTCAGTATCTTATCAGCACCTATTTAAAGAAAATCAGCAACAGCAAGGTCTTTATGCCTCGTGTTGTCGTGAGTGTGCCGTGCCAAATAACGGAAGTGGAAAAGCGGGCGGTTGTGGATGCAATCAGTGCTGCCGGCGTACGTAAAATCTGCTTGATTGAAGAGCCTGTAGCAGCAGCGCTTGGAGCCGGAGTAGATATTTCCACTCCACATGGTACTTTGGTTGTTGACATTGGCGGCGGTACAACAGATATGGCGGTATTGTCGCTGAGTGGAATAGCTATCTCCCGCTCCGTCAAAATCGCTGGAAATGTTTTTGACGAGGCAATTATAAAATATATTCGCAAAAAATATAACTTGATTATCGGCCAGCGTATGGCAGAGGAAGCAAAAAAAGCGATTGGCTGCGTATATCCGAGAAAGGATTTGTCCAATCACAGAGTAAAGGGAAGAAATGCGATGACAGGTCTCCCTCAGTGGGCTGATATTTCCTGTGACGAAATGCTTGAGGCACTCATTGAGCCAGCTGTGCAGATTGTCCGTATGATTCAGGAGATGCTTGAAAAAACGGCCCCTGAACTGATGGGTGATGTTTATACCGATGGAATTATTTTGACCGGTGGCTCAGCTCAGTTATACGGAATTGATACACTGATTTCCAAAAAAGTGAAGATGCCCGTCAATATTGCTACGGATTCAGAGATTTGTGTTGCGCTTGGTGCGGGCAAAGCAATTAAATTTATCGATGATATGGAGAACAAAGGATACGGTGTTCTAAACCCCCTGAGTGCGGCCTATTAAAAATCACAAAAAGAAGCGCCGCTGTAATAAAAAATTGAACAGCACCCCTTTAGTTAGACAGTATGATATACTGAAATAACTAAGGGGGTGTTTTTGTATGCCCAAAGGGATACCGAACAAACGATATACGCCTGAGTTTAAACAAAAGGTGGATAGGCTACAATAAACTAGACAGATTTTTTAAGGGCATGTAAAATAAAAG
>DAMDEB010000132.1:0-9777 GCA_032090075.1 Caproiciproducens sp.
GACCGCACGGGTGCATGACGATTTTGAGAACCCACGCTTCACCATGCGGGTGTGGCTCATCGGCCTTGGAATGGTGGGCGACGATTTCAAGCTGGCACGGAAACTTCTGCTCCAAAACCTGAGTGGGAACGCTGCGTGGCGGTACGGCGCACCGAAGAAGAAAACTTCGATGAAGGCCGCCATGGGCGCGGACGCTGGCCAAGAAATTTCTGCGGCGTTTACCATCCCGGCTGAGGGTAAAACCGCCCCTGCCGCCGATACGGGCGAGAACGTGGCCGAGGAATCAGGTGCCGACCATGAATAACTTTCCCTCAAAAGAGGCGGTCGAGTGCTTGCGGCGGGAGTACCCCGCCGGAACACGAGTGGAACTCATCACGATGGATGACCCGTACAGCAAGCTCAAACCCGGCGACAGGGGCTTTGTGATTGCAGTGGATGATGTCGGCACCTGCCATATCCGGTGGGACTGCGGCTCAGCTCTGGGGGCGGCTTTTGAGGATAAAATCAGTGCTATCCCCTACGTTTCGGATATTATCAGGAATCAGGTGCTTATAATCAGAGATGAAGGCGTATCAAATATGTTGGATGTATCTGCCGTACAGCAGCTTGCTTACGAAAAGAATTTCTTCGAGTTGGTCAACTTAATCGAAGAACACCGGGATTTGTATGCAAAATTCATTCTAACAGGTGAGCGAGAGTAAAAATCACATAAAAATATTGACACAGCTGTCCATTGACGGCTGTGTCTTTCTTTGAGTGTCATTGGCGTAGCACGGAAAAGTCTTGTGCGGGAATGAATTCTCATACAAACAACCGTCTTCTGCGCATTCTATACGCAGAATGACTTTATTTTGTTAAAGATTGTGTGTGCAAAAGCTTAAAGGAAACGATATCCAAAAAATACAGCATAAATAACCAAACTGTATTGAGAAAATCCAATTATTGTCGTATAATATATAGAATATTAGTTGTTTTAGGCAAATAATGAAATACTAAGGCGATTCCAGCTAGAGAAAAATGCAGGAATGCGGAGACTTTTGTTGATAAAATGTTACAGGATGGTTATTTTTTGTGCTTATACGCTTACATTAAAAGATCTTATACAGAAACAGTCACTGCGTGGTGACAATCATCAGTATATAGCAATGGGAAGATGAGTTTTCAAAACTATTGGGAGGTTTCAAATGTGGAAAAAGCAATTAATGATGCAACGCTTAATAAGGCAGGTGACATTTATCAGTATTTGATCGCATTAAAAGATTGCTTTGAACTCAATGATGCTGATACTCTTCAGATTGAGACTAATGGTGATGTGAGCATCGTCAATAGCACTCATGGCTTGTTTCAAAGAGAAGTGAAGCATCATTTTGCTAGTCAAACGCTTTCTGATAGAGATATTGACTTTTGGAAAACTTTAGCCAATTGGTATACTGACTATGAGAGGGTTAAGTGCTTTTCAAGTTTTATTTTAGGCACTACTGCAAGCGTTTCAGCTTTTTCTTCATTTGCTGATTGGAATGATTTGAAAAAAGAAGAAAAGCTTAAGCGTATTATTGATATAGGTGCAGTGTCAAAAGAGAAAGAAGAGACTTTTAGGAGCCAGTATAATAGAATTTTTAATACTACATATGATGAAAACCACCTCTTAGAAATATTAGGTAAGTTCACCATAGAAGCATCTCGAACTTCTTTAGTTGGAATATCAAGTGAGTTCTTAAAATATGTAGGTCATATTCCCGCAGAAAACAGAGACGGATATATAGGTGCACTATTGGGAGAAATATTAATCAAAGTTAAGAATCCGCCACATAAGTGGGAAGTTACAAAAAAAGCATTCGAACAAATTCTTCAGGTACAGTCAGCAGCTTACGGCTGTAAAGGAACAGCTCCCCTTCCAAATGAGTATGCAATGGCAGTCGTACCGAAAGAAAAAGTTGCTACTCTTGAGCAGAAAAAATTTGTTGAATCAATTCGTGAAATTCAGCATGACCAAATGATTCCATATGCCATTTTAGACTATTGGAAAGCGGATATGACTGTTGCCAAATACTTCCGAGATAACCTCATGTATTTAAAAAGTCTTGACCCATATATTGATGACTTGACCGAAAAAATGCGTTATGCCAAATCCGATAGCGAGTTGACCGCAGATGGTGTAACAAAAGAAGAAGCAGTCAAGATTTCAAAACGACTCTACAATGGGGTAATGCAATGGGATGCAAATGATTTTGGCTCAATTATTCGCAACCAAGGCTTTTTTCAGCGAGGAGTTATACATAACATAGTAGATGAAACGGATTTTGGGTGGAAGGTAGGTGAGGAAAAAGATGAGCATAAATAATATTAAGAAACTTTCGATGAATTCTCATTTTTATTCTTTACTAATTCAAGGCTTTCTCTCGGGATATGAAAAACCTTGTGAAATTAAATTAGCCTTTATGGCGATTCCAATTCTTCTATATGCCGAGTCAAGAGAAAAACTCGTAAATGCAAGAAGTACAAGCCGAATAGACACCTTATTCCAGTCACCTCAAATTGTAGAAGAAAACAAAATTTCGGGTAAAACTCGGTTATCAGGGTATGTGGACAGGTATAATTCGCTTAAGCTATATTGCAAAGAAGCTATCATAATCTTATCTTCCGAAAACAAACTCGTTCTTGATAAACACAATCTTGTGCTTATAAAAAAAATTCATTATAAAGATTTTGAAGGAACTATTAATGAATGGATTAAATGTGCTTTTTACCTTGGTTTCGTATTTTCCAAAACTACTGAAGACCATCTATCTTACTTTTTAGGAGTGAATACGAAATGAAAAGTTATATAAAAGCAATCATTATTTTTAATCACAAAGGCGAAAAAAGAACTGTACCACTAAAACAAGGTGTTAACTTGATAACCGGTGAATCTAAAACAGGTAAAAGCGCATTAGTTGAAATAATTGACTATTGTTTATGCAGCACTCGCTGCACGATACCAAAAGGTAAAATAACGGATTTTTCTTATTTATATACGCTTGTTATGTCTGTAGGTGAAAGCACCTATATTATTGCTCGACACAATTGGAATGATGGCGGCAAGATGTATTTTTCAAAAGAAAGTGCAGATTTTGAGCCGAGTCTATTGGAATTAAATTATTTTGAAGACAAATCCCCTATGCTTTACAAAGATGCACAATACGAAGTTGAATGTGCATTTGGTTTGTTTGTTACAAATATGTCAACTGATTTAGAACAACAAGGTAAAAAAGCATCTTTGAGAAACATGGTATCCTATCTTTTTCAGCACCAAAATTTAATGGCAAGTAAATTTGCGCTGTTTTATCGTTTTTCGGATTACTATAAGAGAAAAGATGTAATCGATCAATTTCCCGTTTTTGCTGGTATGATTAGTCAAGAATATTATAGCAATATGATACAATTAAATAACTTGCGGGCTCAACTGAAGCAAAAATACAAAAAGCAAAAGGCAAATGAAAAAAGTACAGCATATATTAAAGAAAATCTTTCTCCATTGTTAAGTGATTATTTTGCATTGCTTGAACAAGATTTCGACAGCAAAATTTCAGTACAGAAGATGCTGAAATTAGCTTCGAATTTACCAGTGTTTAATGATTCACAGCTTTTTGGTGAATCAAAAATAGCAGATCGATACAGTGAATTGAATGATGAATTGGAGTCATTGAGAAATGAAGAACGAGAAATATTATTAAAAATCAAGAATGTTGGGAACCCTTCAAATACGGGCATTGATTTTTCAGAAATGCTACGAGATTTGAGGCAACAAACAAGCATAGCGGAAATAGAAACAGATAAATATATTTGCCCGCTTTGTGGACATGATTGCAAGGAAATTTCAGAGAAAGATGCTGAACTTATTGAAGCTGCGGAATGGTTAGATAACGAGTTGATTATAACAGAGAAATATACTGCTGATTTTTCTGAAGATGTCAGAAAACTTGAAGATGCCCATTCTAAAATAGATGCTAAAATTCGTGAGGTTTGGAAACAAATAAAAACGATAGAGCAAAAATTCATTTCATCAAAAGCTCTTGTATCTAAGAGGGAAAAAGTAAACTATGCCAAGGCGAGAATTGCATTATATGCCGAAATGAGCGATTCAGGTATATTTGAGACCGTTGATGAGGATATTGAGGAACTCAAGAACAAGATAAAAATGCTAGAGGAAACGATACAGGGATTTGATGTTGATGCAAAAAAAGCGAAAGCTCAGGCATTCTTGTCAGAAAACATGAATCATCTTGCAGAAACATTGGATTTTGAAGAGGAATATCGTCCAATTAATCTTAATTTTGGTTTAATGGATGAAAGCTTTGATATATATCAATGCCAAAATAGCAGAGAAAAAATTCATTTATATGAAATGGGAAGCGGAGCTAATTGGGTGTCGTGCCATATTGCTTTGTTCTTGAGTTTTCTCAGATACTTCACAAAACAAGAAAATTCTCCGATGCCATTATTCATGTTTTTTGATCAGCCAAGTCAAGTTTATTTTCCACAAGGAAATGATAAAACCGATGAAGTTTCTCAAGCAGATTTAACGGCTGTAAATAAAATGTATAAAACCATTTTTGATGAAATCAATGCAATTGGCAATGACACTGGAATTTTACCGCAGATTATAATCGTAGATCATGTTGATGGTAATAATCTTGATATAAAAGATGAGTTTGAAAAATATGTTCGCTGTAATTGGAGAAACGGAAAAGCGCTGATATAAAATTTCAATCAGTTTTCATTACACAGTAATTGAAGTTATTATATACTTTAAGATATACTAATTTCCCATTATATTTAAAACTTTAGATACATTTGATGAATGGATGGAATCAGAGATGGGAATGTTTGATAAAATCAAAGAACCGGTTATCCTCAAAAAGGATAGCGGTGCCAGTGTTCAGCTTGAACAGCTGCAACAACTGCTTGGTGAGATTACTGATGCCAAAACGAAAGTCGCGCTTGAAAATGAGGTCAAGCTGGTAAATGCTGGCGTATTCGGCGAAAACACTATTCTGTATGAACTGCAAAACAGTCATATGCCTCTGTTCGTTCTGCATGATCTCTATCTGAAGTATCAGGGTCTTTCAGCACAGATTGACTTCCTTGTCATTACTAGGGGACGGAATTTTGTCATCGAATGCAAAAACTTATATGGTGACATTGCAATCAACAATTCCGGCGATTTTATCCGAACGGTTTGGAAAAGAAGAGAAGGAATTTATTCTCCAGTCACACAAGGCCAAAGACACTTGGAACTCATAAAACAGCTCCGCAGCAATGAAAAAGGGAACTTTTTATCCAAAACTCTCTTTGAGCGTAACTTTTATGAGAATTACCGCTCCATTGTGGTGTTAGCAAATCCGAAAACCGTACTGAACGCAAGATATGCGCCAAAGGAAATCCGAGAGCAGGTGATTCGCGCAGATCAACTTATCCAATACATAAAAAAGGTTAATGCCGAACCCGGGACTGTCTTTTCCAGTGAAAGCAATGCCGAAGAACTGGCTAACTTCTTTCTAAGTCAACACAAGGGCAACGAAACAGATTATTTTGAGAAATACCGTAAAATACTTTCTACCACAGAGCTTCGTACTGAAATTTCTGCAGATTCCCCTGCGGAACCGGAAATGGCAGCAAATGAGAATCAGCGGATTGCTGCCGCCGAAGGAACTTCCGAGTCTCCCGTATGTCCGAAATGCGGGGCACCGATGATAAAGCGCAAAGCCACCAAAGGAGAGAAAAACGGTATGGAGTTCTGGGGGTGTTCTCGTTTTCCCCATTGCCACGGCATTATCAATATCTAGCCAACCCACGTAAAATGATATTCATATATTGTTATTAATAACTTACACTGGGAATGTAGCGTAAACTTGTTCATCGGGAAGTGGACATACTCAAAAAACGTAAAAGGCTCTTGTCAAAAATCGTGAAATGAGCTGCTGATTGCGTTTTATATTATGACATGCAGAGGATTTACGCAATGGATACTGAAATGGAAATGGACATGCGCGTATCTTATTATGCGTTGCCGAAAGATAAACTATCCGTGCCAGATTTTCTGAGCAAGGTAGCTTCGGCGCACCCGCTATTGGGAACGGCTGTCATATCCGACAAAAGTTTTAAGATCATTGAGAATACGGCTCTTCAGGCAATCAGACTTTCGCTTGATTGCCGTGACCTAAAAGATTTCGGCCACCTTGCGATTCTTCTGACTATTATTCAATACGCCAAGAATTGGGAACGTGCTGAAAGTAGCGGATTTTGGGCTTATATATGCGAACAGTTGGGCTATAAATACTCTGAGCCGCTTTATGCTGTTTTGACGACATCAGTGAAAACAGCTTGTGAACGCTATCATCGAGTATTTATCAAAGATTCGAACGGCGATAACAGCTATTATTCCACCGTACTCGCTCATGCCATAGCTCCGAGCAAGAGTTTCTTTGCGCTCTGTGATTTTTCACTTAGGTTTTATAAGAATAATTTGGACTGTTCGGTTTATCGGAACGACCCTGCGATTGACCGTATGGTAGATGTTCTTCGTGACCGCTGCAAAGGTGCAACCATTGAGCATGATGAAGACATACGCGGCAATGTGGGTGGGATTCAGGCGGGCTTCCGTGCACTGTTAGTGCAACGTCCTGTTTATATGCGAACCTTTTTGACAAATGTGCTGGTGAAAATGGACGCGCTGCTCTCTAGTGATGAATTGGGTGACAAGGACTACGTTGATGTTCTCCTTACCCAGTGGTACGTCGGTAAAATCACTGAGCCAACAGTTAAACGAAGTGCTCCGGTACATAAGCGCACCACTGAGATTGCCTTTTCATACGGAAAAATCCGTGCTGGCTTTGTACTGGATGATGACGGTGAACCGGCTCTGCGGATTCCATCCATCCGCCTATCAAGCCGTGATAATCCGACTTTAGCTATTTATTCAGGCAACATTGATGTTTACAGACAAACAATAGGTGTATACGGAAACGACTACGCATCCACATCCGAGGAAACGATTATCCCTCTTTCCGACTTAAGTGATGTGGATTTCTATGATATGCGGGTCAAATTGTCAATTGCAAACAAGCCGATCTATTCTTCAGATCAGAATTTTTGGACAGGATCATTGCTGTTCCATGACGGTAAAATCGTGACAAACAAAACCGTCTATGAAGGAAACTATGTCTTGTTTACTCCAAAATCGGCGGCGGTTACCTTTCAAGGTGACGTTGAGCACCAACGTCGTTCTTATTTTGCTCAATTATATGATATCTATTTACAAGGTGAGGCGTCTGTATATGTCAACAGTACATTGCTGTGCTGTTCTCGCCCACCGGCAGGCTCTTTGCGTTTCAGATTACCGCAATCACAATCAGAGTATGTAGAGAATGAAATCAACTACCCAATTTATTCCCGTAGCAACTTTTCTATTGTAGCCGTCGGTCAGGTGCAGAGTAATAATTTGCTTGCCACAGCGGATAACGGCGACACACTTAGTGTAGATGCAAGCGATGCAGATGTGTATTTGATAAGCGCTCCTTCTGTGAATGGCTGCCACACAATTTCGCTTAGTGAAGGTGACTCTGGCAAAATTTTGGATGAAGTGCGTTTCTGCCTTGCTGACAGTTATCGTGCAAAATTCGATGAGCCGTACTATCTGGAAAATTTTGATGATGGTACTTTGTCGCTTTGCATTGACGGGGAAATGACCGAAGTATCATTAGTTGAAAGCACGGAAAAAGTAAAGTCACCTTATGGAAAAGGTGAAATTGTCGTTCAAATTCCAAGAATCAGGTTGCTCCTTGATGGTCAACCGCTTCCGAAAAGCGCAATCTGGAGAGGAGCAATCACTCCATCCTCTCAGATAAGAGTAATCTGCCCAGACACATTAAACGTTTCGCTTGCATTAGGCGGCAACCCGATCGCCAAAAATGACGCACTGAGCGGATTTGAATATGCAATCGGCAATGCGGTGCAAGCGATAGACAGTGAAGCGAAAAAACTGCCTGTCGAATTGTTTGTTGCGGGGAATAGGCATTTTATGTTTGATGTCGTGTTCAAACCATGCCTTATTTCGCCACCGCTTTTTAACTTAACTGGCAGCATCTTGACTTGGATTAACCCACATTCCTTTATCGGGGATAATACCGCAAATTTGAAGGTATCTTTCCGACTGAGACACGGAAAGTCAATTGCTACACTTATTTCACAGGGAGAGCGAATTGTCAGCACCGATTTTCCCGAACTGCCCGAACGTTATGAATTTAAAATTTCTGCAGTCACGGAAACAACTTTCGGAAATAGTGTAGTCGATATCTGCAAAGATACAATTATTTTCGGTAATCGGTCGGAGGTGATTTTTCATGAAGAAACTCTGCAGGTATCGCGGGTTATTGAAGAAGGTACATTTGTTGATATCAAGCCGTTTTTCATAGAAGACATTGTGTTCATCGGAAATGAGAATCTCGGATACACGGATTTGACTGGTGAATATCCCCATTATACGGGGAAGATGTACTTTATGACCCGAAACGGGAAACGGTATTTCTCTGATTTAAACCCTATTGACATTTACCTAGTCAACGAGAATGCCGGTCGTCTGCACATTACATTCGATCAAGGAGAAGGACTTTTCATTGATAAAAGCAGCGAATATACACCAGAGTTATACAAGTACCGCGACCCTCCGCAAAAACTCGCTCGCTACTTTACTTTTCCCGATTACTTCGAATACAACTGTGCCAAGGAGATGTACTAATGCTGAATCCTGTAACGCTCTCACGAGCCATCAAAGACACTTTCGCGGATTATGTTGCGACTACTCTTTCAGTCGCAGACCCGAGATATTCCAAACTTCTGAAGGATGAACTGCGTAAGGACGGCATTATCGCTAAGGGTCCGTTCTTAGAACTGGGCGATGCCTATAAAACTGGTTCAACAATCCTTGAACTTACCGCAAAGGGCATAATGTCGCCGTTGTTTACAACACTTGGACAGGGGTTCAAACTTGAACGCCCACTTTATGTCCATCAGGAGCAAGCTGTCTGTTCTGCTGCGAATGGCGACAATATGATTGTCACCACTGGAACTGGCTCTGGCAAAACTGAGTGTTTCCTAATGCCTGTTGTAAATACTCTGCTAAAAGAAATTGAGAAATACGGTCAACTTGATGACGGTGTTCGTGCTATCGTAATTTACCCGATGAATGCACTTATCAATGATCAAGTGAAGCGTCTTCGTGAAATATTCGTGGATAGTGAGATAACCTTCGGGGTTTACAATGGCAATACCGAGCAAACCGATAAGAATGGAATTTTGAAGTACAGAACAACTTATGGTTTTGACCCTCTGCCAAATGAGCGGGTTTCGCGTGATTCTATGCGCGAGAAGCCTCCGCATATTTTGATTACCAACTATTCCATGCTGGAATATATGTGCATCCGTCCGAATGATGATGCCGTTTTTCACAATGCCAAACTACGTTTTGTCATTCTTGACGAAGCGCATATATATAAAGGGGCTACCGGAATTGAAGCCTCAATGTTGGTACGCCGTGTCGAAACGCGCTTGACCGAAAATGGACAAAGCCCTCAGTATATCCTTACGAGTGCCACATTGGGAGATGAAAGTAGTGACCCGCAGATTTTATCATTTGGGAAGAACCTATGTGGGCATGACTTTCAGGAGATTATTCGTTCCGTTCCAGTTATTCACAAAATTCCATCAAACACAAAAACTCTATCCAGCGAAGATATATTC
>DAMDEB010000133.1:0-2513 GCA_032090075.1 Caproiciproducens sp.
CGGCACCGAGAAACCCTGTATGAAGATTATTCTGAAAAACTGATGACAGAGCAGGACTATGTATATGCCAGAAACCGCTACAAAGAAAAGGAAACAGAACTGAGACGGCAGCTTGAGCAATTAAAGGCCGGGGAAAGCAGCTTGCGGGAATCAGCAACGGAAGAAAATCCATGGCTTTCCGCATTTCTCCGCTTTCGTGACGAGGCTTTCCTGACGAGAGAAATGGCCGAGGAACTGATTGAACGCATTATTGTTTACAGCAGAACCAACGTCAAGATCGAGCTGCGGTTCGGGGACGAGTATCAGAAATTACAGGAAGAACTATCTCCTACACTGGGGGTGGCGGTGAATGGATAACAGCTATGTAATTGTTTTGTATATCCGTATTTCGGTTGAGGATGCGGATATGGGACAGGATGGAAAGGATGAAAGCAACAGCGTAACCAATCAACGGACTCTGCTTCACGATTTTCTCAGGCAAAAGAAGGAATTTGAAGGCTGCACCGTCACGGAGCTATGTGATGACGGCTATTCCGGCACAAATTTTGAACGTCCCAGCGTGAAGAAAATGCTTGAGTTGGTGAAGGAGCGAAAAGTAAACTGCATCGTTGTGAAGGATTTTTCCCGTTTTGGAAGGGATTTCATTACGGTTGGAGATTTTATTGACCAGATATTCCCTTACCTTGGTATCCGCTTCATCTCAGTCAATGACGGTTACGACAGCAATGATTATCTTGGAACCACCAGCGGGTTGGACACATCCTTCCGCAATATTGTCTATGCCTACTACAGTAAGGATATATCGGATAAGGTAAGGAGCGGCAAACGCACGAAGGCAAAAAAAGGAGACTTTTTAAGCCCTTTCGCCCCTATCGGATACCGCAAAGACGAGAAGAACAAAAATAAGCTGGTGATCGAGGAAGAAGGGGCCGCCATTGTTCGGCGGATTTTTGAACTGGCTGCATCCGGAATGTCGGTGCTGAGGATAACCCGGCTGCTTAACGCCGAAAAAGTACCCACACCAAGCCAAATTCAGAACGAAAACGGCTTTTATCACAAATGGTGGATTGGTGTTACGAAAGAAAAAATGTGGGACGAGGGTAAGGTCCTCTCCATTCTTCGTGATGAGCGGTACTTGGGGAACAACATATACGGGAAACGTATGCGTCCAGAAGTAGGCCATGCTAAGACAAAGCCGGTTAAAAAATCTAAGTGGATTGTAGTAACGGGGACGCATGAACCGATTATATCGGCAGAGTTGTTCCTTGCGGCGGAAAACAATTTGAGGCGGTTTGAACATAAGGATGCCGCTCCTTTGGAAACTCACCTCTTTTCCGGCAGAATCAGATGCGGTAACTGCGGTTATGCACTTGCAAGATGCAAAAGTCCCGCACCAAAGCTTTTCTGTGATACAAAAGCCCGAAAGGAAGGTTGCGGTTGTTTCACGGAATATATTGAGGAAAGGGAGATTGCCGAGGCAGTATTCCATATTCTGCGTCAATACGTCCGTGTCCTGCTGGATGATGGTATTTTAGTACGGCGGACAAAGGTAAACGACCGGATCGTCATTTTGCGAAAGCAAATAGCGGCCTATCAAGGGGTATGCAATAGCTTTCAGGAGCAGAAAGCCGATCTCTATGATGAAAAGGCAGAGGGGAATATCACCAAAGCTCAGTATCAAAAAAAGTACGATGCCTTGGAAGCAGAACATGAGGACATGAAACTTCAGCTTGAAAAACTGACCGATGAATTGTCTGATCTGGAACGCAGGCTATCCTATGAGGCACCAAAGGAACAAGATTTAAGAAACTGCCTAACCTCCGACACATTGACAAGAGAAATGGTGCTGGAATTTGTAAATTGCATTTACGTCTTTGATAAAAACACCATTCATATAAAGTGGCGGTTTGATGAAAAAGGAGTGGAAAATGAGCAAACGAGTCTTGATTTATTGCAGAGTAGCCCATCCCGACAGTATGATATTGGAAAAGCAGAAACAGCGCCTAATAGATTTTGCCAAGGAACAGGGACATACGATTGAAGATTTGGTATCCGAACAAAGAAGCGGGCTAAACGGCAACCGAGAAGGTCTGCGCGAGGTCTTGGCCAGAATTTCTTCCGGTTGTATAGATGTGGTGCTTGTAGAAAACCTGGATCGTCTCTCCCGTGACGTAGGCCAGCTTATGCACTTTGTAGATAAGCTTGACCGGCTGAACGTTAAATTGATTGCTGTCAAGGGCCTGGGCCTGCCGTATGACGATTGGAAAGAAATACTGCGTCCATGCCATTCGTTATGCAAGCCCAGCGCAAGAGCGGCTTCCGACTGATCTGTTTAAGGGGCAGCGGTCTATGAGTGCTTCATAGGCCGTTGCCCCCTTCTTTTAACTGGAATCGTTCATTTCGACAGAAAAGCATAGGGTATTCAAAGAATTTACAAATTTTTTTACGTCCCTACTTGACACCATCAGACGACGGTATTTCCGGCACCAACACCAAAAAGCGCGATGAATTCA
>DAMDEB010000133.1:2523-7393 GCA_032090075.1 Caproiciproducens sp.
TGACGAGTGCATGGCGGGCAGTATCGATATGATTATCACGAAACCCATCAGCCGATTTGCTCGAAATACACTGGACTGCCTGAAATACATCCGCCAACTGAAAGAAAAAAGCATTCCCGTTTACTTCGAAAAAGAAAACATCAACACCATGGATTCCAAGGACGAGGTTATGCTTACGATTATGGCGTCCCTCGCCCAGCAGGAAAGCCAATCCTTGAGCCAGAACGTGAAGCTGGGTTTGCAGTACCGCTACCAGCAGGGTGAAATCCAGATCAACTGCAATTGGTTCCTCGGTTATGCCAAGGACGAAAATAAGCACTTGGTGGTTGTGCCGGAGGAGGCCGAAATTGTCAAACGCATCTACCGGGAGTACCTCGAAGGTGCCAATATGCTGAAAATTGCCCGCGGGCTGGAGGCGGACGGCATTTTGAACGGCGCGGGTCGGGAGCGGTGGCAATGAAAAATACATCGGCGACGCCCTTCTGCAGAAAACCTACACCGTAGATTTCCTTACAAAACAGCGGGTCAAGAACAACGGCCTTGTGCCGCAGTATTATGTGGAAAACAGCCACGAAGCCATCATTCCGCGCGAGATTTTCATGCAGGTGCAGGAAAAATTGGTGCGCCGACGCTGTGTCCATACCAGCCAGAACGGCAAAAAACGGAATTTCAGCAGTACCCACTGTCTGTCAAACATCATTTTCTGCGGCTCTTGCTGGGAGTTTTACCGCAGAATTCATTGGTACAATCGGGGTAAGAAGTCCGTTGTCTGGCGCTGCATCAGCCGGCTGGAAAACACCGGGTTATTCTGCGACGCGCGCACCGTGCAGGAAAGCCAGATTGAGCAGATTCTGGTCGCCGCCATCAATCAGGCACTATGCGACAAGGATACGTTCCTCGCTACCCTGCAAAGGAACATCGAAGCCGTCCTGGAATCTGAAAAAGGCCAGCCGCTTACTGACGTCGACAAGCGGTTGGCCGAACTGCAAGAGGAGCTTTTAAAGCGAACCAACGCCCGAGCCGACTATGAGGACGTTGCCGAGGAGATTTACCGCCTGCGCGAGGATAAGCAGAAGCTTCAGCTGGAAAGCGCCGGGCGGGATGAACAGAAAAAACGCATCGCTGACATGGGCACCTTCCTGTGGGAACAGCCCACCGCTCTGACCGAATATGACGAGCCGCTTGTCCGGCGGCTGATTGAAAAGATCACCGTCTACAAGGACAAATTTACGGTGGAATTCAAGTCCGGTGCGACGGTGGATGTAAATGAATAAGGAAAAAACGAACAAGGCACTCTACGAGAATTTATCGTAGGGTGCCTTGTTTTTGAATGTTCAGTTTTAAATAAAAACCAGAATTTATCTATCTAATTACGTAAGATATTATCATTCTACGGATTGAACAGGTTTCATAAGGGGAAACAAAATGGAATCTCTTATATTATTTTCGCCTGTAAGCACTTGGAATACTCGGTCAATTCCCATCCCCCACCCAGAGATTGGTGGCATGCCATATTCCATAGCAGTAATATAATCCTCATCCATCATCATAGCTTCTTCATCACCTTCTGCCTTACAACGAGCCTGTTCCAAAAGTCGGTCTCTTTGTTCTTTGGCGTCCACCAATTCTGAATAGGCATTAATTACCTCTGCTCCATTAATGATAAGCTGAAATCTGTCTGATATTTCTGCATTTTCGTCATTTGCTCTCGCTAATGGAGATAAATCGGTTGGATGCTCAATTAAAAATGTTGGTGCAATAATTTGAGGTCTACTTACTTTCTTATAAAGCAAATCAATCAGATTTCCTCTTCCAAGTCCTTCTAGTTTAACCTCTGATGATAAATCAATGTTCTTTGATTTTATTTCTGCAAACAGTTTATCCGCTGTCTCATATTCGCTGATGTCAATTCCACAGTCTCTTAATACAATATCCCTAAAAGAAACCACTTCCCAGTCATCTGCAAAGTCAATGATCTTTCTATTTACTTCAATTTGTGTTGTTCCCCATATTTTCTTAACAACAGTTGTCAACAGTTCCTGCAAGAACTTCATATTGTCACGGTAATTGTAATATGCACAGTAACCCTCAAGCATAGTGAAATCCTGCAAATGAGTTGTATCTATTCCTTCATTTCTAAAGCATCTTGCAAATTCAAATACCTTTGTAAAGCCACCTACAATCGCTCTTTTGAGATATGTCTCTGGCGCAATTCTAAGATAAACATCCATATCCAGAGCATTATGATGAGAAACAAATGGTCTAGCTGTTGCTCCTGATGGATGGTCTATTAATACTGGAGTTTCAATCTCAACATAACCATTGTCTTCCAAAAATCTTCTGATTTCTTTCATAAAAAGAAACTTCTTTAAAAATCTATCCTTTGTGTCTGGATTCATGCACAAGTCCAAATATCTTTGTCTATAACAGGTTTCAGTACTTGTGACACCATGAAACTTTTCTGGAAAAGGTCTTAATGACTTTCCTAAAAATTCTATTTTCTTGGCACGTATGGTTTTTTCTCCAGTATTAGTGGTAAAAATCTCTCCTTCTACACCCAAAAAATCTCCGACATCAAACCCCTTTTTGAAAAATTCATATGCTTTTTCTCCAACTTCATCTTTTTTAATTGCAATCTGGATTTTTCCATAAATATCTGCAATATTGATAAAAGACATCATTCCCATTTTTCGAATAAACATAATTCTTCCAGCGCATCTGATCCCAGTTTCTCCATCTAAAAGTTTTACTGCATCCAAAATTTCATGTGTAATTTCAAATCGCTCTGGATAAGGATTTGTTAACATACTTACATACTGAAGTTTTGTTAATCTTGCGTCTAATAAATTGTTTTCGCTCATTTTGATTTCCTTCCTTTTTTATGAAAATCGTAATCGGAGCGGAAATGGACCAATAACTTAGGGTACAAAAAAACCCGCTCCTTAATTCTAAGGACGGGCTAGTAAACTATTCCGTGATACCACCTTAATTCATCCATATCTCACAATACAGACCTCTGCAAGTACGGATAAACTTATGTGTACAGTCTGATTAGTGGCAAGTACAGACAGATTATCGATACTCCTGCACTGTAATGGGTGCACCCATCATAACCTCAACATTTTCATGTAGTCGATATGCAGCTCCAAGTCTTTTTTCAATACCTTTTTCGTATCCCTTTACACCAAACGGGACTCTCTGAAACGTAGCCAGATACTTACTTGCTCTCTTCATCGCTTTTAATATATTTATTTTTATTATACCAGTACTTCAAATATTAATCAAGTCCTTTATATAAAGTGAAAATAATGGTTGAATGAAAAACTAAATTCCTATTTATCACCCGCATAAAATGCCAGTTTCATTCCGACACTCAATCTGTTCTCCCGCCTAAAAACCATCTAATCCGTTCTCTCCCGAACGCCCAACATCCAAACTGTTCTGTACGCTTCTATACACTTCAAAACCCGCTCCGTGGATATGTTCCCACGAAGCGATAAATTTTGTGATTTCAAGCTCTGGCATCAAATGCCAAAAACCCGCAGGCGTCTGATTGAAAAGGTTACCGTCTACGAGGACAGATTCGCCGTGGAATTCAAGTCCTGCGTGACCGTAGATGTGACGGAATAACACTGCACAAACAAACCTCCTAACCCATCCTTAATAAGGATAGATTAGGAGGTTCTTTAGTTTGGCCATTATTCTACAGAGCCATCTCCGCCCATAAGCCTTGTCATTTCTTCAATACGTTCTATTGGGAACGGTGGTGAAGTAAGCGGCTTCATAGCGATAGACATAAGTTTCATTGGATTATCATCCGCAGCTACACGATTGGAACTCATTTTTCCGCATATGCGACAACGGTGGATGATTGCCCATTCCCTGCTTTTTCTGACCCATACAGCAACCGGCTCCATGATTCCTCCGCAATCTGCCTGACGATCTCCCGGCTCATCATCTACATGAAGGCTAGATAAGCAGTTTGGGCAGTGATTTCGGTGGTCTGTTCCGGCGCCTTCCGGTATTACAACTCTTCCGCATACCTTGCAGGTAAACGAATCATTGCAAGCGTGTGTTTTATAATATCCTTTTTCAAATGATTTCTTCTTGTTTTCCCGATTCATGGGATTGTCCTCCTAACAGATTATAAAAATCCTATTGGGAGGTCGTGTATTCGATTCTACGCAACCTCCCGGTTAGCGCACAATCTCCTTTACGTTATTACTCTTCATGCAGCAGTCTCCTTAAAAATAATTTTTATATCAAGCCTATCGGCTGGACTAACAATGCTCACACGACAGATAACGATTGTTTGAAAGTCTGTATTTCGACCTGTTCCCACAATCCTGCCAATCTTCTGAAAACATTTATCCTGTACACTCAACACTGCCCGAAATTCACAAACATCTATTCTGTCCTATCGCGAAAGGCTGTTATCAATCCTGTTCTCTCGCGCCAAGAATCCGCCCCTATGGACTTATTCCCGCGAACGGATAAAATCACGTTTTGATACAACAGCTTGAAAACCTCAAAGTCACAAAAATGGCTTATTTACTGGGTTTTCCGTACATTCAATCTTTTACCCTTGACATCAATACCACGCACTCAACATGCCTTGAGGAGATAAAAAAATGTCGGTTGAAGCTGGTGGGGCCTTGGCGGAGGGGTATATTTCCATATAAGCATCCTGCATTGAAAACTGCCTTAAGTATACAAAAATAGCAGGGAACCTGATAATCAATCTCCAATTTATTCCCACCTGCATCTATCATTTTGTCTTTTCTTATATCAATCTCACTTTTTATGCTAGATCATCATATGCATCTGGGTCATATTTTAACAACAGCTTTGTCAAGTGTTCAGCATGCCC
>DAMDEB010000133.1:7403-9772 GCA_032090075.1 Caproiciproducens sp.
CAGCGTAACCGCTCTTAAGACATCCTGGATATCCTTATATGGAAATTTTAATATATCGGCTTCATACAGTATAACAGCTTCAAATTCGCCTTTAATATCATCCCGCAGATTATTCAGTATAATCTGATAGTCAGGCTTCGGATTATAGCTTTGAATCGGTGTTTGTGGCCCCGGATTATCAGTTTTATGTAATAAAAACTGCTGACACTGCTCTGGATCATATTTTCGAAGCAACTGCAATATCCATCCATAATGTTTTTTCTCATCAAGCATAATGCTGTGCCATGCATTGTTGATTTCAATTATGTTGGAATTGGCAATATGACTCTGATATCCATTAATAGCTATAATTTCACTGATTAATATCTCTCTTAACTTATTGGTGAATTGATGAGCCATGCCTTGGGGCTGTCCATTTGGATATGTATAACTCATATTATTAATACCTCCCTTTTATTAAACTTTTACAACATAATATTCGTTATACTCACCAAATATGTACACTCATTCAATATTCACAGCGCCTTCCAGCATAAGAATATGGAACACCATCTCTTTTGATTGGCATCAAAGGATTTGAATGATTACCTATCCCAGAGTTATCTTCTGCATTGCAAAAACCTTATTCTAATTCATCATTTACCGCACTTGTTTTTCTGGATTCTGTTGATAGCATCATAACAAATAAGCATCGTTTCTTATAACAAATTTCTTGTTTGCAATAAAGTAGCATTAAACACTTATCTACATATATTATATTATTAATCCGTATAATTGGAGGTTTATCTTATGAATTTATATGATCCACATTTAGGTTACAAAGAAGTATGCCAGCAAGTTCCAGTGCAGTTTCCGCCGCAGCACCAGCCCGTGCAGCCAGGTTTGGAAACGCTTATGAACCCTAAACCTATTTTCGACAATCCCGATTATATCGGAACAGGAAAGTTTAAAGGGAAAGTCGCACTGATCACTGGCGGTGACAGCGGCATTGGCAGGGCCGTTTCGGTCGCCTTTGCCAAGGAAGGCGCGGATATTTCCATCGTTTATTACAACGAGCATGAGGACGCACAAATTACGAAAACATATATAGAAAAGCAAGGCAGTAAATGTATTCTGATTGCTGGAGATGTGCGGAGCGAGGCGTTTTGTAGGCAGGCAGTTGCGGATACTGTTATGTCACTTGGCCATTTGGATGTATTGGTGAATAATGCAGGTGTACAGTTTCCGCAGAATAGTATTGAAGATATATCTGCTGAACAGCTTGAACTAACCTTCCAGGTCAACATGTTTGCGATGTTCTATATGACAAAAGCCGCACTGCCACATCTGAGAAGCGGAAGCACCGTTATTAACACCACTTCCATCAACGCATACATTGGGAACGATCTGCTGATTGATTATTCCAGCACAAAGGGCGCGATTGTCAGTTTTACGCGCGCGATGGCACATTCTCTTGTGTCAAAAGGAATCCGTGTCAACGCAGTGGCACCCGGTCCCGTCTGGACACCGCTTCAGCCGGCAAGCTGGCCAGCGGACTATGTCACGACTCTGGGTTCGGATACCCCCATGAAAAGGTCCGGGCAGCCATGGGAGCTGGCCCCCACATATGTTTATCTTGCGTCCGGCGATTCCTCTTATGTAACGGGTCAGGTTCTTCATGTGGACGGCGGTGCCTCCATGCAATCGTAAAAAAGGAGGGAGCGTATGAACACCGAAACGTTGAGCAGTTCCTGCTTTCAAAGCCCGGAATGGCTGAAAATCCATATATTCACCATTCTGAACTTTTATTACCCCCGGTGCATAGATGATAAAAACGAAGGCTATTATAACTGTTTTCTGGATGACGGAACTATTTGCGATTACAATACCAAACATCTGATAAGCACCACACGTTTTATTTACGATTTCAGTGTTGGCACAATATTGGGAAATCAGCCCGAGTGGTATATCCGTGCACTACTGCAGGGACTCAGTTTTCTTCAAAAAAAACATTTGGATCATAATAATGGCGGTTATTATTGGATTCTTAGAGATCAAAGTGTAGAAGACCCCACCAAATTCGCATATGGCCATGCCTTCGTTCTGCTGGCAGCTGCAAGGGCTGCTCAAGCAGGGATACCTCTGGGCACTGAAATTATCGAATATACTTATAACGTGTTGGAAGAGCATTTCTGGGAACCCCGATACAGACTATACAAGGACGAAATAAACGCCGATTGGTCGGTGGTATCTCCTTATCGCGGGCAAAATTCGAATATGCACCTGTGCGAAGCGATGATGGCTGCCTACGACGCCACCTCCAACATGAAATACCTTCAAAGAGCCTATGATCTGGCGAAATCCGTGACTGTTAAACTGGCTGCGCAGTC
>DAMDEB010000134.1:0-7161 GCA_032090075.1 Caproiciproducens sp.
CAACAGCTTTCTCAACAATATTTTGACGACGCCCGCAATAATTTCATAATAAATTTACTTTGGGGATCGTTCGATTCCGAAAAAATACAGGAAAGATTGAGCCGTTTCGAGCTGGATTTTCAAGAAGATATGTATTATCAAGCATTTCTGATTCGGCATCAGGAATCAACCCCTGACAGTTCCCGCGCCATGGTCAACATTCGGATTCGGGAGCTTTTAGACGAATACGGGGTCTCATTTACTACTGAATGTTTTGGATTCGGCCAGTACTGTTCTGATTTGTACATTCCCGAAGAATGCAGACGCGGGAGACCGCGGCTTTGCCGTTCCTGATTTTATGGAGACTACTTTCCATGATAAGGCATATATTTTTGTCGGGACGCTTGAAAAGGGGTTCGTAGGAATTAGCAAATCTTATCAAAATGCTAAGGAAAAATCCAAGCTTCCATCTGATATGACTGTGTTAAATTCCCCTGAAATTCAGTATTATTATCCCCTCGACTGGCAGATGCAATTGATCAATCATATTAAATCAGGCAATGAAAAGGTGTCTTTAAAAATAATTCGCGAATTGGAAAGTGAAAATCTGAGGCGCCGTCTGACATTGGAAGGGAACAACCGCGTTACCACCATGATTTTTGAAACACTCATTCGTATTGCTGAAGAAATGGAGCTTGATTTTGCCGATGCTGGGAAGGAGTTTGCCAGAACTCTGTCTTCTGAGGATTATACTTGGGCGTGGGATTTCCTCTTTGGCTTTGTAAAGGTGCTCTGTGGCCGAGTCGATTATTTTAACAGCGAACCCACCATGGAAAACGGGCGGAGAATTTTGGATTATGTAGAAGCTAATTGCTGCGACTCCAGTTTGTCTCAACAGGTAATTGCCGATCAGTTCGGTATTTCCGTGCCCTCTGTTTCTAAAATCTTTAAAAACACATTTAAAGTTAATTATATTGATTATCTGCACTTGCTCCGGATTCACCGAGCAAAAGAATACTTTGACGCCGGGGAAACGGACGTTCTGTTTGTAGCGCAAAAAACAGGATATGAAAACGAATCTACTTTTAAACGGGCCTTTTTACGCATTGAATCAACCACGCCCAGAAAGTATGTCCATCAGTTGGCGGAACAAAAAAAAGAGCACCCAACAAGTTGAATTTATTTTAGAATAGAAATACGAACGAATCAATAATACGGTGGACGAGGACTTTATCGGCATCATAAACGATATCTCTTTGGAAATGAACCGTATCCCTGAGCGCTTCGTTTGATACGAAGACACAGGAATGGCGACATATCGAATTTAATTAAATAAAAGAAAAGAGAAAAACCTATGGAAGACAGATTTTTTACTTTGGAGAAAATGGAACGGCGCATGAGGGAACTGGAGCGTTTTCGCTTTGTGGAAATGCAGAACCTCACGCCGGTTGATGCAATGGAAGATAATACACCTGCAGACGAAGTGCACCGGATAATTCCGGAAAAGGTTCAGGGATTGCAGCTGCGCACTGGGGATGCTTTTAAAGGACGGGACCGTTACCTCTGGATACGGAAAACCATTTCAATACCACCACTGCGTGAGGGCTGTGAAGTAGTCGGCCTGTTCGACTTCGGCAAAACCGGTGATGGCGGCAACAGTGGATTCGAATCCATGCTGTATGTAAACGGCCACCCTTATCAGGGTGTGGACAGCAATCACAAAGAGGTAATGCTTCGAAAATTTGCAGGACAGACGGTCGAGCTGACTTTTTTACTTTGGTCCGGTCTGGAAGGCGGTGGACCAAAGCGGGAACAGGAGCACCAGATTCGGTGCGTCCAGGTGGGATATCTGCACGGTGCAACGGATGATTTCTATTATTATGCCAAGGCAATCTGTAAAACTTTGAAGCTGCTGCCGGAAGAAAGTGCTGAACGCTATGAACTGACAGAAGCACTGGACTCGGCGCTTCTATATATCAACTGGGACGAAGATAAATTTCACGCAACCATCGGCGACGCGCTGGCTTGCCTGAATACGAAACTGGACGCGATGCAGAAGAACAGTAAAATCACCGTAAGCTGTGTGGGTCATACTCATATCGACGTAGCTTGGCTATGGCGGCTGAAGCACACGCGCGAAAAAGCGATGCGCTCTTTTTCCACTGTGTTGAATCTAATGGCTGAATTTGACGAATATATCTTTTTGCAGACGCAGCCACAGCTTTACCAGTATCTGAAAAGCGACTGCCCCGAACTGTACGAACAGATTAAACAGAAGGTCGCCCAGGGTAAGTGGGAAACGGACGGCGGCATGTGGTTGGAAGCGGACTGCAATATTACCTCCGGAGAGGCGCTGGTTCGTCAATTCTTGCACGGCATCCGGTTTTTTCAGAAAGAGTTCGGGCAAACCTGCAGCTACCTCTGGCTTCCCGATGTGTTCGGTTACAGCTGGGCACTGCCGCAAATCATGAAGCAATGCGGTATTAAAACCTTTGTGACGACTAAAATCAGTTGGAACCAGTACAATACCATGCCGGATGATCTATTCCGCTGGCGCGGGATAGATGGCAGTGAGATTCTGACGTACTTCATTACTACCCCCGGAGAGGGACGAAGCGTGGATGACCGCTATTCCACCTATAACGGAATGATCAGCCCTTCCAGTGTGATGGGCAGTTGGAAAAAATTCCATGATAAAGATCTGAGTAACGAAACCCTGATTTCCTACGGGTTTGGTGACGGAGGCGGCGGAGTAAACCGCAATATGCTTAAGATGCGCCGCGCAATGGATCGGCTGCCGGGCCTGCCGAATGTAAGGACTACCAAGGCGGGCGATTTTTTGGAACGTATGCATCAGCGCGTGAACCATACGGATCGTTATGTTCACACTTGGGACGGCGAACTGTACCTGGAATACCACCGCGGTACTTACACTACGCAGGCGCGCAATAAAAAGTGGAATCGCCGGATGGAATACAAACTGGCAGAAACAGAATGGCTGTCGAGTATGGCGGCGCTTGAGGGTGGAAATTATGATTCTGCGGCCTTGTACAATGCATGGGAAGTAGTCTTGCGCAACCAATTTCATGACATTATTCCGGGTTCCTCAATCCATGAGGTTTACGAAGATTCCCGCAAAGAATACCAACAGATAAGTGACTCCGCCGACGCAGTGCGCAAAACCGCACTGAAGAGTTTGATTCACCCGCAGGACGGCGCGGTCACTTTGTACCACTTCAGCAGCTTTGCACGCACAGATTGTGTGTTTCTGCCTTTAAAGGAAGACGGCGTCTTCCTTGCGCAGGACGGTACAGTTTTACCCGTGCAAAAAACGCAGGATGGCTGCTATGTGCAGGTTGCAATGGAACCGCTCAGTATGAAAACGCTGACTTTCCGTCCCGGCACGTTGGCGGACGAGGGAGCATCCTCATTCCAGATTGACCTTTCCGAGCACAGTATGGAAACTCCATTCTATACCATTGTGTGGAATGAGCAGGGACAATTGTGCCGGATTTTCGATAAAGAAAACCAGCGTGATGCGCTGGCAGAAAACGGCGTTGGCAATGCACTGGAGATTTTTGAGGATAAACCCATGAATTTTGATGCGTGGGATATCGATATTTTCTATATGCAAAAAAGAGAATACCCCAAGCTGGCAGAACAGCCACAAGTTTTGGAGTGCGGTCCACTGAAAGCTACGGTGCGTTTTTGCTACTGCTACAATCAGTCGAAAATCACGCAGGATTTAATTGTGTACCGCGACAGCCGGCGCATTGATTTCAAAACTCAGGTGGATTGGCACGAAACGCACCGTTTGCTCAAAGCGGCATTTGAAACCGCAATCCGCAGCACAAAAGCGACGTATGAAATCCAGTTTGGTCATGTGGAGCGCCCGACTCATTTCAATACCAGCTGGGATTACGCGCGCTTCGAGGTGGTTGGACATAAATGGGCCGATCTGTCGGAGGAAAATTATGGTGTCAGCCTGTTGAACAACTGCAAGTACGGCTACAGCGCAAAAGACCATATTCTGAAGCTTTCGCTGCTTAAGAGCAGTAAAAATCCGGACACCGAAGCAGACATGGGACTTCATCACTTTACCTATTCCCTGCTGCCGCATGCGGGTTCCGTAACACAGGGAAACACGATTGAAGAAGCTGCCGCGCTCAATTTGGTTATTCATTATGCCGAAGGTGCTTCCCTTTTGTCCGGTCGCCGGCTGATCAAAGCAGATTCCGGCGCCGTGTGTGTGGATGCAGTGAAAAAAGCGGAAGATGACAATTGTCTGATCATTCGTTTGCACGAATGCCGTGGTGGCACCCATGCCGTTACACTTTCTTCGGATTTTCCTGTAAGCAGATTCCAGGAGTGCAATCTTCTGGAGGAGTCCACCGGGTCCCCTGTTTTAGCCGATACCCTGCATACGGTATGGAAGCCATTCGAATTAAAGACTTTTAAACTGTTCTTTTAATCATGACAGGAGGCAACATGATGAACCTTAAATCGTATTTTTCTGACCCGGCTATTACCCATGTGAATACGCAGGCAGGCCGAGCTTACTATATTCCGTTTTCTACAGCAGAAAACGCGATTTCCCGGCAGAGAGAGGAGTCCGATCGCATAACTCTTTTAAATGGGAACTGGAAATTTTCGTATTTTTCCAGCCAGTACGAAATGAAGGAGGAAATGCTCCTTCCGCAATATGATGACAGTAAGATGGACGAACTGCCTGTACCTTCGGTTTGGCAAATGTTCGGTTACGACCATCATCAGTACACGAACTACCAATACCCGTTCCCGTTCGACCCGCCGTATGTCCCGCTGGAAAATCCCTGTGGCCTGTATCGTACAAGCTTTTATCTTCAAAAAGAGAAAGCAGGCATGCGTCATTACCTGAATTTTGAGGGTGTGGATTCCTGCCTGTACCTTTGGGTAAACGGCAGCTTTGTCGGTTATGATACGGTTTCCCACTGCACCAGCGAATTCGATGTGACCGATTTTATCCTCGAAGGAGAAAACGAGCTCTGCGTCGTGGTGCTCAAATGGTGCGCCGGCTCCTATTTGGAAGACCAGGATAAGCTGCGTATGTCAGGAATTTTCCGTGACGTTTATTTGCTGCACCGTCCACAGGAGCACCTACGCGATTACACGGTGGATACAAGGATAAATGAAAATACAGCTGAGATTTCAGTAAAGTTTGATTTTTATTCACAGCCGCAGTCGGTGACCTGCCGCCTGCTGGATGCAGACGGAACTCTGCTGCAGTCCAGCTGCGTGCAGGATGAAATTCAATTTATGCTTAATGATCCTGTTTTTTGGAACGCGGAAAATCCGTATCTTTATACATTGATTTTAGAGACGCAGGGCGAAGCCATTGCCGAGCGTGTGGGTGTGCGGGAAATCAAGACAGAGAATGCGGTGCTTTATGTGAACGGCACGCCGATTAAGTTGAAGGGTGTGAACCGTCACGACAGTGACCCCGTTACCGGCTACACGGTTTCGCGTGAACAAATGCTTGCCGACCTGCGGCTGATGAAACAGGCAAATATCAATGCGATACGCACCAGCCATTACCCGAATGCTCCGCTGTTTCCGAAGCTTTGCGACGAATACGGTTTTTATTTGATTTCGGAATCAGATGTGGAATCTCACGGAAGTGCTTGCGAATATCCCGAAAATTATAAGAACATCAATACACTGGCGGACGATGCACGTTTTGCCGCTGCTACACTTGACCGCGTACAGCGTAATGTCTTTCGAGACAAAAACAGGCCAAGTGTCATTTTTTGGTCACTGGGTAATGAAGCCGGCTACGGCGAAAATTTCATTGCAGCTGCCAAATGGGTCAAGGATTACGACCCAACCCGCCTGGTGCACTACGAAGGCTGCACACAGAATCCCGACCGGGATATGTCAAACATCGACGTAGAAAGCCATATGTACCCTGCTAGTGAGCAAATCGAAAAAAGCTTGCAGGCATCCCGGACAAAGCCTTATTTACTTTGTGAATTTTCTCATGCAATGGGTAACAGCCCCGGTGATTTGGACGAATATTTCAACCTGGTCTACCGCTATCCCAGCTTTACGGGCGGATTTGTATGGGAATGGTGCGACCACGCGGTACAGGATGGCCTGACAAAAGAAGGTAAAAAGCGTTTTCTGTACGGCGGCGATTTCGGTGATTTCCCCAATTTTGGCAATTTTTGTGTGGATGGTCTTGTACCTCCTGACCGCGAGTTTTCCTCCAGCCTGCGGGAATACAAAAACGTACTGCGCCCGGTACACATTTTGCGTGTTGCAGGAACAAATCGCTTTACAGTAAAAAATTGTCTTGATTTTATTAATTTACAGGAGTATGTAATACACTATGAGGTCACAAACTGTAAAAACGGTGCGGAAACGATAATTAGCTCAGGTATTCTGAAAGAAATTCATCTTCAGCCGCGGCAAAGTTGTGAAGTGAAACTGCCGGTCACGGTTCCAGCGGAAGGACTTTCGCTGATAAAATTTACCACCCTACAAAAAAATCCTCATCCGTTCATACCAAAGGACATGAAGCTTGGCTTTGACCAGTTCGTTTTGGGAGGAGAATATGTTTCAAAGTTCCCTGTAACGGAAAGGGCAGGAGGAATTTCCGTGCAGGAGACAGAAACAGAAATCTTGCTGGCTGGCGGCACTTTTGCTTACCGATTTTCAAAACTAAAGGGTGTGTTCACCGACCTGACATTTAATGACCACAAGCTTTTTGTGAAACCCATGGAATACAATATTTGGCGTGCCCCTACAGATAACGACCGGGGAGTCGAGCGTCAATGGAAAGAGGCAGGCTTTAACCGCGCAACAGTACGCGTATACGAAATCAGCACGGAACATAAAAAAGACTGTGTTATCGTCAACTGCCTACTTTCCCTTGCACCGCTGTATCTGCAGCGTATCTTAACAGTGCGTGCACGGTATGAGGTTTGCGAAGACGGTACAGTAAATGTAAGTCTACAAGCAGAAAAAGATTCTAAATATCCTTTTCTGCCACGATTCGGTGTCAGGATTTTCCTGCCACAGGACTATGAAAACGCAGAATATGTAGGGTATGGGCCGGATGAAAGCTATGTGGATAAACACCAAGCCTGCTGGATGGGATTTTTTAAAAACACTGTTTCAGGGTTATTTACTGATTATATTCGT
>DAMDEB010000134.1:7215-9763 GCA_032090075.1 Caproiciproducens sp.
GAGAATGGCTCCCATTTCGACTGCTCCTATTTGAAGCTAAATAATGGTAAGAATTCAGCTGTTGTAACGGGAAAAGAGTTTTGCTTTAACGCTTCACATTACACACAGGAGGAATTGGAACAGAAGGCACATAATTTTGAACTGAATTCCTGTGGATGCACTGTGCTTTGTGTAGACGGTGCGCAAAGCGGTATCGGTTCAAACAGCTGCGGGCCGGAACTTGCAAAAAGATACCGCCTTGACGGGGAACAGCTCGAGCTTCAATTTGCACTACATTTTGAGAGGCAGCGCAATGATATGTAAGCCGTGTGGGCGTGATCGTGTCTGCATCACTTGTACCGGTAGTAAAAAACATCCCTGCAAAGGCAGTGATTGCGAGGGCTGCAAAGATTTTTGATATTGTTTTCATGGTTGGCCTCCTTAGTTTTTGTGCATAACTTCGATAGGTACAATGGTTTCCGGAGGAAATTGATTTCATAACGATATGGGCTTACATCCGCACCGCTGATATCCTCTACTATCCACAAAGCCGCAGCAAATAAGGCTGTTGCGGTGCATCATAAGATTAAGGCAATTCTAAATGAGTGGCAAGCTAAGAACAGGGAAACAATTTTCTGTCGGCCGGAAGGCACTCCCTACTCAAGTTGCATCTTCCGCAAATATTGTTATTTTCCTGCATTGAAAAAAACGGTATTCGAGAGCTAAATCCACACGCAACGCGTCGAACCTTTGCACCGATGATGAAACAGCCAATGTCAGCGGGGAAGATTTTATTGCTATGATGGGTCATGCTGAATATTTTGTGGATATTGAAAGTTACATTCTCCAATCAGCCAAAAAACTTTCAAAATCAATTGAAATGATACCCTAAAACGGTAGTAACCGCCACAACTACTAACATTTTTCAACGATTTTGAAATAAAATGAAAACCCGCATGACATACTGGAAAATCCAGCAGCCATGAGGACTTTTTTGCTTTATTTTTGTGAACCATCGGGGATTCGAAGGTAGTGCCATACACAGTGCGCGTCCCGCGAAAAGCCCTGTTTTATGACGGAAACCAACCATCTCGCTTCCTCCACAGTCTGCACCGCGGGGTTCTCACCACAATACCTCCAAATAAAAAGAAGCACCCACAAGTGACCTGAACCAAGGAAAGCAGACATTGAAAGAAAAAGCCTCCAGTCGTAGAATGAAACTACGATTGGAGGTTTTGCTATGTCAGGAAAAAAGGGAATGCGAAGGTACAATCAAAGCATGAAAGACGAGATCATTGCGGCATATCAAAGTGGGGAAAGTATAAAGGGATTGAGCAGAGAATACGGCATCAGCCGGTATGCAATCCAAAGTTGGTGCGGATTGCGTAAAGAAGTAGAACTGCGCCAAGCAGCACCATTACCCAAAGGTCGGCCCAAAGTGAAACCGGAAACACAAGAACAAATCATCAAACGCCTGCGAATGGAAAATGAGTTACTGCGAAATTTTCTCTCAGCCGTTGGAAGGAAGTGAAGCCCATCTTAAAGTACCGGATTATTCAAAAATGTGCCAATCGCTATTCTGTCCAGGAAATGTGTCGCTTTTTGGGGGTATCGCGCAGCGGATATTACGGCTATCTTCGCCGGAAAGATCAGCCAGACAAAGACCTGCCGCTTGCAGAACTCATTCGAGAATGCCAGTCAGAAAGAGGAAGAATTCATGGCTATCGCTACATCTATCTGTGGTTGGCCCGAAAGAAGCAGGTGTATTGCAATCCTAAAACAGTCTTACGAATCATGAACAAATACAATCTTTTAAGCGAAATACGCAGAAAAAAGTATCACCCATGCGGTGAACAGCTGCACCGTTATGCGAATGTACTAAATCGCAATTTCAGTGCGGAACAGCCGAACTGCAAGTGGGTAACGGATATCTCTTACATCCCTACACAAGAAGGCTTTTTGTACCTTTCTGTAATCCGGGACTTGTTTGACAACAGCATTGTCGCTTACAAAACCAGCCAAACACAGACGACTTCACTGGTTTTGGATACTGTTCGTTCTGCTATGGACGATGAAAAGGTCGCCGGGGAGTTGCACCTCCACAGCGACCAAGGATTTCAATACACCTCACAAGCATATTTCAACCTGACTAAAGAATATGGCATTACGCCTTCGATGTCAAGACGTGGGAACCCTTATGACAATGCTTTGGCTGAAAATTTCTTCTCCATTCTGAAAACAGAGTGTATCTATCGGCAGAAGATTCAGACCTTTGCGCAGGCGCAGGAACTGATTGATGACTACATCCATTTTTATAATTATGAACGTTTTCAAATGAAATACCAGCTGACACCATTTGAAAAACGGTGTCAGCTGGCGTAAATCAAAGATATTCTACGACCTGCTTTTCTCTTCTGTGTCTATTCCCCTTGGGGCGGTTCACAAAAGGGTGCTTTTTTAATATCATTTTTTAGGAGGTAAAAATTATGTCAAGTAAAACAGCATTCATCATTTCCATGGCAGCGCTGGTGTTCATCATCGTAATGTTCATCATCGATGCCGTATATGG
>DAMDEB010000135.1:0-1791 GCA_032090075.1 Caproiciproducens sp.
TTATTTTACATGCCCTTAAAAAATCTGTCTAGTTTATTGTAGCCTATCCAAATTTTTACAATTATTATGGTTTTATATCTCTATTATTCATTAAGGAATATATCCACGAATAACTATCGACTTTATGTTGTTCCATATGAGTGCAAAGTAATAAGAAATAAACTTCACACGGATTACAAAATAGAATTATAGCTTGACATCGAATATTTTGATTGGTGAAAATCTCTGTTCATGCTGATAAAATCTCCTTTCGGGTGGCTGTGAATGACAGAGTGACACTTGGTTCTTCTCCACCAAAGCAAGATTATCTAAACTCCATCTTTAAGATGAATTTGTTCGCGCTAATCGTTCAAATGCAGCATAGCAAGTGGTAAACAGATCCCCTGTAAACTTTAACCAGTGAACTGAGCCAGTAAATATGGACATTACAAGAAAAGTTCTTTATGGCATTTCCCTCAATCTGTTACTCCAACAAAATGGCAGCACCGGTCATTACCATCTTTCAAAATATCTTTGCAGTCTTTAAGTTTGTTGTGTTATAGATTATTCTGTTAAAAGCAAAAAGCAGATGAACTTTCATCAATTTCTACTGATGAAAGTTCATCTGCTCAAAATATGTTGTCTAAAATTATATGCACATCAAAATCCCACAAAAAATAATACCGTACGTATTTCCTGTAATGTTTCCAAATACGTGCTCAATCCGACAAGAATCTCTGATTTCTCCCGGATTTTTGCTTTCTGATCTTCGGTCAGCAGACAATTTCCGTATCCTTTCTCGCAAATCTCCGTAGAAATTTTCTCGGACAGTTCCTACATGGCATAAGTGTAAGCGTAAGGTCTCATCATTCTTGCTCGTGGTTACGGCAAGTTCTTTCGAGTTTGTGAAAGAGTAGGATCTACGAGCGTTTGATCGAAGCGTCCACGACTTCAAAATGGTATTGAATCGCACGAACCGCGCCATCTTCATCGTTACGGCTTAAGGCATCCACCAACTTTTCATGTGCAGTATATAACTCCTCCGCCTGTGCGTCATCCTGCACAATGCGCCCGTACATGATAGTGATGAAATCATTGATGGTTGAAAGCATAGCCATAAAAAGCGCATAGATCAGCTTGTTTCCGGCAATTTCACAGAGAAGTATGTGAAATTTTTGGTCAAGCAGGGAACCTTTTTCGGCGTCTGGTTCTGCGCGCATCTGGTTTACCAAATCCGCCAGTTTAGCCGTTTGCCGAGGTAGAATGCGACTGGCTGCCAGCCGTGCCATCTCAGATTCCAGTCCCCTGCGCAGCTGGCTCACCTGCAGATAGTTGGTTTCACCCATCATCATCATTATCCGAAGCGTTTCGCTTAGATTCTGTTCCAGGTCGCATGATATAAAATTACCTCCGCCGTGTATGCTGGAGATGAAACCCATCAGACTTAGTGTACGCATCGCTTCGCGGACAGAGTTGCGGCTTACTCCAAGCAGTTCAGCCAGATCCCGCTCTGAAGGCAGGCGTTCTCCTCTTTTAAGGTTTCCACGCCAAATCTCGTCCTTAACGTAATTGATCACCCGCTCATAGGTTTTTTCACTTTTCTTCGCTGTTGCATCCATAGAAATATCTCCCTGCAGCAAAGCTGCTGCACCTGCTATTCTCTACCGAAAAATCACCTTGAGATGGTTCTATCAGAGAACCCGCAGTGTTCATTTTTAAATTAATCTTTATAGATTGCTATGAAACTATATTGTAACATCTTTGAACATTTTAAACAAGTGCACCGTAAACTGGCTGCAAAAACAGTAAACC
>DAMDEB010000135.1:1801-6605 GCA_032090075.1 Caproiciproducens sp.
GGTTTACTGCAGATATGTATAATTAAGATGATTTATTTTACACCCATCCAACCCGAGATGACCATGCGCTGCACTTCGCTGGTTCCTTCATAAATCTCAGTGATTTTTGCATCGCGCATCATACGCTCAAACGGATATTCACGAGTGTAACCATAGCCGCCGATCAGTTGTAGGCACCGACGGGTCACATCACTGGCGGTTTCGGCCGCTAAGAGCTTCGCCATTGCGGCAAGGTGGGAATATCTCTCGCCGTCTTGCTTGGCCTGTGCCGCGCGGTACGTTAACAGACGGGCCGCGTCAACATGCGTCTGCATATTAGCCATTTCAAACTGCGTGTTCTGGAACTGGCTGATACGTTTGCCAAACTGTACACGCTGGGTAATGTAGGGGATGGTCTGATCAATGCATCCCTGAGCAATGCCAACAGCCTGTGCGGCGATTCCAATACGGCCGCCGTCCAGTGTCATCATGGCAACTTTGAAGCCCTTGCAAATTTCGCCCAGCAGGTTCTCCTTTGGAATCCTGCAGTCTTCAAAAATCAGCTCACATGTGGAAGAACCGCGGATTCCCATTTTCTTTTCATGGGAACCAATGCGAAAGCCGGGAGTGTTCTTCTCAACAATAAAAGCGGAGATGCCCTTGGTGCCTTGAGTTTTATCCGTCATTGCGAAGATGACAAAGACGGATGCATAACCGGCATTGGTGATGAAAATTTTGGAACCGTTGAGAAGCCAATAGTCGCCCTTGTCCTCAGCAACCGTACGCTGCATGGCGGCGTCGGTTCCAGCGCCGGGCTCTGTCAAAGCAAAGGCGCCAAGTTTTTCGCCGGAGCACAGGTCGGGCAGATACTTTTTCTTCTGTTCCTCCGTGCCGAAGGCGGAGATTGGCCAGGCACACAGAGAGGCGTGTGCGGAGAACATGGTGCTGGTGGCGGCACAGTGTTTTGAAATTTCTTCCACCGCAGCGATATAGGAAAGATAGCTCAGGCCGGCTCCACCCACTTCTTCCGGGTAAGCCATACCCATTATGCCCATATCGGCAAGCTGATGCCATGTTTTCTCAGGGAATTGTTCCTGCTCGTCAATCTCCGCGGCCAGCGGTGCAACGGACTTTACGCAGAAATCATGTAGCATATCTAGGATATCCTGTTCTTCACTGGTAAACTTAAAATCCATGTTGGAAGTCCCCTTTTCTTGTTTAATAAGTATCAGGCTTTTGCCTTTTTAATTTCTGCAGTTAGTGCAGGAACTATATCAAAAAGATTGCCCACAAAACCGTAGTCCGCAATACCGAAAATTGGGGCATCAAAGTCCTTGTTGATTGCCACAATCACATCAGACGAGCTCATACCGGCCAGATGTTGGATAGCGCCCGAAATACCGCAGGCAATGTACAGCTTTGGCCCGACGGTTTTTCCGGTCTGACCAACTTGATGGGAATGGGTAATCCAACCCTCGTCTACCGCCGCACGGGATGCACCAACGGTGGCGCCCAGCACATCTGCCAGCTCACGAATGACCTTAAAGCCTTCCACACCGCCGACACCGCGGCCACCTGAGACGATGATGTCTGCGCCTTCAAGATCGACGATCTCTCCTGCAGCCTCGCGGATGGTTTCCAGCAGAGTGGTGCGAATCTGGTTCGCAGGCACATGGAAGTTTTCGCGTATGACCTCAGCCCTGTCTTCACAGATGTCGGGTTTCTTAAAGACTCCTGGACGCACTGTACCAAGTTGCGGGCGATGATCCGGACAAAGAATAACCGCCATCAGGTTGCCGCCGAAAGCCGGGCGAGTCCATTCGATGTTGCCACTGGCTTCGTCAATGTCCAACGCGGTGCAGTCAGCTGTAAGGCCGGTGCCAAGACGACAGGACAGGCGCGGCCCAAGATCACGGCCGTTCGGGGTAGCACCGATCAGCATGCTCGTAGGCGCGTATTTTTCAAGCACATGTGCCAGTGCGGCGGTATAAGCGTCCGTAGTATATCGCTTAAATTCTTCGCTGTCCACCACAATAACCTGATCAGCTCCGTGTGTGCTTGCTTCCTGCACGGCTGCGTCTGTGTGGCAACCGATGACAACAGATATCAGCTTGCCGCCCTGTTTGTTAGCCAGACGACGGCCAGGATTCAATAATTCAATTCCAACATTCTTTGCAGTGCCATCCTCGTTGGTCTCCAACAACACCCAAAGGTCTTTGGTTTTGGTTTCCATTTCCGATGCCTCTCTTTCAAATCACGTGCGCTTTGTTCAGCAGCTCATACAGCTTCTGAGCGGACGCTTCGGTGGTTTCTTCTTTGACCACAACACCGGCTTCTTTGCGCGGCGGCACATACGTGCGTTTTACTCTTGTGGGGGACCCCTTTAGCCCGGCATGTGCCAGATCGATGTTTGTCAGCTCCGCTGCGGTGAGTTGAGCAATCTGCGCCTTGCGTGCCGCCATTTTGCGTTTTATGGTTGGAAAACGGGGATCAAAAGAAGGCTTAGTAAAGGTTACTAGGCAGGGTAACTGTACGCCAATGACTTCCTTGCCGTCTTCCGCCTCGCGGTAGACATGAAGACCGTCGGCTGCTGGTTTTACTTCAAGCGCGTACGTTACCTGTGGATAACCCAGGTGTTCTGCAATTTCAGGGCCAACCTGCGCGGTATCTCCATCAATCGCCTGCTTGCCGCAGAAGACCGCATCAAATTTAGCACCTTCCAGTTCTTCCACTTTCGCAATTGACTTGCTCAGTATATAACTGGTAGCCAGTGTGTCAGAACCGCCGAATGCGCGATCCGTCACCAAATAAGCTTTGTCAGCTGCAATAGCCAAGCACTCCCGCAATGCGTTTTCCGCCTGCTGCGGGCCCATGGAAAGCACTACAATCTTGGTGTCCGGAACATCATCTCTAATACGGGCGGCTGCTTCCAGTGCGTAGCCGTCAAATGGGTTAACAATACTTGGCACACCGTCGCGCACCAGGGTGTTCGTTACCGGATCGATCTTAATTTCATTTGTGTCCGGTACCTGCTTGACACATACGAGAATGTTCATATCATCTCTCCTTTAAAACTATTCTCACTTTTTCATGAGACTCATGCAAACCTTACCGGGATTTAAAATTAACTTCGGGTCAAATGCCTTTTTAATACCACGCATCAGATTCATATTCACCGGACCCAGCGCATTTTCTAGGAAATGCACTTTACCATAGCCAATACCGTGCTCGCCGGAGATCTGACCGCCTAACTCAATTGTTTTTTGATAGAGAGTGCTAAGGAACTGGTCGACTTGTTTCTTAAATTCCGCTTCCTCCATTTCCGTGGAACAGGTGTAGATATGTAGGTTACCGTCGCCAGCGTGGCCGAAATACTTTACCTCAAAGTCATAATTCTGCTTGATTTCATTGACATACTCGACATAAGGCGCAATTTTGTTCACCGGCACGACCACGTCGCACTCGTCCAGCAACTTGGTCTGCTCTTCAATGCCCTCCAGGAAAGAGGAACGGGTCGCCCAAATGTCTTTCAGCTTTGGCGCTGTGTCAGCTACAAGAACATCCAGTGCTCCTTCTTCCAGCAGCATCTCGGATGCGCTCTCCACAATTGAGTTCAGCTCATCCATTGACTCGCCGTCAAAAGTTACCAGCAGGTAGGCACCAACATCCGTGCCGTCGATCTTACGCGGGAAGACCTGCTTGCCCAGATACTCTTCGGACGAAATCAGAATCTCTTTCTCAAAGAACTCCAGAGCCTGCGGACGGAAATGCTTCATAAAGAACTTTGGCACGGCAGAGATACAGACCGCCAAATCCTCGAACGGAGCCATCAGACTAATGGTGGCCTGTGGGGCAGGGATGAGCTTAAGAGTCAGCTCTGTGATGATGCCCAGCGTGCCCTCGGAGCCGATCATCAGGTTAATAAGACTGTAACCGGAACTCGTCTTGGAAACTGTACCGCCGAAGTGGGTGATTTCACCGGTTGGGAGTACGACGGTCATGGCGCGGACATAGTCGCGTGTAGCACCATACTTTACCGCACGCATACCGCCTGCATTTGTGGCCACATTGCCGCCAAGGGTTGCCATTTTCTCACCTGGATCCGGCGGATACATACAGCCGTGTTTCAGCGCGTCCTCAGCCAGCTGCTGCAGCAGCACGCCAGATTGTACCGTGACTGCGAAGTTTTCAAGGTCGTAAGACAGGATCTTGTTCATGCGCATGGTACAGAGCACGACTCCGCCGCAGACGGGGGTGCAACCGCCCACCAGCCCTGTACCGGCGCCGCGGGTTGTAACAGGGATGTTGTGCTCATAGCAGATTTTCATGACAGCGGCAACCTCTTCGGTGCTCTGTACATCGATGGTGACATCTGGCATACGGGTGCCGTAAATAGGCATTTCGTCGCGGGAGTAGTCGGGGTTGACATCCGCTCCGGTTATGACATGACCGGGCGCCGCCTTTTCCAGTTCAGTGAGAATTTCCTGTGTTATAGGATTGTAATTTTCCATGATAATTCCTCCCAAAAAATATTTATAGTAAAGTCATTAAACTGATTCGCGTACCATAACGGAGATTCCGTTGGGAATCACGACCAGATGAGCGTCCGCGCCTTTGACGCGTCTGGCTTCCTTCAGGGCAGTGTCAACATCCGGTGCCCATGCAATTTTCATATCTTCAATGGTCTTCCGCTGCTCGGAGTCCGTAACATAGATAACATGGTACTTGCACAGCACACGGCAAAGAATCTGGAATTCCCATTGGTCGGGCTGGGTTCGGTTCTGTGGAGTAGCAAGAATCTGTTCTGCCAGCTTTTGAGGGGAAA